>SYJG01000166.1 GCA_005798445.1 Planctomyces sp.
CGTCCGCGCGGCCCCAGCGTGCTGGCGACAGCCCGCGACAACTTGGAAGCACCTTCCAACAAGCTCTTGCGAGCGTCCTCATCGAAAACCAATAGCTTTGCCACAGCGTCTCCTCAAATCATGATGGGCGAGTGGATCGAGGCCGCCGAGTCGGCAAAACCTCGTGAATTCATCCGGCCGCCCTGCCAATCAACAGTCTCTCCGGCAGGGTGTGGCGGGGGAGAGCAACCGGCGCGCCACGGGAGGGCCGTCGCCGTAAGAGCCAGAATAGCCAGAGGTTTTGCGATGCCGTCCGAACGGCGAGTGGGCTTGGCTCTGTCAACTTGGCAGCGATCACGGGAGCGAGTCCCACGGCGGTGTCAGCCGTGAAGTCCCAGAAAATCTCGATTGGTCGAGATCTTCCTCAACAGACCAACCAGCGAACTGACGACGAGAGAATGAGCGGCGGTTGTTCAAAGTCTGCGTTCGCAGGCAAACAATTCGCTTGCTATGCGAATGACGGAAGGAGTTGTCACATGTGGTTTCAGAGACTTCTGACGGCATTGCTCTTGGGCATCGTGGTTGTTGCCAGCACAGGTTGTCACATCTCCAGAGGTAAGCCGGATCCCAGAGACAAGCCATTGTTCACACAAGCAGATGGCCGGCAGACGGATTTGGTCCGTCCGGTCATTCATACCTCGCGCGACTCTCAATGAGCCATTCTTGGCGAGCCGGTGGGCGTCAGGCCCCGGACGACTTTCCCTCGCGACACGTCCGGGGCCTAACGGCCTCCGGCTCGCCCGGAATTGCGTGCGACTCACGCCAGCAGCGGCTTGACGACTTCGCCATGCACGTCGGTCAGGCGGTTCATGGGTCGTACACTTCTTTGCGATGAGCGACTCGAATGACTTCGATGATCAGCGTTGAGGCGGTGACCGTGTAGACGACGCGGTAGTCCCCTTCGCGAATTCGGTAGGTGTGCTGCGCGCCCGAGAGTTTGCGGACTCCCGGCGGAAATGGGTTGGCCGAAAGCTGCGTCACCGCTTCGACGATCCGCTGCACCATGTGTGCTGGGAGCGACCGCAGTTCCTTGGTCGCCGAGCGTTTCCACTCAATGCGGTAGGTGTCCATCGCGCCTCAGCTCACTCAAGAGTTCGTCGTGGGACACGGTGGGTTCGTCACGCCGTTCGGCAACGGCGGCCAAATCGCTGAGGTCTTCGAGCAACTCTTGATAGTCCGCGAGCGGGACGATCACCGCCGTCTTTTCCCCAGCGGAGTTGGTCACGAATTGGACGGACGGCGGTTCTTGCAAGACAGGCATGACGATTTCCTGAGATCAGGCTCGAAGGTTCGCGTGACACGATAACTGTGTCGCCCATTCAACGGTAGCACATTCTCCGGCCAATCCTCACGCCAGCACTGGCTTGACGACTTCGCCATGCACGTCGGTCAGGCGGTAGTAGCGGCCTTGGAATTTGAAGGTCAGCCGCGTGTGGTCGATACCCAGGCAGTGCAACAGCGTGGCGTGCAGGTCGTGGACGTGGACTGGGTTCTCGGTGATGTTGTACGAGAAATCGTCGGTCGCTCCGTGCGAGTAGCCGCCGCGAATACCGCCGCCGGCCAGCCAGATCGAGAAACAGCGCGGGTGATGGTCGCGGCCGTAGTCCTCGGCGGTCAGCTTGCCTTGGCAATAGACCGTGCGACCGAACTCGCCGCCCCACACGATCAGCGTGTCTTCCAGCAGGCCGCGTTGCTTGAGGTCCAGGATCAGCGCGGCGGAGGGCTGATCGGTGTCGCGACATTGGCCGCGAATCGCCTTCGGCAAGTTGAGATGCTGATCCCAGCCGCGATGGAAGAGTTGGATGAATCGCACGCCTCGCTCGGCCAATCGCCGAGCCAGCAAACAGTTGGCTGCGAATGTGCCGGGCTTGCGAGCGTCGGGGCCGTAGAGGTCGAAGATGTGTTCCGGTTCGCTCGACACGTCGGTCAGTTCGGGGACGGACGTTTGCATTCGGTACGCTAACTCATACTGACTGATGCGCGTGGCGATTTCAGGATCGCGGTACTCGTCGAGCTTCAGCCGATTCAGTTCGGCGAGATCATCGAGGACTCGCCGCCGAGTCGCCGCGTCCTGTCCGGGAGGGTTCGACAGATACAGCACCGGATCGCCGACGCTGCGGAACTTTACCCCTTGATACTTCGAGGGGAGAAAGCCGCTGCCCCACAGGCGGTCGTACAACGGTTGATCGGCAGGGTTGCCACTGCCGTTGGAGATCATCACAACGAACGCGGGGAGGTCGGCGTTCTCGCTGCCAAGTCCGTAGGCCAGCCAACTGCCGATGCTCGGCCGGCCGGCGAGTTGGTTCCCCGTTTGAAAGAACGTGATCGCCGGATCGTGATTGATCGCCTCGGTGTGCATCGACTTGATGAAGCAGAGTTCGTCAGCGACCTTCGCCGTGTGCGGCAACAGTTCGCTGATCGTTGCGCCTCCTTTGCCGTGCTTCGAGAATTTGAACATTGATGGAGCGATCGGGAAGCTCGCCTGCCGGCTGGTCATGCCGGTGAGCCGCTGGCCTTTGCGGATCGAATCGGGAAGCTCGGTCGCTCGCAGGTCGGCGAGGTTCGGTTTTGGATCGAACAGGTCCATCTGCGAGGGAGCGCCGGATTGAAAGAGGTAGATGATCCGCTTGGCTCGCGGCGAGAAGTGCGTCTGGCCGCTCGGCGATTGGTCGTCGGCGAGGAGGCTCGTCAGCGCGATCGATCCGAGTCCGGCGGCGGAGGATTGGAGGCAGTGGCGGCGGGAGAGGTCGGATAGAACTGGCATGAGAAGTTCCTTTCGGGTCGGCACAATCGACGCGCGAGTCACGTTGCTTGCAGTCCTGAGTCACAGTGTGGCGACGGATTATAGCCGGGGCCGTAAGCCCCCGGAAAAGCTGCGCCGATGATGCTTCAGCCCTGAAAGGGCGACGCAAGATCGCCCGAGTGTCGCCCCTTCAGGGCTCTGGTTTCGGTGTTGGCATCAAACCGGGGGCTTTCGCCCCCGGCTAAACTCCGTCGCCGCTTCGCGGCTGATTTCAAAAGTCTCCAATCACACGTCGATCCCTAATTCTTCGATCTTGCGGTACAGGCTGGAGAGGCCGAGTTTCAGGCGTTTCGCGGCTTCGCGTTTATCCGGCCATTGGCGGAGGACTCGCGAGAGGTGCAGTCGTTCGTAGTGTCGCAACGCGGTACGGAGATCATCCGTGTCGGGCAGAGGCTGAGCGAGGCCGAGTAATTCTGGTGGCAGGTCGTCGGGGTGAATGTGTTGGCCGTCGCACATCAGGACGGCTCGTTCGATGGCGTTGTCGAGTTGCCGGACGGTCCCTTTCCACTGAGCTGACATCAGCACACGGACGGTCTCGCTGGTGGCTCCGGCGACGCGCTTGTTCATGGCTTTCGAGTGTCGGCCGATGAAAAACTCGACGAGTTCCGGGATGTCTTCGGAGCGATCGCGCAGCGGCGGGATCGTGAGCTTCACTCCGTCGAGCCGATAGAAGAGGTCGTCTTGAAAGCGGCTGTCGGCGACTTCGCGCATGAGGTCGAGCGTGGTCGTCGCGATCATGCGAGCGGCGACTCGCACGGGATCGGAACCTCCGAGCGGCAGGATCTCTTGGTATTCGATGGCTCGCAGCAGTTTGGCTTGAGTGGACAGCGGGAGTTCGCTGATTTCGTCAAGGAAGACGGTTCCTTCACCGGCGTGCTGGAAGATTCCGACTTGATCGGCCGACGAGCCGAGTTTTGAGCCGAAGAGTTGCGCTTCCAGCAGCTCGACCGGCCGGGTGCTGCAATTCACGGCGAGGAATTTTTCGTGGTTCTTCGGCCCGGCTTTGTGGATCGCGCGAGCGAAGAGTTCTTTGCCAGTCCCTGTCTCGCCGACCAGCAGCACGTTGGCGTTCGTCTTGGCGACCTTGCGAATCGCATCTTGTAAGTCGGCGAGCGATTGGCTGGAGCCGATGATTTGATCGAAGTCTTCGCGCCGCGCCAGTTCGCGCCGCAACGCTTGGTTTTCCAGATCGAGTGCTCGGAACTGAAACAATCGCTGCAACTTGTTGAGCAAGTCGTCGAAGATGACCGGCTTGACGAGGTAGTCGAACGCTCCGGCTTTGAACGCTTCGACGGCGTTCTCGACGGTCGCGTAGGCGGTGATGACCAGCACCGACGTTCGCGGGTTGAGCCGGATCAGCCGCTTGAGCAAGTCGATCCCGTCGCCGTCAGGAAGCATGACGTCGCAGACGGCGACGTCGAAGTCATTGCTCATCGCCAACTGCACAGCCTCGGTCATTGTGCCTGCGGGTGAGACAACGTAGCCCTCGCTCACCAACAGCTCGGACAGCGAGCGGCGGATGACCTCTTCGTCTTCGCAGATGAGCACGGAGCGATGATTCGGCACGGAATCCTCACGAGCGAGTGGTTGAGGCGGTATTCAATCGGGTTCGATAGGAGATGTCATCTCGCAACAGTGTTATTCCCGTAGGGCGGGGTCGAGTCATCGAGACCCACCAGGAACTGACACCGAATTGGTGGGTCTCGATGACTCGACCCACCCTACGAGTGAACAAGGCCGGACGCTCGCGAACAGCGAGTCAAGTCGCTATCAAATCGCCCCTCAATTTTCTTTTCCGTCTCCGAATTCGCGAAGGATCAGCCATGAGCAACGCATTTCCGAAACTGCACAACGCCATGTGGCCCGGTTTGGTCGGCAAGGGATCGCCGGGGGCGGAGCCGTTCATCGGTCTCGATCGGATGCTGGAGCTGACAACACAGGCCAACGTCAACGGACAAAAATTTGACGGAGTGGATTTGTTTCTGTTCGATCCGCATATCGGCATCGACTTGAAAGAGGACGACATCAAGCGGATCGCGGACAAGATTGCGTCGAAGGGATTGGCGGTTGGATCGGTGGTGGCTCCGGTGTGGCCGGGAACCGTCGGCGACAGCGCGATGGGCGGGCCGGAGCAGCGGGCGAAGTTCGTGCTGGCGGTGAAGAAGGCGTGTCGGATTGCCGGCATTCTCAACAAGCATGGGGTGCGGCAGTACGGAGTCATTCGCATCGACGCGGCGGATGGGCCGAGCCACTGGCTCGAAGACCCGGTCGGCAACACGAAAAAGATCGCCTCGACGTTCCGCGAGGCGGGTGTCGTGGCGGCGGCTCATGGCGAGCGGCTCGCGGCCGAAGGGGAAATCTGTTGGGGCGGGATGCACTCGTGGAAGAACATGGTCGATCTGCTCGAACAGACCGACATGCCGGGGACCGTTGGATTCCAAGCGGACCAAGCTCACACCTATCTGTATCTGATGGGCTACAACGCGCCGGAGCACGCTCTGCTCAAAGAGGGTTACACGCAGGCCGAGTTCGACGCGGCGTACACGAAGCTGACCGATGCGTTACGGCCCTGGACGATCGACTTCCACGTCGCCCAGAACGACGGCACGGTGCATGGCTCCGGCTCACACGACAAAACCGGGCGACACTGCCGAGCGGATGACCCGAACGGGAAGCTCGACATCACCGCGACGGCCGGTTACTGGCTGAAGGGGGCGAAGGATCGTGGCATCCGGCATCTGTGCTGGGACGGCTGCATGTTCCCGAACTCGACGCTGGAGAATCCGGCGACCTGGAACACGATCCTGGGCGCAATGATCAAGGTTCGGGACGCTCACGGGTGGAGCGAATAGTGTCGTGTAAGCGGGGCGGTTTATACGACCTATAGGACTTATGCGACCTATGTCGCGTTGAAGTTCGCTCAGAACCGAGAGCGTGTTGCCGAAACGCGACCTATGTTTCGGACATGAAGTCCCCATTCTTGAACTCCCGAAGTCCGGCGATTGGCCTGCATCTTGGTCCGCGGTTCGTGACGCTCGTGCAGGTCGCGGGATCGGCTCCGCGTCTCGGCGTGACGGCGTTGGCTCAGGGATTGTTGCCGGTTCGCGGCGAGCAAACCGACGAGCAATACGACGAGTTGGTTTCGGCGACGTTGAAGTTGATGGTCAGCGATCACGGCTTCCGCGGGCATCGAGTGGTGAGCTGCGTTCCGGCGGATGACCTGCATCTGCAAAGCGTGCGGTTGCCGCAGTTGCCCCCCGACGAAATGCAGAAAGTCGTGCGTTGGGAAGCCGAGGAGCGGTTGCCGTTTCCGGCTCAGAATGCCGAGCTGCGGTACTTGCTCTCCGGGCAGATTCGGCAGGATGTCACCGTCAAGCAGGAAGTCGTGCTGATGGCCTGTCAGCAGACGATTTTGCAGCGGCATCTGCGAGTGCTCGAACGGGCTAGCTTGATGCCGGTCGCGATCGACGTCGAACCGTGTGCCGTCCTGCGAGCGTTTCGACACGGCCGCAGTGACAGTGAACGGATCGCGTATCTGCATCTCGGCGACAATCTGACGACGGTGTTGATCGCCGATGGCGATTCCGTTTTGTTTCTGAAGTACGTCGGCAGCGGCGGTCGCGAGATGGACCAAGCGGTTGCCAAGCATCTGGACCTCGATCTTTCCGAAGCGATGCGGGTGCGAGCGAGCGTGACCAACTCGGCGACACTCGATTCGCAAAGCGACGTGCATCGTTCGGTGATCGAGGCGATTCGGCCGCAGCTCGAATCGCTGGCGTCCGAACTGGAACTTTGTTTTCGCTATTTCATGGTCACGTTTCGTGGCCAACAGGCTGCGAGGCTGATCGTCACTGGGTCCGAAGCCAGTCCGTGGTTGGCGGAATACCTCGGTCACTCGCTGTCCTGTCCGGTCGAAGTCGGCAATCCGTTCACCGCGATGGCTCAGCCGCCGCAATCTTCCAACGTGTTGGAGCACCCCGGTCGTTGGGCCGCGGCGCTGGGACTTTCACTGAGATCACTCGAATCCTGATTTGAGATTTGTCATTTGAGATTTGGGATTTCCCTCGCACATGGTTCCGCAAATCGACTTTCTGCCGGCCACCTATCACGTCCAGCGTCAGCGCGAGCACAAGACGCTGTGGCGACGCATGTTCGTGTTTTTCTTTCTGGTGATCGCGGTGGTGGGGACTTGGCAGCAGCGGCAACTTCGACACAAGCTCGAGGCTCGGCGAGACGAGTTGCAGTCGAAGGCAGAGGGCTTGTTACAGCCGGTGAAGGCGCAATCGAAGTTGGAACAGCAACTGAAAGAACTCGAGACGCGAGCGCTGCTGCTGACAACGCTCGAATTGAGAGTGCCGATGACTCGTGTGTTGACCGCGATCACGAATTCGCTTCCCGAATTGGTCAGCCTGAACGACTGCCAGGCGGACACCGCGTTGAAGGAAACCTCTAATGCTCGATCGGGCACGCTGCCGCCACCGGTCGTCAGCAAAGAGAAGAAGCTGTCCCCGTTTGAGTCGGATCTGACTGAACTCCGCAACGCGACAAACCTCTCGGCAACGATGTTGACTCTTAGTGGTATCGCCCCGGATGACTTGACGATCTCGCAGTACCTGGTGGCATTGCGCGAGACCGAGTTGTTCGAGCGAGTCACGCTGTCCTTCACCGGTCAACATCCCGTGCGCGAAGAGACCTGGCGAAAATTTGAGGTGCGATTGCAGGTCAAGAATCCGGAAGCATTGCTGGATCGCGAACCGGCGGCAGTTCGTCGAATCTCGAAGGAGTCCCGTTCTCGCGAGACGAAAGGGGCCGCCCGATGAAAGACTGCCTTCGCCGAGACAACCTGTATTCGATCGTGGGAACGATCGGCATTGTCGGTTTCTTTGTGCTGGTCGTGTATTTGCCAGGCGAACGAGCCTGCCAAGCGGCGCGGCGCGAGATCACCATCGCCAACCGGACGATCGACTCGGCCCCGATGCTCATTCAGCAAGCCGCGATGCAGAGCGACAAGCACGCCGAACAACAATCGGCGCTGCTGCAACTCGACCGACTCCTGGACGACGAAAACGAACTGCACGGCGTGCTGCAACAGGTCGCCAATCTCGCACACTCAGCGGGGTTGAAGATGGATCGTATCCAACCGCTCGCGACGGTCATGCGTGAAACCTATCGCGTCATTCCGTACCAAGTAACGATCTCCGGCAACTTCCGCCGCTTCGCGCAATACCTGCATGGACTCGAATCGCAGCCGACTCTCTTCACCGTCGAACGGCTGCAATTGAAGAGCGAATCTGAGCAATCCAGCGATACGTTGAAGGCTGACTTGACCTTCTCCGTCTTCGTAAAGCGGGCAAGCTTTGTCGATTTTTCCGAAAAGAGCGACAGCCCGACTCAGACTCAAGCCGATGATTCCTTGAAATAGGAACAGGCACCCGCCTGTCTCGACCCATTTGATTTGACCAACAGTTCGAGCACTTCAACTCGCAGGAGACTGGCAACTCGCCAGGTTCGACGCACAAGCCATGAACCTCTCGTTGATTTCCAAGCAACTTGTTCGCGACATGAAAGCCAGTGCCGGCAAGACGGCCGTGCTCGCGTTGTTGTTGCTGGTCGGCTTGTACTTTTGGGTGCCTCCCTTGCTGAAAGCGTTTTCCAGCGGAGCGACCGCCGCCCCACCGATGTCGGTTGATGCCAAGGCCGCGCCGAGTGGTTCGATGTCGACCACCTCCAGTTCATCGTCGACCGTGCCAGAGTCCGCCAAAAAGTCGCGTGACAGCAAGACTCTGCAAAAGTTGCTTCACGAACAGCCGCTCTTGCAACCCGCCAGCGCCGAGGAAATGCCGCAGAAGCCCTTCGGTCTGAATGATGAGTTGTTGCCGCTGCCGGTGCTCATTGCCGAGGACACTCTTGCCGATCCTTCTGGCTCGACTGCCAAGCCCACATTAAAGCCCATTGAAAAACTTGACGGTCTGGTTTTGAAGAGCACGTTGATCGGACCAAGTCGTCGAGTGGCCATCATCAACAATCAACTGTTCCGCGAGGGACAGAGCATTTCGTGGAATGACCGACAACTGCTGCTGGAGTCTGTGAACCGCAAGTCTGTGACTCTGACCGACGGTTCTCAGAGTTGGCAGTTGACGTTGAAAGACTCGAGTGGCGAGTCGGAAGACTAGGACCGAATCACGCCTAGTCAGGGACGACCGGCGGCATGGCAACGACACCTCTCAAAACAGCTTCGCGAGCATTGAGCATCGCCACCGTGATGGTGATTGGGTTCGCCGCTTGGGTGCTCGGAACACAGGGCACCTTACCTCGTGAGAACGCAGATGCGGCACCGGTGTCGGACCGAAACGTCGAGTTTGTGGCGGCCTCAGCCTCATCGCATTCCGGCAGTCCTCAAGACTTCGCTGCCAAAAAAACGGTTCGCCGGCGGCTCGACGAGACCATCGCTCAGCCGTCATCCAAACCACGATTGGATGATGACTCGTTCTTTGACAATGAAGCACCAGAGCCGCCTCGCTTGGCCGACTCGGCCAAGAGCCAGCGTTTCAATCCGTCGCGATCAGCCACCCGAATTCCGCCGGAACTGGGCCGCCTTTCCGGTCGCGATCGCGCAGCCATCGAGCCGGATGACGTGGACGAGTTGGACCTGGATGCTGAGGAAGCGGTCCTTCAGCCGCGAGCGGCTCGCACAACCAATCGACCGGCGATGGATTTTCTGCCGGCGGAGATTCCTCAGAACTCGGATTCCGCTCGGTTCGAATCACACTTGACCGCGATGCAAAAGAAGATCGATCAGTTGGCCCAAGCACAAACGGAACAGAAGTCGAACGAAGTTCAGAAGGCCCTCGAGACGCTGCAGCAGATTCAAGAGAACAAACAAACCGAGCAGATCGAAAAGCTTTTGCAGCAGTTGAAAGACGCTCAACCGAACGCGGCCGACCCCGCCAAGTTGCCGGAGCCGAAGGCCGATCCACCAAAACCCAACGCGCCGGCCGAACCGCTCGACGACGACAAGACAGCCGACGACAACAAACCTGGGGCCATGCGATTTGAACCGTCCGAAGGCCATCAGGACCGCTTCGACCACATCGACTTCGATGACGTGGACATCAGCAAAGCACTCGCCGCGCTCGGCCAACTTTCGGGATTGAATATCCTCGTGGGACGCGGTGTAGCTGGACGTGTCCCTGCCGCGAATTTGCAGAATGTCACCGCCGAAGAAGCACTCGACGCGATCACCAAATCGCTGGGCTACGTCTACGAGCGGGAAGGAAATTTCGTTTTCGTGTGGACGGCGACCGATTCGCTGGCCCGCAAGCAAGCCGCCCGAAAAACCGTGTCAAAAGTTTTTCGGCCGAGATACGTCAGCGTCAAAGACCTGCAAATGCTGATCACGCCAATGCTCTCGAAACCGGCGGGATTGATTGCTGTCACGACCCCTTCGGAGGTTGGCCTGGAGGAATCGAAAACGAAAGTCGGCGGCAACAGTTTGGCTCAGACAGACGCGCTTTTGATCGTGGACTATCCCGATGTGATCGCTCAGGTGGAAGCCATTCTGGCCGAGATCGACGTCCCCCCTTCGCAGGTTGTCATCGAGGCGATGATCCTCAGCGTCAAGCTGACGGACTCCATGAAGCTCGGTGTGAACTTTGCGCTGCTCAACAGTAGCAACAAGCAGTTGGTCACCACCGGAAGTGGATCGCAGATCAACAGCAACGTGGGCTTCAATAAGGAAACGCTCCTGCCGGTGGCCGGTGACTTCGTCGCCAGTACCGCCGGACTGAAGTACGGTTTCATCAACGGCGATCTGTCTGGCTTCGTCGAGGCTCTGGAAACGTTGGCCGAAACCAGCGTGGTGGCCTCGCCCAGCGTGCGAGTACTCAACAAACAGAAGGCCGAACTCATCATCGGTCAACGTCTGGGCTACAAAACGACGACGTTCAACGGCACGCAAAGCATCGAGAACATCAACTTCCTGGAGGTCGGCACAAAACTCTTGCTGCGCCCTTTCGTCACTCAGGACGGACTGGTCCGCATGGAAATTCACCCGGAACGATCCGACGGCACGATCAACGAATCTGGCCTGCCACAATCTCGCACGACGGAGGTCACGTCGAACGTCATGATCCGCGACGGGGCGACCATCGTGGTCGGCGGGCTGATCGAGGAACAGGCGAATCAATCGCAATCACGAGTTCCCGGTTTGGGCGCGCTGCCAGTTGTCGGCAATCTGTTCAAGAACAAGTCCAACGACACGAACCGCACGGAACTGATTGTGCTCATCACGCCCAGGATCATTCGTGATCCCGAGGCCGAGTGCGAAGGTGATCTCGCCCGCACGGAGAACGAACGCCGCCACGAGGAGTACCGCGACAAACTCTCGCCAATCAATCGTCAAAATCTGGCCCGCATCGAGTACGAACGGGCGGCCCGCTACTTCGAGGAAGGTGACGCCCCGCGTGCCAAACGCCACATCGACGAATCACTGCGTCACAATCGTCTCGACAACGACTCGCTCCGGCTGCGCGACCAAATTACTGCAGCGATCAACGACAAGAACTGGTTCAAGAAGCTGCGTCGCAAACCTCCGACACAGAATCACCGTGTGCCGTTCGCTCCCAATTTGCTGCCGGGCGAAGCGACATTTGAGCAAGAGATTCCCGCTCCGGTTCCGTTGCCGTTCACGCCCGTCCCTCCGGCTCCCGCCGCCACGCCGAAAGTGCCCTCACCGACGTCCGACGATGCACCCGCCAAAGCCGACTGATAATCGGGGCCGACGCGAACTCACAATTGCTTCAACGACGTGGCTTGGGCGACTCGGCCCACAAGCGAGACAACAGCACGCCGCTCCGTGACAAACCGGATTCACGCTCGGATCTCGCGAAATCCCAGTCCTCTCGCGGCAAGTCAGCTTTCCGATAGAACGCGACTCGGAATACCGTCTGGCCTTTTCGCGTGATGGTCTTGCCTTCGTCAGCCGTCAGCGCTCGGACCTGAGCGCGTCGCAAAATCGGCGACTGGAGAGTGAGTTCGCCAAGTTGGAACTGGTGCAACACCGGCTCAACCACCAACGTCGCTCCGAGACCGCCCCACTCTGCGATTTCCGTCAGCTCGCTGCGTGTCAAACTGTCTCCCCAATACGTCCGCTCAAAACCCCGCCGATCAGCGCCGCTTAAACCACCGACCAACAAGTTGTAGTAGCTCAACTGGCATGGGTGCATGGCGATGACGCCGACGGCTTGAGGCAACAACCACAGAGTCATAACGACGCCACGCGCTCGGCCACTGGCGACGATGGGCCACCAGCCCAATTCCGCTTTCGCACGAAGGTGGCTGAGGATCACTTCTGCACCGCGTCCGACCAGCACTGCCCACATCGGATAGCTGATGAGAAACAACCGCTCGCCGTCATAGACCGCGACACCGGGCAGTGCGAATAAGACGAGCGGAAATAGAGTTGCCGCGAGCACCAGTTGCTCGCGTGCCCCACACACAAACCCGAAGCGTAAGCGAGGGACGATGGCCCGTTCTCCTTCACTCGCGATACGAGTGTATTGAGCGGAGACGCCAAGCAATCCCAGCAGATTTAATCCAATCGGCACCGTGACGGCGAACATCACGAACGGGTAATGCCACGGCACGTCTTTGTCGGCCCAGACTTGGCCGAGGTAATAGCAATTCAAAACCGCGCGGTTGGTCGTTCGCGCAAAGTACTCGTAAAAGTTCTTTGCCGGATCGAGCCACAGCCACGGCCAGCCAACGAAGAAGACCGCGAGTCCGACAGAGCCGAAAATCGCCAACGGTTTGAACGCACGGACTCGCCAATGCCACATCGCCCACAATCCAACGACCGGCGGAATCAGAATCGCTTGCATCTTCGTGAGCAGTGCGAGTCCAAAGAGAATGCCCGTTCCGCAACAAACCAGACGAGCCGGGGACGTCAGTCCTCCGAGCTTTTGTGATTGATCGGTGGTCTGAGTTTTCTCGGAGGGTTGACACCCTCCGCTCGCCGCGACCGTCCACCAATGCGCGACTGACAAGATCGTTGCGGAGTACGTCAGGTTCATGAACGTCTCCAGCGACGCGAGATGCGCGTGCGCGAACACGCGCGGCATCAGCACCAGCGAGACGGAAGCAACGATCCCGGCGGCTCGGCCGTACCATTTCGCCGTGAACACGCCGATCAAAAAGACCGTCAACGCGAACGCCGTTGCGGAGCCGACACGAGCACAATCGGTCACGAATCGGATTCCGTGCTCATTCGCCGGATGATCGCTCGGTGGAAACAACCACTCGACCAAGTCATGCCAGAAGCCCAACCAGACTCGACCGAGAGGCGGATGGTCCGGGTTGTAATTCGATTTTGGCCCGAAGGCGTCATTCACGCTTTCGGGCAGCAGCAGGATCATATTGGGAGCGTCACGGAGCACTCGCCACTGATAGACGCCCATTTGCACGTTGAACGACTCGTCGAGTGTGACACCAGGCCCCTCGAACAGCTTCGGGTAATCGCCGGCCGCATCGAGCGTCAGCACGACCGAAAGCAGAGCCAACAGCGCGACCACGAATGGGCCGATGACGTGCGGACGATCAAACTTCGCCGGTTGGTCCGTCATGCTGCCTCGCCATTTCATCCGAGGATCAATCGCCGCGAGTTCGGCACTTTGACAAGTTCAGCGTTCGCCCGCGTCTGACGCCAATAGCTCATGCACCTTCGGATGCACGACTTGCCCGTCGATCGTGACCAGCGTCCCTTGCACGATCTCGTCTTCACGGTTGATGGCCCAGTGCCCCTCTTTCACCAGCGACAGCAGAAACGTCGTTGCGTTGCGTGAAAACATTTGGCTGGCGTGAAACGGCACCGACGCCGACAAGTTGACGCAGCCGATGATCGATACGCCATTTTCGACGACAGTCTCCCAAGGCCGAGTCAATTCGCAGTTGCCCCCTTGCTCGGCCGCCAAGTCGATCACCAGCGAACCGGGAGACATCGACCGCACCATCTCGGCCGAGACCAATCGCGGAGCCGTTCGCCCCGGCACCGCCGCCGTCGTAATGACGATGTCGCTCTCGGCGATCACCGGTGACAGAGCCGCCTGTTGTCGCTGATAAAATTCCGCGTCCATACCCTTCGCGTAACCGCCGCCGCCGGCCGCATCACCCAGGCCCATGTCGATGAATCTCGCGCCGAGACTTTGCACGTCGTCCTTCGCGACCGATCGCACGTCCGTCGCCTTGACCACCGCGCCCAATCGTCGAGCGGTCGCGATCGCCTGCAAGCCGGCGACACCCGCGCCGATCACGAACACCTTCGCGGCCGTGATTGTCCCCGCCGCCGTCATCATCATCGGGAACATTTTCGGCGACAGTTCGCCCGCCAACAGCACCGACTTGTAACCGGCGATCGACGCCTGCGACGACAGCACGTCCATGCTTTGAGCACGCGTGATCCGCGGAAGCAATTCCAGAGCGAACGCCAGGGCACCGCGCGCAGCGACTCGCTTCATAAACTCTGGACAACCGAGCGGATTGCACAAACCCATCACGGCTTGCCCCTGCCGCAACAGAGCAATGTCGGCATCCGCCGCATCGGCGTTGGCTCCCGCCGTGCGGACTTGCCACAAAATGTCCGCTCGCGAGAAAACCTCTTCGCGAGTCGGTAAGACTTCGACGCCGGCCGAGAGGTACTCCGCATCGACAAACCCGGCCGACGTTCCGGCTCCGGCTTGCACGACGACCTCCAGCTTGGCCTTCTTGAGCACCGCGATCGACGCGGGAATCAATGCAACGCGGCGTTCTTCCCGAAACGTCTCGCGCAGCACGCCGACCACCAATGGCTTCGCAGTTGGTGCTGATTCTGTCAGGGAGTAGGTTCCGTTTCCGCCTGCCGTCCCGCCGTCCGTGCTCATTGTGCGTCCGTCTGAATGAGGGCCATTCGCCGCAACGATTCTTTCGTGCAACGTCGCCGGGAGGGTAGCGGCATCCAATCGTGGATTTCAAACGGCCAATTCAGAATGCGACGCGCGGGGAGGGCGAGGCTCCCGCCGAGCCGGTGCGTGAATCACGCGTTCTCTCCGACCCGGCTCGGCAGGAGCCTCGCCCTCCCAGTGGTCGCCGACCAAACCTGCGGTAGGATGGGGTCAACCGGCTCGCTGTCGCCGTGCCCCACGAGGACTCTGCCATGTCCGAACCCCAAACTTCCCGTTCCGAGCTTCCGATTGTCCCGGCCTTGGTCGTCTCTTCGTTGCTGGGGGGCTTGGTCGCTCTCGGCCTCTTCGGCCTGTGGCGATTCGCGATGCCCGGAGCGACGACACCGGCGGAGCAATCTGCCGTGGCACCCGCAGCCACGATGCCTTCATCGGGGCGGGCCGAGTTCGCCGAATTCCTGCCGCCGCTCACTCCGCAGGAGCAGCGTCTCGAAAACGCGTTGGAGAAACCCATCGACTGCGACTTCCAGGATCAACCGCTGACGGATGTTGTGGCGTTCTTCGAGAAGCAAGCGTCGATCAGAATCGTGATCGACACAGAAGCTCTTCAAGAAGAAGGGATCGCGACCGACACGCCGGTGACGCGAACGCTGCGCGGCCTGAAGCTGCGATCGACGTTGAATCTGATTGTGACACCGCTGCAACTCGCCGCGATTCCCAAGGACGAGGTCTTGCGGGTGACAACTCTGGCGAAGGCGAAAGAGACGCTTCAGACGCGGACTTATCCCGTGTCTGATCTCTGTCATATTCCCGGAACCAACGTCGGCGACTTTCAGAGCCTGATGATGCTGCTCGAAACGGAAACCTCGGGGCCTTGGCAGAATCGGGACGGCGAAGGGGGGAACATGACGGAGTTTGAAAATACCGGCAGCCTCAGCATCCAGCAGTCGTACGAAGTCCATCGAGAGATTCTCGAATTGCTGCGGACCCTGCGTGCAGCCCAGAAGAGCAACCTCAACAATGCCAGCAAGAGTGAACTTCAAAAGTGGGACGAACAACGCGCCGCCGCGGCATCGGCGTTGCTGAAA
Organism: Planctomyces sp.; assembly: GCA_005798445.1. Taxonomy (GTDB): domain Bacteria; phylum Planctomycetota; class Planctomycetia; order Planctomycetales; family Planctomycetaceae; genus SXKJ01. The sequence goes on from SYJG01000166.1 coordinate 15,861, forward strand.
CGATCGGCCGCGCCGGTCAAGTTCGTCGACGTGTTGCGTGGTCTCACAAGCGAGAGCGAACGGCACATCGAGAGCAGTTTGGACAAGTCGCTGTCGATCAGCTTTCAGGACACGCCGCTGACTGAAGTGGTCGGCTCGTTCGCCCGGCAGCTCGGGATCAACGTCGTGATCGACAACGAATCGCTGACGGAAGAAGGGATCGCCACCGACACGCCGGTGACTCTTCGGCTCAATCAAGTCACCGGCCGCTCGGCACTGGAACTGCTCCTGCGTCCGCTTCAACTGTCGGCAGTCATCGAGAACGAAGTGCTGCTCGTGACGACCACTCAGAAGGAGAATCAACGGTTGGTCAGCCACACTTATCCCGTCTCCGATTTGATCGGCCCAGGCGAAGACTACCAATCACTCATCCGCATGCTGGAAACCAGCACGAGCGGTCCATGGCTTCAAAGCCACGGCGAGGGAGGCACGATGACCGAGTTGTACACCGTTGGCAGCCTTGTGGTCCGACAGACGCCGACGGTCCAGAAGCAGGTGCTGAACTTGCTCCGCCAGCAGCGCGAGGCGCAAAAGCGGATGCAGCCGCCTCGAAGCATCGACAAATCGAATCGAAGATCCGACAAAACCATCCAGCCTCCGCAAAGTGGTGGTGGCTATTTCAGGACGTCGATGTCATCCGAGACTTCCGCAGGCAATCGAATGGAACTGTCGAGATGGCGTTGATCGAAGTGCGGCAGATTACGAAGCGATTCGCAGGAACGGTCGCGTTGCAGGAAGTCTCATTGGAGATCGCGGCCGGTGAACTGCACGCCATCGTCGGCGAGAACGGAGCCGGCAAAAGCACGCTGATGAAAATCCTCAGCGGCGTTATCACCGAATACGACGGCGAACTGCGGCTACGCGGCGAGCCGGTCCGCTTCGCAAGCACTCGCGATGCCGAGGCGACTGGCGTCAGCATCATTCATCAAGAATTGAACCTCGTCGAACAGCTTTCGGTCGCGGCGAACATCTTTCTGGGCCGCGAACGGCGTGGAGCGTTCGGATTGCTCGACGAAATATCGGCGAGACAAGAGACAACCGAGTTGTTCCGGCAACTCGGCTGCCGGCTCGATCCCGATCAGCGGGTCGGCGAACTGCGAGTCGGCGATCAGCAGTTGGTCGAGATCGCAAAGGCACTGTCGAAACGGGCCGGCATCCTGATCATGGACGAGCCGACCAGCGCACTTACCGAAACGGAAACCGAACGGCTGTTCGAGATCATCGGACGACTGCGGGCCGACGGTGTCACGATCCTCTACATCTCGCACAAGATGGATGAGATCTTCCGACTGGCCGACCGGATCACCGTGCTGCGCGAC
>SYJG01000016.1 GCA_005798445.1 Planctomyces sp.
ACAAACAGCCATCCGCAGAGACACACAGCCACAAAGACAATTCGCACGACGTCACCTCATGGCGAGCGGCAGGGCGTCAGCCCCCCGCGTCCATCGTTTGACCGGACTTTCCCCGCTCAGTGGGCTCCCGCCCTGCCGCTCGCCATGAGGTGACGTCGTGCGAATTGTCTTTGTGGCTGTGTGTCTCTGCGGATGGCTGTTTGTCTCGACGGCGACTGCGCAGTCGATGGGACCGCAAAACGGAACGCTGGTGATTGTCGGCGGCGGGAAGTTGGGCAAAGAGATCGCTCAAGAGTTTGTTGATCGTGCCGGCGGGATCGACTCGCCGTTCGTGCTGGTTCCCGGAGCAAATGCCGGCGAGGATTGGGACGACAAATATGTCGCAAAAAGTTTTCTGGCTCGGATGGGTGCGAAGAACATCACCGTGCTCCATACACGCGACCTCGCCGTCGCGAACACCGAAGAATTCGTCGCTCCGCTGCGTCGAGCGAAGGGAGTCTGGATCGACGGCGGCCGGCAATGGCGTCTGGCGGATTCGTATCTCGGCACGCGAACGCATGGCGAGTTGTTTTGCGTGTTGGCTCGTGGCGGTGTCATCGGCGGCAGTTCGGCGGGGGCGACGATTCAGGGGTCGTACCTCGTACGCGGCGCTCCAGAAGGCAACACAGTTATGATGGCCAAAGGACACGAATTCGGTTTTGGATTCATGAGCTGGACGGCAATCGATCAGCATGTCATCGCTCGTAAGCGAGAGAACGATCTCGCGGAGGTGCTCGACATGTATCCGGAATTGCTCGGCATCGGCATCGACGAAGGAACGGCGATCGTCGTCACCGGCCGCCGCTTCAAAGTCATCGGCGCGAGTCAGGTTGTGATTCACGATCGATACTGGCCGAAGGTGGCCGATCAAAAATACGAACTGCTCTCTCCCGGCGACGAGTTCGATTTGTGGTGTCGCAGGAAGGTGCAGTGAATTTGGAGTGTGGTGGCCTGAGCCACCACTTTTCAAAACGGCAGGATTTGTTGAAATTGGGTTGGTGGTTGAAAATCTGAGCGTGTTGAAAAGCGACGACTTGGGTCGTCGCATTCCAAAGGATGGGACTTCATGTCCAAGCGATATTGCATGCCGGACCCGACGGCGGCGTTGACGGACGAGATCATTTTGCAGCACGTCGATCGTGGCAGCCGAGTCGTCGATTTGGGCTGCGGCGATGGCCGGCTGCTCGCGCGGCTGCGCGACGAGCATGGTTGCAACGTGCAAGGGGTCGATTTGGACGCCGAACACCTGTTGGGTGCGATCGAGCGGGGTGTGCCGGCGGTCAAAGCCAATCTCGATCGAGGATTGTCGGAGGTTCCGAATCAGTCGTTCGACTTCGCGGTGCTCAGCCAGACTTTGCAGCAGGTGCAGCGTCCGCAGTTCGTGCTCGAAGAAATGCTGCGAGTGGCTCGGCGCGGGTTGGTGGTCGTGCCGAACTTCGGCTACTGGCAGGTGCGGCTGCAAGTGCTGTGGCAGGGCCGGGCACCGATCACGGAATCGCTGCCCTACGAATGGTACAACAGCCCGAACATCCACTTCATGACGCTCCGCGACTTCCGCGGTCTGTGCGAGAAGCAGAATATTCGCATCATTCGCGAACTGCCGATCATCAGACGCCGAGCCGTCCCGGAAGCCTGGGGTGCCAACCTGCGGTCCGAAAGTGCCCTTTACGTTTTGGAGCGGCTGGGGGTATGAGGGGAATGGGGGATTGCAAGTTGCAAAATGAAAATTGCAAATTGCAAAATGACGGACGACAACAATTCCTCTCCATACGTTGCCACTTTTGCAACTCAACAACGCCATGCAAATCTCTGCCCAGCTTCTCAAGCAGCTTTCGGAGCTTTCGACGCCCGCGATCTTGTGTGCGTTCATCGGACACTTGGTCGTGTTCGTGATGCTCTGGATGGCGTACCGGCACAATCTGCGAGCGATCGCGCAGACGTTGGATGATTTCACTCGCGGGCTGCGGCAGCGCAGCGTGTTGGATCGCAGCCTGCCGCTGTCCGATCAGATCGAAGCGTTTCTGACCGACGTAAAAGATGCCTTGGACATCCCCGCTCGATCGGCCGAGCGGCAGGAGTTGGCGATTCGGATGAGCATCCTCGACGAGAAACGCCGCTACTTGCACGCGATGCGGTTCGAGACGATTTACAACGTGTGGCGTTCGATGATCGAGGCGTATCCGATGGCAGGGATTCTCGGCACGGTACTGGCGATCGGAGCGGCGCTGCAAACCGACAACCAGAACGGCAGCGCGACGGTCAACGCGATCGTTCGCAACTTCGGTGAGTCGATCTGGTCCACGTTTGCCGCACTCGCGGCGGCGGTCGTGTTGATCTTCCTGAATAGCTGGATCGAGCCGGCGTTCGCGAGGCTGTCGGAAAACCGCGAGCACGTTCGTGACATGGTCGCACGTGCGAAACGCGAACTGGCAATGTCCGCGACCAGTGGATCGAGCGCTGGCGCGTGATGCCCGTTGTCGTCCGCCACCAACTGGGTCGAAGATTTCTTCGGGCGAATCGACCAGGCCTCAAGCGCCAGGTCTACCAGTGACGTTGAGCCGGATTTCAACCTGCCCGTTTCTGCAAGGCAGGTTGATAACCCGATTCACGAGCAACGGCCCACGAGCAGCAGCAGTTGATTTGGCTTTCGGCGGCTTGAATCGCCAGACGGTGCCACTCAGTTGCGGACAATGCGACGTGAGGAACACGGAGCGACGCGACCAAGAACTCGCCGTAGTGGCGGTGCAGATGCAGCCAATCGTTGGCGATGGTCGATAGCTCGCAGTCGGCGAAACGGGACACTCGGCAAATTCCAGGAAAAAATGACAGATGTCGCGCGAAGCAGGAGACTTCGTGAGCTTCACATTCCGAGAGGCGACTCTTGTCGCGATGGACCACGAACGTGAACCAGCCGTTCGGACGAAGATGCTGCAACAGCTTGGCGGTCGCCAGGAAGCTCGACGGGCAAAAAAGATTGCCGTCATACGTCGTCAAGTGGCGGACGACGATCAGGTTGTGCGGCTCATCGTTTCCGATGTGTTCTAAGGAATCTTCGGCCGGGGACGCGACCAGTTGGAAGTCGGATCGAGGCTCGTGCTCGGCCGCCCAATCGACGTTTTCTCGAGACTCGTCGAGCCCACCCGCATCCATTCCCAATTCGTCGAAGAAATGAACCAACTCACCGTGTCCGCAGCCGACCACGAGCACACGTGAGCCCATGCCGACCTGGTGTGTGAACAACAAGTGTCGCATGATGGCACGCGGCAACGGTGCGGAAGAAACCGCCGAACCCAGCAGATGAGTCCAACTCATGATGGCCTTCCTGCCAACTGCGAGGCAGGCTTCTTGCCTGCGTGGATCAATGACGAAGTCGAGAAGTGAATCAGACGAAACCACGCACTGATGCGCTCGCGATGAATCAAGTTGTAATCGTGTTTCAGAGAATTGGTCAATTGGGATCGGCTTGGCGACAGGGCAAGCCAATTTGTGAAGCTGCGCGGACTGTAGCCCGACCCCTTGTGGGTCGGACGATTCAAGTTCTCATGGAATCGTCGGTGAATCACGAAGCATCCGACCCACGAGGGGTCGGACTACAGATTGCCTAATCCGACAAACTGGCATGCCCTGGCTTGGCGAGTCAGCTCACGTTCCGCGGGCCAACCGCGACGATTCGGTGACACATGGAATGACGGTGGTCGTTCGAGTGGCTCCCGAAACACTGCGCGGCAGCGATGATGACGATACGTTGAAACGACACGCTCAATGAACAAGAGAGCCAAGATTCGTTGGCCGGCAACGAAAAAGTCGGCATTCGGGAGTCTGCTGATGGTTGAGTTTTTCTCCCCCGCCGTTTTCGAAGCGGCCAGGGTGAGGGAGCCATCCGATCATCGAATCCCTCATCCGGCCTTCTGCCACATTTTTCCAGGGAGAGAAGGGATGAAATGGTGCGACCCAGAGCAGGCCCGTCCACGTTTCCTGCCAACTTGCCGGGGTGGTGGGTCGCTCCTAAGATACGCCCCCTTTCGCGGTCGGGATCGAGAGCGGAACGCCTTGCGTGGCTTAGGATCAGAGCGTTCTGAAGTCTCGTTGGCAGCGGCAACAACTTGGGAACCGATATGGATTTTTTGAGTTCAGGAATGCTGTTGGCCGATGCCGAAGGAGCCGCTCAGGGGGCGCCGGGACTCGGCTCGATGATGATGCCAATGGTGCTGATCGTCTTCGTGTGGTACTTCCTGATCCTGGGACCACAGAGACGAGAACGTAAGACTCGCGAACAACAGCTCGCCAACTTGAAGCGAAACGACCGCGTCGTGACCTACTCTGGGATCATCGGCACGATTACCGGATTCTCGGACGACAACAAGGAAGTCACGCTGCGGGTGGACGACAACGTCAAGCTGCGATTCCTGCGGAGCGCAATTCAGGGGCCGTTGGCCGAAACGTCCACAGCGGACGCAGGCAAGCCGGCAGGAAGTTAGACTTCGCATGCCACCGACGAGACCATCAGGCGAGCGGAGGGTATCAACCCTCCGAGCTTGTCCGATTTCAGCCAACGACTCGAAGGGTTGAAACCCTCCGCTCGCCAATTTGAGGAAATAGACTCGATGAACGATTATTCGATGGGACTTTCACTGTTGGCGGATGCCGCCGACAAAGCCGCTGCAAACACACCGGAGGTGGCTGACGTTGGCTTCCGGTTGTTGATGCTCATCGTGCTTTGCACGATTCCGTTTGTGGTGGGAGCATTTCTGGCTCGTGCGTTGCGGCTCAAGGAATACTCGAACCGCATCGGCACCGTGCTCTTTGCGATCACTGTGGGGTTGGCTCCGTTTGGCTATCACATCATCAGCGATTTGATGCAGCAATCAGAACGCGAGACGGAACTGACAACTGCTGAAGCGGCTTTGAAAGAAGATGCGACAGATGCCAAGCTCAATGAACGTGTGCAACAGCTTCGCAAGCAGGTTCAGAAGCGGCAAGAAGCGGGTAAGTTCGCAGGTTGGAAAAATGCGCTTCGTTGGGGCATCGACCTCGCGGGTGGCACGAACCTGATCTATCAGATCGAAACGGACAAGGCCGCGGAGGAAGGGAAAGATATTCCCAGAGCGGTCGATCAGATGGTGAGCACGGTCGCCAAACGCATCAATCCGTCGGGCACAGAGGAAGTCACGATCCGAAAGGTTGGTCAGGACCGTATCGAGGTCATCATTCCCGGAGCGGATCAAGGTGTCGTGGCAGAGAAAAAAGCCGCGATGACTCGGCTGGGGAGCTTGGAGTTCGGCATCGTTGCCAATCAAGAAGACCACCGCAGTCGGATCGCGGCAGCGCGTCGGCTGCCTGACGATCAAGACAACTATTTGGAAGACAAACAAGTTGTCGCCGTCTGGCGCGAAGTGGCGGAGAAGGGGGAAGTACCGTCCACTGCAACGACTCGGCTGGTGACTCGCAAGAACCGTAAAGGTGAAGACAAGACCGTCACGCAAGTGCTCATCATCCAGGAGCCGGAGGAGGATGATCGTGTCACGGGTGACTTCCTCCGCCGTGCGTCGAAGGGAATGTCTGAGAACGCGACGGCGTGCGTCAACTTCTCGTTCGACTCGGAAGGAGCGATGCGATTCTTCCGGTTGACCGACCGCAATAAACCGACGACCGACGGTCGCAAGCGTCAGTTGGCGATCATCCTCGACGGCCAAGTTCACTCGGCTCCGAATTTAAACAGTGCGATTCGCGACAGCGGGCAGATCACCGGTAACTTTTCCAACGAGGAATTGAAAAAGCTGGTCGATGTTTTGAACGCCGGCGCTCTGCAATTGCCGATCAACCCGACCCCGATCAGCGAGTTCTCGATCAGCCCCTTGCTGGGAGAAGACGTGCAACGCAAAGGAATTCTCGCGTTGTGGGTGTCGTCTGTCGCCGTGTTTCTCTTCATGGCGATTTACTACCGGTTTAGTGGGTTGGTTGCGGACGTTTCACTGCTGCTCAATCTCGTGCTCACGCTGGGCGTGATGGTGATTTGCAACGCGACATTCACGCTTCCCGGACTGGCCGGCATGGTGCTGGGGCTGGGCATGTCGGTCGATGCGAATGTGCTGATCTATGAACGCATGCGTGAAGAAATGGAACGGGGCAGCAGCTTGCGGATGGAAATTCAGAACGGCTTCAGCAAAGCCTTTTCCGCGATCTGGGACTCGAACGTCACCACGTTAATTGCCGCCGTCGTGCTCTACATGATCGGCACCGATCAGATCAAAGGTTTCGCGGTGACACTCTTCATCGGAATTTGCATGAGCAATTTCTCGGCGTTGTACTTCGGGCACTTAGTCTTCGATATCGCCGAACGCAAACGGTGGATCACGAAGCTGAACATGATGAAGGTCATGGGTGTCCCGAAATTTGACTTCATCGGCAAGCTGAAAACCGCAGTCACGTTTTCCGTCAGCTTTATAGTTCTTGGCTTGGCGCTGCTTTGGATTCGTGGTGAAAAAAGCTTGGACATCGACTTCCGTGGCGGTTCGAGCGTGACGTTTCAATTTGTGAATGATCAACAGATCGACGATGTGAGAGGCAAGTTGGAAACGACATTCGGAAACGAAGTGTCATTAGAAAGACTCGCGCTGTCTCGCGAATCGGCAACCGCAGAACGCGGCCGGCAATTCCGCCTCCGCACACCGAACCAGGACACCAAGGTGATTCGCGAAGGGATCGCCTCGACCTTCAACGATCCGAATTACGAGTTGAAGCGGATCACGCTGCTCTTCACGACACCCTCCAAGGGAACCGCCAAGACGACGTCACTGCGAGTGCCAGAAGCTCGAATCATCGGCAGTGCCGGGCAAGACGAAGTGAAGTCCGAGTCTTCCGAGAAAAAGGCAGCCAAGTCCGACGAGTCCAAGCAACCCGCTTCCGAAGACGAGCCGAAGGCGTCTGACAAGGCAGTGAAAAAGAACTCCGAGGACAAGTCCGCTGCGAAAGCGGCAGACAAGCCGGCCGAAGAGGACAGGGCCGAGGAGAAGTCCGAGAAGAAATCGGAAACTCCTTCTTCGACGAAATCGGAGAATGATTTGCCGATGTCCAGTGAAGAGTCTTCCGCACACGAGTTAGACAACACCGCTCCGATCGATCCTTTCGCCGATGCGAATCAAACCGAGCTGACATTCAGCAGCAAGACACCCAACTCGACTGGTGAAATCTCCACTTCGACTGCGGCGGACTACTTGCTCAACGCACTCATCAAGATCAACAAAGCCGTCTATACCGATGCCAATCCGAATGCCTTGTTCCGCATCACCGGGACGTCCGGTTCCGGCCTGACGGCAGCCGAGAACGAGGCCAAGATTTTCAATAAGATGTTGGTTGAAGTTCGCTCGACGATCAGCGAAGTCGAACTGAAGGATGCGCTGTTGGCGATGCAGTCGACTCTGAGCGACACGCCGATCTTTGAAGAGGTCAGCAACTTCGCGTCTTCCGTCGCCGAAGACATGCGCTACTTGGCCATGCTGGCGCTGCTGGCTAGCGGTGCCGCCACCATCGTTTATCTGTGGTTCCGCTTCACGAAGGCGGACTTTGGCATCGCTGCTGTGGTTGCCGTGTTCCACGATGTTTTCTTCACCATGGCGTGCTTGCCGCTGGCCTACTACCTCTCAACGACTCCCTTGGGGCCGATTCTCGGCCTGGATGACTTCAAGCTCAACCTGTCGATCGTCGCTGCGCTTTTAACGATCGTCGGGTACTCACTGAACGACACCATCGTGATCTTTGACCGCATCCGAGAAATCCGTGGCCGCAATCCGCAGCTCACGATCGAGATGGTAAATGACAGCGTTAATCAAACGCTTTCGCGAACGATTCTGACCGCAGTGATCGTGTTCATCACCGTCGTCATCCTGTATGCCATGGGCGGTGAAGGGATTCACGGCTTCGCATTCTGCATGTTGATCGGCACACTGGTCGGCTGCTACAGCACGATCTACATCGCCAGCCCGCTGCTGCTGTGGATGTGGAATCGCGAGCAGAAACAACGCGCGGCAGCACGGATGTAAGGCGGAGGGTGGGTTAGCCTCTTCGGGACAGGGCGGGAATGACATCTGTGGCTCAACGAAAACCAGCAACGACGCGCAAGCGAGTGGTTGTTCGAGAATAATCACTCGTTTGCGCGTCGCGCTGGTGAGACACTGGGAGGTTATTGCAATCGATTTCTTAGCTCCGCTGCCACGTCGCGCGGAAGCGGCCGCGCAGAGCATCCCAGAGGGCAACGACGGTCGTGGCGTTGAGAGCGACGAACATCAACTGTGCTCCAAACAAGACCGAACGTCGACCGGCGCGTTGGAACCACCAGCCGATGAGTGCAGAGAAATAGAACGCAACGTGCCACATGAGCAGTCCGGCATAAAGCGAATGACTCACCAGGAGGAGATTGGCGATCCCCGCCCCGATCAGCAGAAGTGGTGAAACCAGACGTGTGAGCTTGTGCGAGACAAACTCGAACCAGATCGGGTTTCGCCACGGCAGCAGCCAGGCCGGATGATCCACGATCAACTGCGCTGCGCCCGTGACGGTGCGGCGTTTGCGAATCGACTCTTTCGTGGTCGAGTCCGAGATGTGATCGAAGGCGATCGCCGCAGGCTCGAACAGGCAACGATAACCGGCCGTTACGGCCTGCATGGGGATGACCACGTCATCCAAGATCGTCTGCGGTGGAATCGGTCGAAACAGCGAGCGTCGCAGTGCGTACAAAGCTCCTGTCGCGCCGGGAACGCTGCGAAAGCGTCCTTCGCACTTGCGGATCAACTTCTCGTATCGCCAATAGATCCCAATTCCTTTGGACACGGTCGTCGTGTCCCCGTCTGAGCGAAAGACCAATTCGCCTGACACGACGCCGACTGTCTCGTCTGCGAAGTTCGCGGCCAGTTCCCCGATGGCTCGGCGGTCGAGTTCTTGACGGGCATCCATCAGCACGACGATTTCGCTTTGACACTGCGGAATGACGTCATTCAAGACGGACGGTTTACCTCGACGTTCGGGGAATGCGATGAGTCGAACGCGAGAATCGTTGACGGTCCCGATCACCGCGGCGGTGCCATCGTTCGAACCATCCGAGGCCACGATCAACTCGCGGATCAAATGGGCGTCATCGCAGGCGAGCACGTTGGCGATCTTCGCTGGCAACCGAGCGTCTTCGTTGTACCCCACGATCACCACCGAGACCGGGGTCGTGTTGGCTGTCCTGTTCGTCCGCAACGGACGAAGTCGCGACAGCGCGAACACCAGCAGCGGGTAGCCCACAAAGATGTAGGCCACACCAAGGATGCTCAACCAGAAAATCAGTTGCCAAACGGCGAACAGGGTCATGTGATCTCAGTAGGTCAGGCTTTGCGGAGTTCTGTAGCCCAGGCCCTTGTGGCCTGGATGATCTTCGAGAAACGCAGAATCATCCGACCCACAAGGGGTCGAGCTACAGACCGTTTCAATGGAATTGCGGTGATGCACTACGTCGGACACACGCTCCAACAACGCGGCGAGTTGTTGTGTCTGTCGGCGTCGTTCGAATTGGGAGGAATCCCACCAACCGGTGGTCCGAAACACGCCGAGCCGATGACGTTCGATCTCGTCACCCAAGCGTTGAGCCAGTCCGCTCACGTCGCTTGGCGAATGCACGAACGCGAACGGGCAATCTTGCAACAGTGATGAAACCTCACCTGGCGGAACGATCGCGAAGATCGGCCGACGGACAGCGAGGTACTCGAACATCTTCGCCGGGACGACTCGGCCCGCTTCCGGCAAGTCCGAAAGCAACAGGCACAGACCGTCGGCAGAGCGCATCAACCCCAAAGCTTCGTCGTGATCGAGGTACGGTTGCCGGACGATTCGGCAGGGCATTGGACCGAGTTGGTCGAGCCATTCGTCCTGAGCCGCCGTCCGTCGGCCGGCGAAATGCAGTTCCAGTCGTGAGGCCAATTCGGGAGAACGATCGGCAAGCTGTCGCACCGCGCGCACGACCGGTTCCACCGACGTCAGATTCCACAGCGTGCCGATGTATGCCAGCTTGTACGGCTGAGTCGGATCGCTCGCTGTCTCGAGCACTGCATCCGGGAGCGGCGGTGTTCCGTCGTGAAAATCTGCTGTGTCGAATCCATTGTAAATGTGCGTGACCAGTGGCCGGCAATCGGACGCTCGCGCGACTTCTTGCAGCGTCTCCGCGCTGTGCCGAGTTGTCGCAACCAAAGCCGATGCAGCACGCACGCAGAGGCTTTGCTGATGCTGCTGCCACGTCCGCGACAGCCAGCCCAATCGTTTGTTTTCGAGATACGAGTTGCTGATGCTCCACTCGTCGCGATAGTCGAGCACCAGCGGCAGTCCGGTGCGGCGAGCCAGTTCCGCTCCAATCAGGAACGACGAAAACGGCGGAGCAGTGACGAAGATCGCGTCGTGTTTCCGCTGTCCGAGAACTCGCAACCCGGCGTCGATCGCTCGTGAGTTCCACAGTACCTGCGGATCAGGTTGCAGCAAAAGATTCGCGACTCCTCGCAGCACTCGTTTCGCGGCGGTAGTAACCCGAAGCGTCAGCGAGGGTGGGTTGCCAGCAGACGTCGTTGACCGCACGCCCTCGCAGACGCTTCGGGCTACTTTTTCTGCATTGCTTGCGGAGACGATTCGTTTCAGTGCGTAACCGGGTTCAAGCGTGCGAGCTTTCACGATCGCAGTCTGCGGCGGAATGTCCGCCAGCAGCGATTCATCGTAGACCGGCACCGACGGGTTCTCGGTCGTCAGGACTGTCGCGTCCCATCCGAATTCCGGCAGGTACTTCACGAACTTCGTGACGCGCTGCACTCCCGCGCCGCCCACCGGCGGAAAGTTGTACGAGACGACGAGCACTCGTTTCGTGGGTTTTGAATCGGACATGATTGTGTTCATCAGACTGTGTTTTCGTGGGGCACGATTTCATTGTTTTCGATCAGAGCGGGCACGTCGCCACACAGGTTGCGTATCAATGAGACGAGATCCTGAGCCGTGTCACGCCAGCTTCGGCACGAAACCGATCTCGCGACGGCGAGGTATTCGGGACGCAAGACTCGTTCGATGGCGATGGCCATTGCGGCCGTGTCTCCGACGGGCACCAACTCGGCGAACGGCGAGCCAGGTTGTGATTCCGCGAGCTCGCGCACGCTGCCGACATCCGTCGAGACGAATGGCCGACCGCACGCGACTGCCTCACGCAGCACGTTCGGAAGACCCTCGGACAAGCTCGACAGTACGAAAAGATCGGCCGCTCGATACCAATCGGGAAGCTGGGTGGGGAGTTGTGTGCCGGTGAATGTGACGTGATTGCTGAGACCGCGCCGCTCCACATCAGACCGCACGGCTGCTCGCAACGGGCCGTCGCCAACGAGCAGCAGATGCAGGTCCGATTGTTTTTGTCGTGCCAGATCGAACGCGGCAATCAGTGTGTCGAGACCTTTGACCTCGACCATGCGGCCCACCCACAGCAATAGTCGGCGATCGGTCGGCAGAGAAAGTCGCCTTCGAGCCGCATCCGCATCTCCGGGAAAAAAGAGTTGGTCGTCCACACCTTGGTAAATCGTGTGGACCCGCGATGGATCGGCTCCCAAGTCAATCACCGAGCGTCTTAGTCCTTCGCTGACGGTCATTACGGCACTCGACTGACGCAGGACACTCTGAATCTTCGGCCGGCGGCGGCGATCATTCGGCAGCAGCAAGACGTCTGAGCCGCCGATGATGACCACGCTCGGAATGCCCAGCGGTTGCGCGGTTCGCAACGCGACTTCGCCATCGGGATGTGCCCAATAACTGACAATCGTCTCCGGATGAAACTGTTCGACGACTCGTCCAAGATGCCGGCGCACCGACCACCACATCGACTCGCCGTACAGTGATCGAGCGATGCCGGGCGTGTAAAAGTAGCTCGGATACGAGGCATTGATTCCCGTCGTCTCGGTCACCCAGCGATCCGCCGCGCGGTTCTCCCGCCGAGTTCGCCACACGTCGATGAACGATCGGGGCGCGACCACGCGCACGTCGTGCTCGGGCGCGAACGCTCGGCACAGTTCCAAGTTGAACGTACCGGTGACGCGAGCGGTTCCGTGAGGAAAGATCGAACTGAGGAAGAGAATTCGCATGGCAGTCATTGGCTATTGGCTATTGGCTATTGGCTATTGGTCATTGGCTATTGGCTATTGCCTATTGGAGACAATCATCAATAGCCAATAGTCAATCACCAATGACCAATCACTTCAGAAGTTCTTCGTACAACGCTTCGTAACTGCGGATCATGTTTCGGATTTCAAAGTTCTGTTCGACTCGCTGGCGGCCGAGTATTCCCATCGCGGCCCAGAGGTCGCGTTCGCCGCACAAATCGACGATCGCACGCGCCAGCGCGGCGGGATCACTCGCTGCAGCGAGTCGGCCGGTTTGGCCGTCGATGACAACTTCAGGATTTCCTCCAACTGCGGTCGTGACGATCGGCAGGCCGACAGCCATCGCTTCCAAAAGAGTCAGTGAGATGCCCTCGCTCAAACTCGACGACACAAAGAAGCCGGATTCGGCCAGCAGAGCGGGAACATCGAGCCGCTCACCGAGCAGTTCGACGTGCGGACGGATGTTGAGTTCATCGATCAGCGACTCGAGCTTCGCTCGTTCGGGGCCGTCACCGACAATTCGCAACCGGAAGTCAGGAACATGCGGCAGGACCATCTTCACGGCTCGTAACAACGTTGGAAAATCTTTGGTGGTCGAAAGGCGGGCGACGCTGATGGCCGTCGGAATCAGCTTTGGCCCCTGGTACTGAAAACGATCCAGGTTGATGCCATTCCAGATCGTCGTGATTTTGTTTTGCGAGCCGCGATCTTGCTGCTGGCACAGCCGCGCGGCGTCGTGTGAGACACCAATGACTCGCTGAGTCCAGCGGTTCGCGAGTTGGAATTGCCACCGGGATTTCCAACTGTCCCCGCAACCACCACCGTGCTGTGTGTTGATGACGATTGGCACACCGGCCAACTTCGCGGCGAGTGTTCCGTAAAACTGTGCGTAAGTGTTGTGCGTGTGAACGATCTGCGTTCGTCGCTGTTTCAGACGCTGCACAAGCTGTGCGATGGATCGAAATTTGTGAATCTTCAAACTGTCGTTGAGAACTCGCGCCGCGCATCCCTCGGCCCGAATGTCGGCCGCTGGTTGACCGTCGCCAGCGAGGGCCAGAAATTGCAGTTCGAACTTCTTCCGATCGTGAAACCGAGCGAAGTCCACGAGCAGTCGTTCTAGGCCCCCAGTTTGCAGGCACATGCTGACGTGACACACGCGGATCGACTGCCTCGGAGCCAAAGACATGACCAGCCCATCGGGAGTGGGTGGGCTGAGAGGGCGATTGACAAAAACTTCCGCCAGTTTGGACATGCCACAGGCTCACCGAATGGGGGGAACACGATCCGCGCAGACAATAGGGTGGAAAAGCCTAGGTCACTTCTGGCTCATGAGTGGATGGAAGCCAGTGGAGCGGGTCGATTCCATACTCCACACGACCGGTGCGATTGGCGCAATCGGATCGTGGGGGAGGTTGTCAACCTGCCATGCATCTCACGGGCCGGTTGAAAACCTGTCCCACGTCAAGGCACCGTTGCCAGCAAATCATCCACGAGCTTCAGTAGCGTCTCGTGGGTCATCGTCAGATCGACTTGGTCGCGGCCACATTGAGCCGGGTCGGAATGGAATCGACGCAGCACGAAGTGACCGCCTGATTGGCACTGCAACAAGACCTCGTAGTATTTCGCTCCACCTGTGCGCAGGTCGGGCGACTTCGAACGGATGAGGACTTGCTGCGTTGTCGGGTCGAACTCCAACGGACCGATGTTTTCGAGCAGATACGTGATCCGCTTCGACAAGTCTTCGGCCCAGTGTTCGAGCATCGCAAACGATGCTCCCACGAGACGCGGCACATCCATGCGGAGTTCGCGAAACGCGCAGCTCAGCGTATCGACGATCGTGAAATCGACGGACATGTCCACTCCGTCAGTCGAGGGGAGTGTGACCGTCGTCGGCTGGGAGGAATTCCATCCGATCAGCCGAGAAAGTTCTTGCGAAAGTGATTGGCTCAGGCTCATGGCACACCTCCCGGTGTGGGAGCAGAACGGATGAAGGGCGAGGAGCTGGTCACGGCATTGGGCCGAATGACGAGCACCTCGCCCTTCATTGTTCAGTTCAGAAAGATCATTGCGGCACGCATCATGCGAACCGCGGACGGCGGGAAGGTCTGGAACGCTTGCGTCAAAGATGCTCGTGCTATTTGGTCAGAAGCCGCGCCCATGCGTCAACAGGAATTTTTGGGAGTCCTCTGTAACGGTTCGGCAGTCGTGCCGCATTTGACGAGCCGAATTTCGTCATTCCGGCATTTTTCGCCGAGAATCACGTGGAGCAGTCACGCGGCTTTTACGGCTTTTGCCGCATCTCGTGGTTTGTTCCGTCGAACGAAATTACGGACGGCTTCTCATCCACGACCGTTTCGATGTGGACCGGGCGGCCCCAGATGCGTTGCAGGTTCGCCAGCGTATCGCGGGCATAGTCGTGCTTCAGCTCGGCCCCTTGGAACTGGTGCTTGAGATACAGCTCCCCGCGATTCTTGTAGTTGCCATCGGTCACATAGATGAACGGACGGCCGTGATTAGCGAGGCTTGTCAACAACTGCTGTTTGATCTCCTGGAACTGCCTCGACGCGATCTCGTAGTTGTCGTTCCCGTCGTTGTAGGCAAAGCTGAAGAGCTTGTGTTTCTGACAGAACTCCGGCGTCAGATAGGCGTCGATGAACGTCACGTCGTTGTGAACGCGGCGGACCTCGAAGATCTTCTTGCGGCCGAGCTTCAGGTCCTTGTCCCAGCGACGCTTCTCGTCGTAGTCGTCGCACGTTTCCCAGTCGTGGCCGAATTGGCCTTTGTCCCAACGCTCTTCGATGTCGCGATACAACTCGATGCCGATCTTGTACGGGTTCAGCCGGTTCGCACTCATCGCCATCGTGCCGGAGTGGTGGTCGGCGTAGTCGATGACCTCGCCATCGCTCAGGCCGAACGTCGTCATGATCGTCGAGTGCCAATAGCTGGCCCAACCCTCGTTCATGATTTTGGTCTGAGCCTGCGGAGCGAAGTAGTACGCCTCGTCGCGGACGATTTGTAGGATGTCATGCTGCCACGGCTTGAGCGGCGCGTGCTCCAGCAGGAACAGCAACAAGTCACGCTCCGGTTCTGGTGGGAAAGTGCGAGGTTCTTCTTTCTTCTTTTGTTTCTCTTTTTGCTCTTTGTCGGCCTTATCCAGGGCGGCTCGCGGGTTGATGAAGTCGTCCATGTAATCTTTGGACGGCAGCTTACCCGGCGTGTCGTCCGCTTCCTTTTCGTCATCACTCTTGCCGATCGGACTGGCGGCGGACGAGGCGACGTGTTCATCGCGCCGTCGAATATGCGGAGCGTGCGGATCGACCAAGTCCTCCAGCGACAGGCAGGCGTCGAGGAACCCTTCGACCTCCTCGTGCCCGTACTTGTCGATGTACCGATTCACGCGAGCCGCATGGTTGGCCATCTCGTCCAGCATCTTGCGATTCGTCGGCTGGAACCATGCGTTGTTCTTGAAAAAGTCGCAGTGCCCATAAACGTGAGCGATGACCAGCTTCTGGTCCATCAGCGAGTTCGACTTCAGCAGGTAGGCGTAGCACGGATTGGTGTTGATCACCATCTCGTAGATCTTTTGCAGGCCGTACTCGTAGCCCTTGGAGAGTTCGTCATACTGCGCCCCGAATCGCCAGTGCGGGTAGCGGACAGGGAACCCACCGAACGCGGCGAGCATCGACATCTCGTCGTAATCGACGACCTCGAAGTTCGTCTCGAAGAAGTCCAGCCCGTATTCGCGAGCCTTCGCCGACAGCACCTTCTGAACGTCGGCGAGTTCTTGAGGGAGTTCACGTTGAATGCTGATCGGCATGTTCGGTCCCCTTGGTTCCTTCCACGAGACGTGCCTTCCATGACCATCGAACTCTGCCAAGCGAGGCAAGCCCGCAACCGATGCGTTGCGACGGACCCTTTGATCCGCCATCGTGTTCCGATCACGCCACTCCATCGGCGGTCAGTCGAGCGGCCAGTAACATACCCGCCAACCCGATCCCGGCGAAGACCGGTTTCGCCCCCAAGGAACGGGAGCACAATAACTTCCCGAACCCAACGGAAAATTAGCACGACGCGCAAGCGAGTGGTCGTGGTCGGAACCACTCGCTTGCGCGTCGTGCTAACAGGACTTCGGAAAGTTATTGCGTCCCCGTTCCCAAGACTCATGGAGCAAGTGATGGCCGTCGAAATCAACATCGTTTACGAAGGACAGCTCCGCTGTGCGGCGACGCACGGCCCGTCGGGAGCAACGCTGAACACCGACGCGCCGGTGGACAATCACGGCAAGGGGGAGAGCTTCTCACCCACCGATCTCGTGGCGACGGCGCTCGGTTGCTGCGTGATGACGATCATGGGCATCGTCGCCGAGCGGAACCAGCTCGACCTGACGGGCACACGCATCCATGTCACGAAAGAGATGGTCCAGCAACCGATCCGTCGCATCGGCCGGCTGCCCGTCATCGTGACGATTCCCGCCGACAAAGCCACGAAGGTCGATGCGGCCGATCGAGCGAAACTCGAAACAGCCGCGAGGCACTGCCCGGTCCACCAAAGTCTGCACCCGGAAATCGACTCGCCGATTGAGTTCGTGTGGCAAAGTTGACCCAGCAGGCGTAACGGACTCAGAGTGGATGACTCCGCTGGATTCCCAGATCGCTGCCCCAATTTGGGAGGGCGAGGCTCCCGCCGAGCCGGGTCGGAGCACACGCGTGATTGACACACCGGCTCGGCAGGAGCCTCGCCCTCCCGAACAAAGGCGCAGATTTCAATGGGAAGACGAGTCACTCCGTGATTCGAAGGTTCCGGTCATGGAGTGACCGGTCTACTTTGACTCCGCTCGTATTCCAACAGTCGATTCGACAACGACACGAATGTCTCAACTTCCAAAGTCTCGGCCCGGACATCGGGTTTCAGGCCAAGCTCCGCAAGGACGCTGTCGATGGCTTCCCGATCAATCCGGCCTTTGAAGAGCGAACCGAGGACAACTCGCAGATGCTTGCGGCGTTGCGTGAAGACTCCTCGGACCAGTTCGTGGAAGAACGCTCGATCGGTGATCGTGGCTCGGCGTTCGCGGTCGGGGCGGATGCTGAGGATGGCGGAATCGACATCCGGCCGAGGCCAGAAGACCTGTGGACCGAGCTTCTTCAGCAGCTTGATCTGGCACTGCGACTGCAACCAGACTGACAACGCTCCGAAATTGCTGCCGGCTTTCGGCTGAGCGGCCATGCGCTGAGCCAACTCCAACTGAATCGTCACGACCATCGCCACCCACGGCAGTTCGCTGGCGACGAGGTTCGAGATGATTGGCGTCGCCACGTCGTACGGCAGATTCGCGACCAGCTTCAGCTTGCGATCCGGATCGACGCTTAACTTTTCTTCGACGATGGCGATCACGTCCGGGTTGAGTTGGTTCTTGCTCTTGAGAGCATCGGCATTGATGAGCGTCACGTTCCGCAGTCCGTCGAGCATTTGCTGCGCGAGTCCGAACACTTTCTCGTCGTACTCGACCGTCACGACGTCAGCGGCTTCGCGGGCTAGAAATGTTGTTAGCCCGCCGGTCCCCGTACCGACTTCCAGCACGACGTCATCGGGACCAATGAAGGCTTGGTCGGCGACGTACTGCACGATGTTGAGGTCGATCAGAAAGTTCTGGCCGAGATCACCGCGCGGAAAGAATCCGTGCTGAGAAAACAGCTTCGTCAAATGCGTGCGCGTCTGCCGTTCCGCCTCGTTCATCGCGTCAGCTTCTCCTCAGACTCTGTTGTCGATAACTGCTCGATATGCCACGGTGCGAATACATAGCTGACAGCGATTGCCACCACATTGACTGCGAAGATTTGCCAGACAAATTCCAATTCGAACAACGGGTTTTCGCGGAGACGTGCGATGCGAGTGCTTGGGCTCATGCTCGTAACTGGCGTGAACAAACGAGCGATTAGCACTCCGAGAAACGAACAAAAGACGATTCGAGAGATACCGACCTTCCTCCGGCCGAGGATCGCATAGGTCGTTACCGACACCAAGCTCACGATGTCGGGAACCACTGAGCCTGCTGAAAACCAGACATGAGCGGTCAGTGGTGCATGAGCGTCAAACACGATGAAATAGGTCGCGAAGAAGACGGCCAAACCAACCAGCGCGCCGCGCCCACCACAATACAGACCACGGCCGAATTGCCGACAGCGAAAACGAAACTCACTCATGTCTTGCCCCTGAGATGAGTTTCGCGACGTACTTCGCCAGCACGTCGGTTTCGATGTTCACCTCGTCGCCGACTTTTCGTCGGCCGAGCGTCGTGACCGCCAGCGTGTGCGGGATCAGCATGACTTGAAAACTCGTGGCCGTGACCCGCACGAGCGTCAAGCTGACGCCATCGACGGCCACGGAACCCTTCTCGACCATCTGAGCCGCGAGCACCGCCGACACCTCAAACGTGTAGTCGGAAAAATCTATGCGCGAGTCGATCGCGGCAACTCGGCCGACTCCATCGACGTGCCCCTGCACGATGTGTCCGCCAAAGCGACCGTCGGCGGGCATCGCTCGTTCGAGGTTTACGGAGTCGCCGATTCGCAGTCGGCCGAGGTTTGTCTTCGCGAGCGTTTCGTGTCCGGCCTGAAAGCTCCACAAGACGCCGTCGGCCGCGACAACCGTCAGGCAACAACCGTTGATCGCTACGCTCTCGCCGAGCCGTTTGCTCGGCGGCGCGTTTTCGAGAAAGCTCGGCGGCACCTCGACGACAACCCGCTTCGCGTCCCCTTCATCGGCGAGCGATCGAACCGTCCCCAAGCTTTCGACCAATCCGGTAAACATCAGGCGTCATCCATGTCGTCGTGATCGCCATTCGCGTCGGTCGTGGTCGGACTCTCTGGCTTCCAAGCGATGGCCGTCGAAGAACTGGCGGTTGCCGCCATTGGCTGCGAATGGCCTCGGTGCCACCAGCGCATGACGGCTTCATTCCACAACGCTTTCAGCGGCGAGCCAAAGGCAAACCAGCAGCAGAAGAGCGGAACCGACACCTGCGGCATCACGAACATCACCGCCAACGCGAAGACGATCTGGATCAAATGCTGCCGAGGACGCCGTCCGCGAATCAATTGATTGACGAGATGGGCGTAACGAATCCGCGAGACCATCAAGCACGCCACGGCTAACGTGATGAACGGCAGGACGTTGGCCGTCCAGGTATCGAGCCACGTTGCGATCCTCTCCCACAGCTTGTCATTGGCCGCATCTTCCAAGTGGCGGAATCCAAATGCCATGATCGGGAAACTGGCCACCGTTCCCGCCGCCGCCGGTGACGGCAGGCCGCTGAAGGAATCGTGAGCGTCGTCCTCGTCGGTTTCGACATTGAATCGAGCCAGCCGCAAGACCGCGCAAGCCATGTAGAGTGCCGCGATCCACCATAAGAAGCGTGGGTGAAAGTCCCGCGACTGCGAGAATTGCAGCATCAAAAACGCCGGAGCCGCTCCGAAGCTGATCGCATCGCACAACGAATCAAGCTGTGCTCCAAACTCGCTGGTCTGTTTCGTCAATCGTGCCGCACTGCCATCCAACGCATCGAACACCATCGCGAGAAAGATCAGACCTGAGGCGATGAACAAGGACAACTTCGCGTCCCCGCCCGACCATTTGGCCGCGAAGGTGATTGCCCCAAACCCGCACACCGCGTTGCCGAGCGTCAGCATCGTCGGCAGCACGGCGAAGACTTTTTCGCGACGGCTCATGATTCAAACTCCGCCAGGATCGAAGTGCCGGCTTTCACTTTGTCACCGAGTTGAACTCGCAGCTTCAATGCCGCCTCGCGCGGCAGGACCAGTTCGGTTCGCGATCCCAATTTGATCATGCCGAACTGCTCGCCACGAGCCAACAAATCTCCCGGCTTCAGCCAGCAGACAATTCGCCGAGCGATCGCTCCCGTGATTTGCCGGACAATGTACCGCCGAAACGGAAATTCCGTTTCCTGCATCCGCACGGCGAGCTGTTCGTTCTCACGAGCCGATTCTGGCCGCAGAGCATTCAAATACTTGCCGGGGCGATACCGCAAGCCGATGACTCGTCCGGCCACCGCAGCACGATTGATGTGGACGTTGAAAATCGACAAGAAAATGCCGATCTGCACGGCCGGGCCGCCGAGGAATTCGTCGTGCTCGATCTCGTCGATCGCCACGATTTTCCCGTCGGCCGGTGACACGATCAAACCTGGTGTCGCAGGGACCGCTCGCGGCGGGTTCCGAAAGAACCACACGATCAACAGACCAATGACCGTCAGCGTCGTGACTGCCAGCCAAGCGGCGATTCGTAACGGATTTGACAGCGATGCCGAGCATGGACAGGTCAGCCAGCAAGTGAGCGCGATCGCAGGGCCAAACGTGATCAGCGAGAACACGAACAACTCGCACAAGCCGGAACGTGCGAACGGAATCTTGTCGCGCCAACGGAACGGATCGTCGGCCGGCTCCCAATAGTAGCCTCCTTGATTGCGGAAGAACTTCACGTCACGCGGGTCGAGCACTTCATGCGGGCAGCCGTTGAAGTCCCCTTTGCGAAGCTCCGCCATCCGGCGAACGTAGCCGCGACGAAACGTCTTCAGCCACCAACGTCGAACGTGTCCCCACGCCAGTTCCAGATGGCAAATGACTCCGCCACCCGGCTGAATCCATTTCAGTTGCGGGTCCATTGGTTCCAGCGGAAGCGGCACGGCGGGAAGCTGGCGAGGAGATTGTTCGGAAGGTGCAGTCATGCGGCGGATTGTAGTTGTGCCTCCGACGGCTCGCGACGCAGTTCTTCTCGCGGGAACAGGCTCTTTTGAACCACCGTTGGTTTAGGCCGACCGTGCCGATCCGGCAAATTCTCCGGCGGCTCATGGTGGCGAATGTGGGCGGAGTTCGACAAACTCCCGCCGAACTTTCAGCGAGCGGCTGGGCGTCAGCCCACCGAGATACCGAATCGTTGAACGACTCGGCGGGCTGACGCCCGACCGCTCGCCAATGCCCTTTTTTCAGGACGAACGAACGATGAGTGTGGAAATTGCAGCCGTGCGTGCTCGCGAGATTCTCGACAGCCGCGGCAACCCGACGGTGGAAGTGGACATTGAGACTGAAGACGGACATCGCGGCCGAGCGGCCGTCCCCAGCGGAGCCAGCACCGGCTCGCACGAGGCGATTGAACTCCGCGACACGGACGACAAACAGCGTTATCTCGGCAAGGGTGTGCTGCAAGCGGTCGAGAACGTCAACGTGAAGATCGCCAACGAACTGATCGGTCTCGACGTCTGCGATCAGGCGTTGATCGACCATGCGATGCTCGAACTCGACGGCACCGAGAACAAAAGCAAGCTCGGAGCGAATGCGATGCTGGCCTGCTCGCTGGCTGCAGCGGATGCGGCGGCTCAAGTCAGCTATCTGCCGTTGTTCCGCTACCTCGGCGGCGTCGGAGCGAACCGACTTCCGGCTCCGATGATGAACATCATCAACGGTGGAGCACACGCCAACAACGGCATCGACTTCCAGGAATTCATGATCTTCCCGCTCGGCTTCGACACGTTCAGCGACGGTCTGCGAGCGGGCGTCGAAGTCTTTCATCACCTCAAGAAGGTGCTGCACGACAAACACATGAGCACCGCCGTCGGTGACGAGGGGGGGTTCGCTCCGGACATCAAGTCCACAAAAGAGGCGCTCGACACAATTCTGAGCGCGATCGAGAAGGCCGGTTACAAGCCGGGCGACGAGATCAAGATCGCTCTCGATTGTGCCGCGACCGAGTTCTACAAGAACGGCAAGTACGAGATCGAAGGCAAGAAGCTCTCGTCAGCCGAGATGGTTGGCTTCCTGGCGGACCTCGTCGAGAACTATCCGATCTGCTCGGTCGAAGACGGCTGTGCTGAAGACGATTGGGATGGCTGGAAACAGCTCACCGACAGCGTCGGGATGCGTTGCCAACTGGTCGGCGACGATTTGTTCGTGACGAACTCGAAGCGACTGGCTCGCGGCATCGAGTCGGGCGTTGCGAACAGCATCCTCGTGAAGGTCAACCAAATCGGCACGCTCACCGAAACCATCGAAGCCGTGCAACTCGCTCACGGCAGCGGTTACACGGCCGTGATGAGTCACCGTTCGGGAGAGACCGAGAACACGTTCATCGCCGATCTCGCGGTGGCTCTCGGTACCGGCCAGATCAAGACCGGTTCCGCCAGCCGAACCGATCGAATCTGCAAATACAACCAACTCCTCCGCATCGAGGAAATCCTCGGCCCGTCCGCCCAATACGGCGGAACGATCTGATCGCGAAACTTGGTTGTGAAAGTCACCGAACTCAGGCCGGAGCCGCAAAAAGCTCCGGCCTGTTTCGTTTCATCGGGCAGAATCAAGACATCTCCAACTATACCCCACGCGGCCTCGAATGAGATGTTTTTGGCGAGCGGCAGGGCGTCAGCCTCCGGGCATAGCGACGGTTGAGAACCGTCCGGGGGCTGACGCCCTCCGGCTCGCCGAAATTTCAAAATGCACGACGCAATCGACCAACCTGACTCCCACGCCTCCTGGACCATCTCGCTGGCCTTCTGGCTGACGTTGTTGGCGGCGATCAGTGCGTACTCGGTGGTCGCGCTCTCGCCAAAGCTGCTGAGCTACATCCAACTGCGGCACGATTACCACGCGACACAGGTGCGACTGGTGGGTCTGGAACACGAAGTCGATGATCTGACCCAAGTCGTCGATTCGCTGGCCCGCGATCCCGACTTTGTCCGCAAGCTGGCCAGCGTCGAGTTCGGAGCCCGTCGCGCCGGTGAGGAACGCATCCCGGTCGATGAGCACTTGCAGCTTTCGATCCGCGACAACGACCCGGTCTTTGAGATGCCCGCAGACTCGCTCCCGTGGTACGGCTCGGCGGTTTATCCGTTTGCGGTCAACAATCGTTTGCGTGGGACGATCCTGTTGGCCTCAGCTCTGACGTTGGTGTTCGCGTTCATGTTTTTGCAGCCGACTCTCACCACCAAAACCGATGGGAATATGACCGCTGCCACACAGCGCACGCCGCCGTTCCTCGCGAGATATCGTCGGGTTCACTGAGACGCGAACGGTGAGGCCATCCGCGCGACGTCTCTTCACCTGTGGTAATGATCGTGGTCGATGAACCCGCCAGCGGCGGCGAACACTTTGGCGGCGACATCGCCGCTCCGCCTGCTCGCGAGATCATCCACAAGTCGCTGCGACAACTTGGCGTTGCTCCGGAACAAAAACCGCACAAGACCGCTCATCGTGTGTTTTCTGAACCTCGATAAAGCGATCCTCTACCTCGCACGACCAACGGCGAGACATTCTGACGCCGCCCCGCTCGCCTGTTTCATTCCTGCCCGTGAGAGGGATCATCGGTTTCACCACCGCCTAAAGGCGGAACTCCAACACAAAATAGCGATGTCGTGCTAAGGGGCCGAGGAAAAATGACTTCGTGTTTTCGACACTCATGACTGATCTCTGCGACGGACGTCCCCTCCGACCTCGTGTCGGTGGAACGATGATTGGCGACTAGAACCGTCGTTGATGTTTTTCCACGCCCCCTCCGACCTTGCGTCGGTGGAGCGATGATTGACAACGAGAGGCACGCCCCGAGTAGTGGTCAATCACGGCTCCACCGAGACAAGCTCGGCGGGGGCCAACACCGCTTTTCGTCTTCGTTCTAGTGATCAATCATGGCTTCCACCGAGGCAAGCTCATTGGTATCTACACAACTCTACGAACCTCATGAAAACGTGTCCGCCAGATCTCTGCACTGCAGACGGTGAGAGTGTTGTTTTCCTGAAAAGATTTTAGGCAGCGATTTGTGTAAGTGCTTGTGTATTGGCGGCTCGCGCGTTGGGGAAGGTTGGGAGTAGTCGGCGGCCGTGAGTGGTCAGTTGGTAGCGATGGGTGCGGAGAATCTTTTGGATCAGGCCATGAGCACGAAACAGGCGCAGCAAGCGAGTGACTTGGCCCGACTGGCGACGCCGTTGGGCCAACGTGGCAGCGCCGGCGTCGGCAGAGGTCGTGTCGCGCGGGGGAGCGTCGGGCGGAGGGAACAGCGCCTCGCGGACGTCGCGGTTGCGGAAGCCGTTCAAGGCGAACTCGCCGCGCAGCAGGATCGTGACCAGTTGCGCGTCCAGGCCCGTCAAGGGATGCAGGCCGCGCGCACGGCACGTCTTCGTGACCACCGCTTGAGCCAGTTGATCCACGAGGGTGCCCAACGGCGTTGGGTGATTGACGGCGGCCAGCGCGTCGTTCGAGCGGAACATCACGTCGCTGGCCCACTCGGTTTCATCCGCCGACCAGTCGTACTCGTGCGGCCGGCCGAGGAAGCCCGGAATCTCCAACAGCGGCGGACACGCGCGACGCACCAGGTCATCCAGCCGAGTGCTCCACGCGGCCCACGGCTGCGAGTCCAAAATCTGCTGAGCCGCCGCGATGTCGTCCACACGCGCCAGACAGTTGTCGCGCCGCTCGAAGCCGATCCCCTGCCGCGTCAGTTCCCGGCAGAGCATGTCGCGACCGTTCACGCACACATGCACCGTGAACGGCAACCACGATTGAATCCGCACATGACACAGCCCCAGCACCGCGTCCAGGAAATCGACGTACCAATGCAGACACTTCCGCGGCGGAGCTTCCAAGTCCAGCGTCTTGGTTTCAGGATTCCGCCGCACCTCATACGAACGACACGGCTCAACCGCGCTGAGCACGCACACGACACCCTCGGTCAACCCTTCGCGACGAATCAACTCGGCCACCAGATCCTCCTTCGAGTATTTGGAACTCCGCAAAAACTCGATGTCCCGCACCCGCTGGCTGGCGACTTGCTCGACGGCCCGCTTCAACCCCTGGGTGAGCGATTCGGCAAGGTCCCGGAAGTCCTTGATGAGCACCCGCCGCTGAGTCCGCCAAACCATCAGCAACTTGGCCACCGCCAGGACTCGAAACGTCCCCCGAAACCGAACCCGATCGAACCCACTGAGCATTCCGAGAACCTGTTTCTGATGCTTGACGATAAACTCATTCATGGCGTCGTTGTCTCCGGAAAGAGGATGGCTCGTATCACACCATCAACTTACCGAACAACGACGCCTTTTAATTGACACTCACCTTTGGTTGCGGCCAAAGGCCGCGCCAAGCTCTTCGCTCCTCTGCGGTGAAAAAAGATCTCACCGCAGAGAAGCGAAGAGTGCAGAGAAGTCGCAGACATCAACCTGAGTCCCAACAAACGAGCGATCAAGCGGACAGTCCGCTGGCGAATACGGCATCAATCGGCAAAGAGAGATTCGTTGACTGAAGTGCCATTGCGCGCTATTACCGCCAATGACAAATTCATTCCTAGCAGAGCGAGTTTTCGCCAGATCTTTTCAGTCGTCCGAATTTCGCGCCAGGTTCGAGGACGTTGCGTAGGAGTGTTACGAGTGGGCCATCCGGTGTCGGTCCAGTTCGTGGGTTTGGCAATCGTGTCGTTGAAGCGGTGTGGTTGGAGATCCACTTCGCGCAGGATCCGATTCACATGGCTGGCGGAAATCAACTCGACCAAGCCCCGCTGTTGCGACTCGTCCGCCAATTCGCTTCCGGTCCACACTGCTGCGTGGCGCATCGCGGAGACACTCGCAGATCGCCCCAGGGCGATTGCGCGATGCTGGGCAACATGCGATAGTTGGGGCGTAGCGATTTGAGGAGTCGGCTTGGCAGGATGCTGAGCGATCAAATCGCGCTCGCGTTTCAGGATGAGCATCGTGCCCAAAAGTGTGAGTGTCGCAATTCGGAATCATTTCTCGGAGTTGACGGACCCCAGGCGACGAGAGGTGATCTATCCGCTGATCAACGTGGTGACGATTGCGGTGTGTGCGGTGGTCTGTGGAGCGGACGACTTCGTGGCCATCGCCGCTTGGGGACGCACGAAGAAGAAATGGTTGGCGACGTTTTTGGATCTGAGCCGAGGCATTCCGTCTCACGATCGGTTCAATGCGATCTTCGCGGCGATCAAGCCCGCCGAATTCGAGAAGTGTCTGCTGAGTTGGATCACCGCTCTGCATGAGATCAGCGATGGCCAAATCGTCGCCATTGATGGCAAGACGTTGCGACGCTTCGCCGAAGCCGTTCGCAGTCACTGGGGCATCGAGAACCAACTGCATTGGCAACTGGACGTGACGTTTCAAGAAGACCAATCCCGCCTCCGCGAAGGCCACTCGGCCACCAACTTCAGCCTGCTCCGCCGAGCCGGGCTGAGCCTGCTCAAAAACAACCACACTCAAAAACTCGGAGTCAAAAACAAACGCCTCATCGCCGCCTGCGACGACAGCTATCTCCTGCAAGTCCTCTTCAACTCATGACTGGCCAAGTGTCAGTCAAAGGTAGTCACCCGCGGCGTTGCGTGGTGACAAAGTGTCAGTCAAAGGTAGTCACTGTTTGCGGTGCTTGTTTTTTGGCTTGTAGTCGATGGTTTTGATCTTGGGGTGGTCATGTGGTTCAC
>SYJG01000167.1 GCA_005798445.1 Planctomyces sp.
CGTCGAAGACTCCGCTTTCCGCCAAGAGCATCGCCGACATCAAATTGGCTTGCCGAAAACTGACCGCGTTGCGGACCTCGGCAATCACCTTGTTCGAGTCGTGAGTCTCGAAAAAGCGCTGTCGCAGAAGCTCGCACAGCGGTTCGTTTTCTCGAAACGAATAGTCGGAGTACGTCCCCTGCACGGCTCGGTCGATCGCACGTCGGCTGATGTCCACCGCAACGATGCGGATTTGTTCCGGCGCAAGACCGATGTGCCGCAGAAACATGTAAATCGAATACGGTTCCTCGCCCGTGCTGCACGGAATGCTGAGAACTCGCAATGGCTGTCTCGACATCGCCGACCGCCTGCTGGCGACCTCGGCCATGTAGCGCAGTTGCTCGAAGCCGCGGAAGAACCACGTCTCCGGGACAACAAGTTCCTCGGTCAGCGCTTGCAGCTCATTCGAATCGTTGCTGACTCGTTCGACGTAGCTGGAGACATCGCTCAGACCGAGCGACTGCATTCGGCTCCGCACCGCCAGCTCGATCGACTTCTCGCCGATCGTGCCGTGATCCAGGCCGATCTGTTGCAGCGGCAGTTGAGTGATCTGGGTGAGATCCATAAAGCCATCGCTCCGTCATGGGACGTGTTCAACCGGCGGTAAGAGCGCCATTCGCCGAGCCTCCGCGATGAGCTTGTCGATCTCCAAAATCTGCAACAGCCCGTGCTCGTCCGCGATCACTGGGCCTAACGCGAGCGTTCCCGACCAGCCGGCTGAACTCTGGCCGCTGAGGATGTCCGCATCAATCGTCCGCAGTTCGTCCACTCGTTCCGCCAGCAACGCGAACTTCTGGTTCGAAGGCTCGGCATCCAGTGGAATCAGAATCATCCGACTACTCAACCGCAGCGGGGTCGAAGTGCCCATCAGCCAGTCAGCCAAGTCAATCGCCGGAGTCACCGTTCCACGATACGAAAACGCTCCGGCCAAACCGCGCGGCGATTGTGTCGTGCGATGCAGCTCGACCGTCGGCAGCACCTTGTCCACCCGCTCACTGGGGATGGCAAAGCGCTCCGAACCGACGTGAAAGATGAGCGAGAGCATTTTGGAACCGCAGGATTGCAAATTGAAAGTTGCAAATTGCAAATTGCAAATTGCGAGTCAGGTCGGTCAGTCTTTCTTGGGCGGCTGACGTTTCGCCGTCACAACGGATTTGCCGATGATTTTGCAGAGCGAGTCGGCCTCTTCGAGGAGCTTCGTCAGTCGCTTTTCTGGTAACAATTCTGCTCGCAGGATCAATCGCAGCCAGAGCCGTGTCTCTCGCAGTTCCTTCAGGCAGATCTGCAGTTTGTGGGTGAAGTCCCGGCGGCTCTCCGCAGCACAGCCCTCCTCGTAATTTGGAGCGGCCGACGTCCCCGATCGAATAATCTGCCCGGCGATGTGCCGTCCCATGCGAGTATCGGGCAGTGCATCCGCAAGCTTGCCGATCCGCGCTGCAAAGTCCAACAACCGATCCGACAGTTCATCAGGAGTCATCGAGTGCACCTCACTCCCAAAAGTCCAGAAACGCCTCAGCCTTCCCGGTCCCTCAATTTGCAATTTGCAACTTGCAATTTGCAATTTGCAATTTGCAATCCCTTCACACCTCCATCATCCCGACACCACAAACCGCACGACCGCCTGTTTCAACCGCTCGACCGATAGTCGCAGGTTTTCCGTCGCTTGATTGAATTCGCGGATTGTCGTCTGCGTTTGCGAGGCTCCGGACGTGAGCTGCACCATCGCGTCGTTGATTTGACGTGCTCCAAGCGATTGGTTTTTCATCCCTTCGTTGACCGGCACAAAGCGTTCGCTGACCGATTGGACCCCTTCGATGATCTGGCCCATTTGATTGTTGATCTCGCCGACCTTGCGGACGCCGCCCCGGACATCTTCGTTGAACTTGTCCATCTCCATGACGCCGGAGGAGACTGCGGATTGCATCTGCCGAACCATCTGTTCGATCTCCAGCGTGGCGACGGCGGTTTGATCCGCCAGCCGCCGAATCTCGCGAGCGACCACCAGGAATCCGCGTCCGTATTCTCCCGCCTTCTCGGCTTCGATGGCCGCGTTGATCGACAGCAGATTGGTCTGATCCGCGACCTTGGTGATCGTCGTGACGACGACGTTGATGTCGCTGGCCTTCTCTCGAATCGCTCCCAATTTGTTGGAGATGTGCTTGGTCGATTCGGTCAGGTCGTGCATGGTACTTTCCATGTTGATCAGCCCCATCCGTCCGGCGGAGGCCAGCTCGGAGGCGCGACTGGCACCCGTCATGACTTCACCCATTGTGCCCGACAACTCTTGGCCGGTGGCGGAGATTTCTTTGACGGCCGCAGCAATCTGACTGGATGACGCGCCGAAATTCGCCAATGTCGCTTCCTGTTCCTTCGACGTCGCTCCGAGCTGCGTCGTGGTGGCGAGCAACTGCAAGCTGGCCCCTTTGATCTCCACGACCAGGTCGTGCAGCTTTTGAATCACCGTGTTGATGCAATGCGCGAGCTGCCCGATCTCGTCCATCGAATCGACCTGCACGCGAGCGGTCAGGTCCCCTGCCCCGTCGGCCATTTCGCGTAGCCGCGAGATCAGCAGGTTCGTCGGGCGAACGATGCCACTTGCGATGAAGTAACCAAAAACACCGATCGCCAGCAGAACCAACAGGCCAACGGTCATCAGGAAGTTGCGCGAGGTGGTGATTGCGTCTTTGGCTTTGTCCTGCGCATCGGTCACCATTTTGTTGCCTAACTCGGTGACCTTGTCGATCGCTTTACGGTGAACTTCGTATTTCTCCTGAAGCTGCGGCAACAGTTCCGTCCAAACGGCTTCACGCTCCTCCAGTCGATCGGCCACGGCCAGGAACTGCGCACTCAAGCGGTAGAACTCCCGCGCCGGTTTTGAGGCATGATCCAGCATCAACGCACGTGATTCACCCTCTTTGGGAAGCTCCTTATCCCAGAATTTCTGACGCAGCTCGTACTCGGCCTCGCGGGCCTTGAAGTAGGCGACGCGGTCACGGATTTTTTCGAGGTCCGTCAGCGTGTGAATTTCATGCAGCACGAGGTACGACTCGACGATGTACTCCGGCGGCGGCAGGATGTCGGCCACCAAATCCTTGGCCAGCACAATCTCCTGATAGAGGTTGCCCTCCACTCGCTCTTCGTAGAACGTCTTGCCGGTCACTTGCACGCGTGCCAACGTCATGGCTCCGAACCCATAGACTGCCGCGAATCCAATCACGAACAAACTGATCAACAACAGCAGCTTGGAACGAAAGCGAACGTCACGAAAACGCATGGCGACCCCCACAAAACCAACGACAAAACACCGTGAGCCTCAAACGGAGTTCCGCCTAGCAATACGAGTGCCGCAGCACGGTCGCCTTTGCTCAAGTCTTGAAACATCGCGAAAGCTCGACTCGATGCGTCCCGCAAGACCCGATGATCAGCCGCTGACGTGTTGTTGAAAAACCACGACTTCCAAATACGTGGCAATTTGGCAACAACCAATTCTGGTGTCGACAATATCAGCACGACGCGCCAGTCACTCTGTGGAAGGTTTGAAAAAGGGCTCCTTGAAGGTGAACTTGGGATGGAGAGGTCAAACCCTATTTCCAATTGACTTCAAGGAGCTTGAGCGATCTCAGATCTGTTGATGGTTGGTTGTGATTTGCATGACAAGACGTTGATGTTGAAAAGCTGCGTGGGCAAGGACGGGGTGCGGTGGCGACCAGGACGGTGCCGAATGATCGTGGGAGTCGAACGATTCTCATGGAACTGTTGCGAGACATTGCGGCTCGTGCGGGAGCAAACTCGAGGAGCGGGAGTCGGTGTGCTTGTCGTGTGTGTTGCTATACCTCGCACGGTCCACAGTGAGACATTTTAGCGAGCGGGGTGGCGTCAGCCCTCCGGTGTATTCGCCAAAGGACCGGGGGGCTGCTTTCCCCCCGTTCTGCTTTCCCTTTTCTGCTTCCTGCTGCTTTCTGACCGTTACTTGACCCGCACCAGCTTCATGATGCGGCCGGAGATGTTCCAGTCTTGGACGTACAAATTGCCGTCCTTGTCCCAGTACGAGCCGTGAGTGCCGTTGAAGATCCCCTCGATCCATTTGTCTTGCGGGACGTTGTGGTTCACTCGCGTCGCCGGGTCGGCGTTGTGGCCGAGCACGGCCATGATCGTGTTGCTCTTGTCGAGAATGACCACTCGCCCGTGCAAATCGGGCACGGAAACGTAGTCTCCTTGAACGGCGGCCGAGGTCGGCATGCCCAGGCCGGTCACGACCTCGTCGATGTAATTGCCGTCGAGATCGTAATGCAGCAATCGGCCTTTCGGCGTGTGGTTGCGGTCACAGATCAGCAAGCGAGGCGGCTCATAGCGCGTGTCCAACGTCATGCCGTGCGCCGTGTTGAATTCCTTGAGGCCGTTCCCCTTCGTCCCGAAGTGCATCTTGTACTTGCCGGTCTTGTCGAACTTGAAGATGTGGTTGCTGGCGTAGCCGTCCGCCAGAATGATGTCGCCGTTCGGAGCGACCGTAATCGCGGTCGGAGCCCACTTGGTCAGTTTCAATCCGGATTCATCGGGAATGCCCAGCTTGAGCACGATGTCTCCCGTCTCGGCGTGGAACTTGATCCCTTCGCCAGCGGCGTTGCGAGCACCGTAAATGAACTCATCGCTGCCTTCGGCGCGAATCTCCAGGTCATGGATGTTGTTGTATTTGTCGCCGAGGAAACGGCGAATCACTTTGCCTTCTGGCGAGAAGACAAAGACTCCCAAGCTGGAGCTGGTGTAGACGCTCCCCGCCTTATCGACCACGACACCACCGTGAGTCGAACCCAGAACCGATTTTCCGTTCTCAAGGCCCCAACCTGGAACCGTGTCAAAAGTCATGATTCCGCAGCCCATCCGCACCGGCTGAACCTTGTCCGCCGCGAACATCGGCAGGGCGAGACCGAACACCACCACGATCGAAAGCCAACAGCGCTTCATGATTTGGATTCCTGGTTGTTTCCCGGCCGTCATTGAATTGTCGGACTTGCTCTGAAATCCGCAAAACGAATCGATGCCAGAATGTGACATTGTGAGACGCATCACGAGGGGCGGCAGTATCCGGTTCCGACATCCGCATTTCAACCAGCGACACAGTCTTCGAGCTGGTCTCTCAACGAGTCTTCACAGCGGCCTTTCCAATCGGCCGTGTGCTACTCGATTCTTGCGAGATCCCAAATGCGGATGGGGTCATCGACGCCCGCGCTGGCCAGTGACTTGCCGTCCGGTGAAAACGAGATGGCGGTCACTCCGCTGCGATGGCCGCGCAGAGTGACTCCTTCTGTTTGAGAGGCCATGTTCCAAAACCTAATCGTTTCATCGCCGCTGCCCGTGACGAGCTGTTTGCCGTCGGGTGAGAACGTGAGGCAGGTGACGCTGCCGTGATGACCACTCAACATGGCTCGTTGCTGACTGGTTTTCGCGTCCCAAAGTCGGACGGTCCAATCGGCGCTGCCAGTCGCCAAGGTGTTCCCATTGGGAGAGAATGCGACCGCTCGGACTTCATCCTCATGGCCTTTGAACGTGCCGATCTGCTGGCCGGTTGCGACGTCCCACACGATCGCGATCCGATCGGCTCCGGCGGAGGCCACGAACTTGCCATCGGGCGAAAACGCCACGGACCAGACGGCATCGCGGTGCCCGTTCAAAATCGTTTGCTCTTTCAGTGTCGCCGTGTCCCAGAGTCGCACCGTTTGATCGGCGGCTCCCGTCGCCAGCGTCTTGCCGTCCGGAGAGAATGCCGCCGAAAATACTTTGCTCGTGTGGCCGATGAACTCGCCGAGTTCTTTTTGAGCGACGCTGTCCCACAGTTTGATCTGCCCGCTCGTCTTGCCGCCGTTGCGAGCAGGCGTGAATTCGCTGCCGCCGGCCGAAACCATCCGCTTGCCGTCCGCCGAAAACACGATCGAGCAGACGCCGTCCTTATGCTTCGCGCGTGGTGCGAGATCCTTGCCGCTCGCTAGATCGCGCAGCTTCACGGTTCCTTGCCACGAGCCGGTCGCCAATTCAACACCGTTCGGTGCGAAAGCCAGCACCGAGGGTGCATCCCACTGCGATGATTCCGTGAGCAGTCGGGCTGGGAACGTCTTCTTCTTCGTCGCGACCTCACTCGGTTGATCGGCGGCAGCCAGCGACGCGCAGATCAGTTCGCGATCGCTGCGGGCGAAGACATGCTTGTTCGCGAATGCCGGATGCGACCAGGTCACGACTCCTTGAGCGCGGTAACCGGCGGTCGGCTCGATCAGCAAGCAGCGACCGAGTTCCTGATATCCCGCCGGCGAGAGCTTCGCGAGAATCAAGTGCCCGATCTGATTGAAGAGAAACACGCGGTCGCCGTGCGGCGTGAGATGCACGGTCCCCAGCCGCCTGCCGGTCGGCTCTTGCGTGATCCACACCTCGTCGCCAGTCGTCGCGTCGAGGCACGCCAAGTGGCCGTCACCCATCGACGCGTAGAAGTGTCCATCGTCTTGAAACAACGGCGTCGCGATGAACGTCGTCGGCTTCGACCGCGTCTTCCACAAGACCGACGCGACCGGTTTATCGCGATCCAAACTCAACATGACCGAGCCGCGATTCCAGGCGCTCAGGCACAGCAGCCGGTCTTTGTGCAGAACCGGCGAGGCCACCATCTCCGCCTCGTCGAACGTCGCTTTGCGAGGCTCCTGCCAGTTGATCTTGCCGGTAAGCGGCTCCAACGACGAGACCGTGTCGCCGGTCCACACGATCAACTGCTGACGGCCTCCCGCTTCGATCACGAGCGGCGCGCTGTACGAGTTGCGATCCGCGAGCGCTCGCCAACGTTCCGCGCCCGTCAACCGGTTGAACGCCACGACGCACGCATCCGGCCGTCCGCCCGCCATGACGATCAACAAATCACCGACGACCAGCGGTGCCGAGCTGAATCCGTAAGTCAACGCCTTCGCGTTGAGATCTTTGACGAGCTCTTTCCTCCACACGACTCGCCCCGCATCCGTGTCGAGACACGTCAGATACCCCTGCGTGCCGAGCGTGTAGACCTTGCCGTCATGGACCGTCGGAGTCGCTCGCGGCCCATTGCCGTACTCCATGTTGGCATAGTCGGTCGGATACGAGTGCTCCCAAATCCGCTGGCCGGTCGCTTCGTCGAAACACAACACACGTTCGATTTCCGGCTGGAATTGATGATCCGTGACAAACACTCGCCCCGCCGCAACAGCCGGTCCCGAGTAGCCATTGCCGACGCGCGCTCGCCAGCGAACCTTCAATCCTGTTTCTGGAATCGTTTCGATGATCCCCGATTCACGCCACACGCCATCGCGCTGCGGCCCGCGCCATTGCGGCCAATCGTCCGCACGCAATCCGGAGGAACCCAACAGGCCAACGATCCACAAACTCGACCAAATCACACAGAGGGCTCGGCGTTTCACGGTACTCATGGCGAAGCCTCCAATCTCGCGGAATACGAGTTGCGTCGGCGTCGCATGATACCGATTATTCCCCACTCGGCCTCGAATGAGATGGTTTTTGCGAGCGGCAGGGCGTCAGCCCTCCGAGTTATTCCCTCTGCTTTTCCTCGGAGGGCTGACGCCCTGCCGCTCGC
>SYJG01000168.1 GCA_005798445.1 Planctomyces sp.
AGCTTCCCCCTCGATGCCACCTGGCCACATCGACTCGTCCGCTGCGAAGTGGATCTCACTCGAGGCGAGATCACTTGCTTCAAGCTCAGACGCCGTGAACCACATGACCACCCCAAGATCAAAACCATCGACTACAAGCCCAAAAACAAGCACCGCAAACAGTGACTACCTTTGACTGACACTTTGTCACCACGCAACGCCGCGGGTGACTACCTTTGACTGACACTTGGCCCGTGATGTTTAGCCCGGACGGAAAACGGCTGGCGTCGGGCAGCGTCGATCAGACGGTGAAGATCTGGGACGTCACGCCAGCTCCGTAAGCCGACACGATTCTCAGCCCTCAATCACTTGCGATCAGGTTCGATTCCCGTGTTGTGGCCGTTCAACCGATCAGGCGTCCGTGCCACCAAGGCATCAGCACAATCGCGCATAGCCAGCATCGCGGCCAATTGGGCCATTGCGAGTTTTCAGTCAATCTTCGCCTCACGGCCTCGACGTGACGGCTCCCGCATTCGCATCGACTTCGACCGATGCGCCGGCGGGCAATCGCGATGTGGCTCCCGCTCGGCGCGGGTCTCCCGACCCCGCCGAAACGCCCGACCGCAGGTCTCCTCTTCCTCTTCACACGGCACAAGAAGACCAAATGCAAAGAGGAGACCTTCGGTCGGACCGCAGTGCGGGGTCACCTGCCGGAGGATACGCGCGGCATCCTCTCCAACTGCGCCTGCCTGGGCGAAAGGGTCGATGTTCCGGTGCTCGACGGCGTGTGACGATGAGACGTTCCTGGCGAGCCGGGCGGCGTCAGCACCCGGACTCTTCACGATCGGAGTCCGGGGGCTAACGCCGCCCGGCTCGCCAAGAATTCAACTTGAGTTGGACATCATCCAGGCGGTCGGCCGAGTGATCCGCAAAGCCGCCGGCAAGCCGCTCGGCACGATCGTGATTCCGGTCTTCATCGACGAGTCCGAAGACGCCGACCACGTCCTCTCGCAATCGGCCTTCGAGCCAGTCTGGCAAGTACACAAGGCCCTGCGAGCACATGACGATTGGAAACAGCTCGATGGCCTATGGACCAGCCGACGTCGGACGATACAGTGGAAGTCGAATGCGAGAATCTGTTTGTCGCCGTCGCCACGAGGTGTCACATGTCTGCCGTTCTGGATCGAGTGATTTACCTGGATGAGGTCGCTGACATGTTGGCGCCCCGTCCCGCTCGCGACGAGGTTTTGGCATTTCGGCCTTCCGAGGAGGTCGAGACTCGCTTCGCGGAACTGATCGCGAAACAGCGTGCCGAGGGATTGTCCGACGACGAGCAAGAGGAGCTCGAACAATTTCAGCAGACCGAAATGTTGCTGCGATTGTTGAAGGCCCGATTGCGACAAGGTTAGGCCACGCGATGAGCGACTGGATTCCTCTTGAGCTGCGGAACTTCGTCCGGCAGCGTGCTCGTGGACGTTGCGAGTATTGCCAGTTGCACGAGGACGATGCCGGTTTGCGGCATCAACCGGACCACCTCGTGGCCGTCAAGTATCGCGGCGCGACCGTCGAGAGCAATCTGGCTTGGTATTTCGCGGGTAAAGCTCGCAAAAGTTCGCTTGCGGCATTTCTCTCAGACTCCCAAGATTAAGTGGGCCTTGAGTCGCCAATTCAGGAGTACGACATGATCCGCGTCACTGGTCGCTATCAAAAGCAGTCCGTCGAACTCGACGTACCGCTGAGTTTGTCCGATGGGACGGTCGTCGAAGTTGTTGTTCGGGTGAAAACCGATCCGTCCGTCATCGAGCGAGACGAATTCGCCGACCTCGGCATGACGCGGCTGGAGGAAGAATGGGACAATCCCGAAGACGCGATTTACGACGATTGGAAAAAGCTCTATGGCCTATGAACCGGGCGACGTCGTCTTCTTGCCGTTTCCGTATCGCGATCAGTTGGCGGAAAGCGTCCGGCCAGCCGTGGTCATTTCTCGGATCGACTTCAATCAACGGGGCGATGTGATTGTTGCCGCCGTGACGACTCACGCACCTCGCTGGCCAACTGATGTCACACTGCTGGACTGGAAGGCTGTGAAGCTGGCGAAGCCCTCGACCGTGCGAATGCTGATTGCCACGGTCGCAGACATTCGCATCGTCCATCATGTCGGCCACCTCACCGATCGCAACTGGTCCGCAGTTCAACAGCAACTCGCGAATGTGATCGACAGCGGACAATAAGAGTCCGTCAAAGTTTGCGGGGTGTTCGGCGTTTCAAAGGGACCGATCTTTCTTCGATCGATCCCACCACAGGCGCGCTGGTGCGTCTCTTCAATCCACGAATTGATAACTGGTCCTCGCACTTTGAGGTCGTTGGCGGTCGCACTATCGGCCGAACACCGGAAGGGCGCGTAACCGTTGAACTCTTGCAGGTGAATCGCTCCGATCTGGTTCAACTTCGGCGATGGCTCTGAGCCGTAGGTCGGTCGTCCGCATCGTGATTCCGGTCTTCATCAACGAGTCCACTAGACGCAAACGACTATGAAAGATCTCGAACAAGTAGCGTCGCCCGTTGGCACCTTCGAGTTCATCGAAGCGAAGATTCGCCGTGATGCAGATGGGACTTCGTTTGGTGGCGACTTCGAGTGGCTGTGCCAGTGGTTCTTGGAAAACGCTCCCCGGTATCGAGGACTGTTCGACCAAGTCTGGCTGTGGAAAGATTGGCCAGAGCGGTGGGGGCCGGATGCGGGAATCGACATCGTCGCGCGCACGCGGGAGGGGGAGTTGTGGGCCATTCAGGCCAAGGCGGATCATCCCGACCGAACGATCTCCAAGCGTGAGATCGACTCGTTCCTGTCCGAATCGAATCGTTCACAGTTCGCCTATCGACTGCTGATGGCCACGACGGATGACATCGGGGCCACCGCTCGCCGGACGCTGCACGGACAAGAGAAGCCAGTGGGATTGGTTCTGCGTGGTCACTTCCTGATGGAAGAAGTTCAGTGGCCGGCTCAGATTGGAGGCACGGCCGAGCAGTTGCCTCGATGGACCGCACGACCTCATCAAGCGACTGCGATCGACGCCGTGGTCAATGGGTATCGAGATCATGACCGAGGCCGACTCATCATGGCCTGCGGCACGGGAAAGACGCTCACCGCACTGTGGATCGCTGAGCGGTTGCAGAGTTCGCTCACCCTGGTACTCGTCCCGTCGCTCTCACTGGTGCAGCAGAACCTTGCCGAGTGGGGCCGACATTCGGCGCAGGACTTCGACAAGCTCGTTGTCTGTTCGGACGAGTCGGTCGTGCAACGCAACGAAGACACGGCGCTTCAATCAACGGCTGACCTCGGAGTGAAAGTCACGACCGAGCCAGCGGAGATTCGGCAGTTTCTCGACGAGCATCGGAAGCGACCGGCCGTCGTGTTCGCGACGTATCAGTCATCCGACCGAATCGCGACTGCATACCGGGAGGGCGAGGCTCCCGCCGAGCCGCGCGGTGGTCGCATCACCAACAGAACCGGCTCGGCAGGAGCCTCGCCCTCCCGTCAATCGAAGCCGTTCGATCTGGCAATCTGCGACGAAGCCCACCGTCTGGCCGGTCACGCCGAGGGCTTGTTCGCGACCGTGCTGGATGGCAAGAAGATCAAGGCGTCCAAGCGGCTGTTCATGACCGCCACGCCGCGCTACTTCAAGGAGCACGTCAAGCGGCGCGCGGCGGAACTGGAATTTGAATTGGTCTCGATGGATGACGCGCACGTCTTCGGTCCCGAATTCCACGTCCTCACGTTCCACGAAGCGATCAGCGCGAAACCGGAGCCGTTGCTGACCGATTATCAGGTCGTCGTGATCGGGGTCACCGACCGCGAAGCCAAAGCGTGGGCCGAGCGAGCGACGTTGGTCCGCCTCCCTGCTCGGCGCGGGTCTCCCGACCCCGCCGAAACGGCTGACCGCAGGTCTCCTCCTCATGCGGCGCACGAAAGGCAAACCCCAAGGGGAGACCTTCGGTCCAAGCGGCGTGCGGGGTCAGGAGACCCGCGCACAGCGCAGGAGTTCACGACCGACGCCCGGACGCTGGCCGCTCAGATCGGCTTGGCCAAGGCGATGCAGAAATACGATCTGCGGAAGCTCATCACGTTTCACTCGTCGGTGGCGAAGGCCGCGCGGTTCGTCGATGCCACACGGCGAGACTCCTTGCCGGGAGTGATCCCGCACCTGACGCGGTCGGCCCGGCCTTCGGGAAAACTTTGGACGAAACACATCTCCGGCCGCACGCCCGCCGGCCAACGAGCCACGTTGCTGAAAGGCTTAGGCCACCTGCCGGAGGACACGCGCGGCATCCTCTCCAACTGCGCCTGCCTGGGCGAAGGGGTCGATGTTCCGGTGCTCGACGGCGTGGCGTTCATCGACCCCAAGCGGTCGATGGTGGACATCATCCAGGCGGTCGGCCGAGTGATCCGCAAAGCCGCCGGCAAGCAACTCGGCACGATCGTGATTCCGGTCTTCATCGACGAGTCCGAAGACGCCGACCACGTCCTCTCGCAATCGGCCTTCGAGCCAGTCTGGCAAGTGCTCAAGGCCCTGCGAGCCCATGACCGCCGCCTAGCCGACGAACTCGACCAACTGCGACTGTTGTTGGGGAATCGGTCGAAATCCCGCGGCCTATCCGGCGTGTTCCGCATGACAGCTCAAGCATTTCGCACAGAACTCCGCTTTCGGTTGAGTTGTGTCGCGCATTGGACGCCGCACAATCGAACCTTAGCGGCTTTGGTTCGCGCTGTTCGTAGATGAGCAATTAGTATTTTCTTGTGTGCGACGACAGCTCTCGATAAATGCTTCTCGTGTCAAATTTTCGTGAACGATGAATCCACGCCTATCGTAAGAGCAAGAGAGCATGGGAACAGTCGAGGCACTTCTCAGTTTACTCCGCAAACTTCCTTTGTTTGCGATGGTTGCGTTCGCCGTCCGGATCGCACGTCGTGTTCAACCGGTGCTCGTTTCTGGAGAAATAACTGCTTCGATGGCTGCTGAAATGCACTTGATCGACCAAGCCTTGCGCTCAATTGAAGAATGGCTGCGGAATGGAGACTCCGAGCCACTCACTGAAGAAGTTGTTCGACTGTCCCGTTTCACTCACGGTCCGGAAGTTTCGGTCGGGGCAGTTGCTGTGTTGCAAAATGCGGCGATCGCCGCGATTGCCGCGTCCAAAACGGGGACAAAGAAAACAGACGCTGTACTCACTGCTGCGGACAACACCTTGCGACATGCTTCTCGGTTTTTTCGCCGGAAGACCGCTTTCTTGATCACGCTGAGGATGACTTAAATCGGCTTATTGCCGCGAAGTTAGGGAGGCCGAAAACATTAGGTTCCCGTGTCGATCCGACAGACAATGGCTCTCTTGGATCACTTTGGCACGGCTACATTCCTGTTTGGTATCATCGTGACAAAGAAAAATTGAATGTGGTGCTTGGTCGGTCTTCTCCGTCAGTGTCGATTTCAAACCAGATGCAGCATATGGAGAAAGAAACCGACCGATTATTCAAGGAGCGGAGCGATGCGGTCCGACGCGCGGAGCTTGCCGAACAAGTCCTCAAAGATGAGAAGCAGCGTCGAGAGTTTCTCGATGGGCAAGCGATCGCCCAATCCGAAAAAATCAAACAGCGAGAGTTTGAGATTGCGAAATTGGAAGAGTTAGTCACTGCATCGCATCGCCAAGAGAATGTGGCACGCGATGCGGCCGAACGAGAGGCAATTCAACGAGAGAGTCTCGAGCGCAATCTCGAAAGCCAAAGAGAAGAAGCCAAACGTGAGCGTTTCCTGCAAAGTGAGCGGCTCGATCGGATCGGAAAGGAAATTGAAGATAGGACAAAACAGCTTGCTGACGCCGAAAACCGTCTTCAAGGCATAACTGCGCAAATGACTTCCGAACTTGGTCGCCACCAACAAGCGATAGCAAATGCAAACGACATCCTGGCCGCCGAAGAGAAGCGTCACGAGGAAACTCGAAATGTCCGCCACGAACTCCAGCAACGGGCGACAGCGTTAGAGGAAAGTTTGGCCGAGGCGAAGAATCAACTCAGTCTTGAGGAGCACCGTGATTGGGGCGAGATATTCAGAGGCATCCTTCATCCGAGTTGGTTGGGAATAATGTTGTCGGTACTCGCTGTTCTGCTTTCGATCATCTCGGTATGGACGGCAATAGCAATCACTGAGATTTCCAGTCGGCAGCAGTTTGAGGCACTTGCGGTTTCGGACATTTCACGATTGCGTGAAGATCTTGTCCACAACATTCCCAAGACAGAAGGTGCCCCCGCCGTCGATTCACCGGAGATGATTCGCCTCCGCAGCCTCGAAGTAGCGCTCGATGACGTCCGCCGCC
This sequence comes from Planctomyces sp., assembly GCA_005798445.1. Lineage (GTDB taxonomy): Bacteria > Planctomycetota > Planctomycetia > Planctomycetales > Planctomycetaceae > SXKJ01. The sequence continues at coordinate 6,346 of SYJG01000168.1, forward strand.
TAATGTTGGTTGGTACAAACCATTCCGACGGCAATTTACTGTCGATCACACAGCGTTCTCGCCGTGGATCAATCCAGGACGACTCGACAGCCAAATCACAATCATCGTCCAGTGCAGCGTTGGGTTGGTCACAATGGTTTCCGTTTTGTCTGCATTGCAGCTCTGAGTTCTTACTGTTTCTGGTAGTGATTGCTTGCGGCTCAGTTGGCTCGATCGTCGCGGCAATGAGGGATGGAAAGGGCGATCTGCTCAAGCCGCGGAACTTTGCCAAGAACCTACTTTATGGATTTGCCGCGGGGTTCATTGTCTTCTTCGCCGTTCGTGGCAGAAAAACGGTGTTCTTGATGAATAGTGAGAACGCGACATCCGCATTGAACCCATTCACGAGCGGATTCCTGGGACTTATCGCCGGATTGTTCACCGATCGAGTCTACGAACTGCTGATGTTGGTCGCAGACGCATTGGGTGCAAAGATTAAGGCGGTGGTGAAGGAGCCGAACGAAGGGAACGACAGCAAAATTGTTCGGTGACTTTGTCTTCGTTGGTCTTGAGGGAATCGCAGGAGCGGGTGTTAGTTCCTCTCCTTGGTCGCAGAGCGACCGCCGAAGGTCGCTCCGCGACGGACGGCATCTCGACCGCGAATTCTTGCGCGACTGTTGGGAACGCGGGGTCGGGTGTGGTCCGTTCTTGATGTTGCCATTCGTCAGCGCGGGAAGGGAGCGTCCTCCGCCACAACGTGGCATTCCTCTGTCAGCCCAGGCCATCGGCCTCCGCGCTCGGCGCGGGTCTCCCGACCCCGCCGCTGAATTGGACCGAAGGTCTCCATTGTTCGTACGAGTTGTCAGGAACAAAAAGAAGAGGCCCGCTCACTCGCCGTTCGAGGAGACCTGCGGTCGCCCAAACGGCGGGGTCAGGAGACCCG
>SYJG01000169.1 GCA_005798445.1 Planctomyces sp.
ACGAGCGGGGTCTGTCCTTCGCCGAGCGTGATGCGTGCGTGTTCGGGGACGAAGTCGATTAAGTCGGCCCAGCGCCAGATGCTCATGGTTGATTCCGGTTGGAGGATGGCTGCTCTCGGCCGTCCATGTTTTCGAATTTCAGATTTCAGATTTCAAAAGGCGGACGGCCGAGGGCGGCCATCCTACAATCCTCGTCTCCGCGACACGGTATCGCGGTGGTGGAAGATCGCAATGATTGGAAGCGAGGTGTCGTGTGCGAGCCGTGATCTGTTGGTTCTGTCTCGTGATGACGGTCGTTGTTGGACTGTGCAAGCCTTCCTTCGCGGACGACGCGAAGGCTCCGGCTCGAAAGGGCAAGAACGTTATCTACATCACCTGGGATGGCTTTCGCTGGCAGGAGATGTTTGGTGGTGCTCAGGAAATCCTGATCGCTAAGGACGCAGGAGTTGCCGACATCGAGGGCGTCAAGCGGCGTTTCTGGCGAGAATCCGAAATTGAGCGGCGCGAGGTGCTGCTGCCATTCGTGTGGAAGACGATTGCCAAGCAGGGGCAAATCTTCGGCAACCCGGCGACGAATGCGGCGGCGAAGATGGAGAACACTCACAAGTTCTCGTATCCCGGTTACAGCGAAATGTTTTGCGGCTTCGCGGACGACAAGGGGATTGACTCGAACAAGAAGTTTCCGAACCCGCACGTCAATGTGTTGGAGTTCTTGAATCGTCGCCCTGGTTTCGAGAAGCGCGTCGCTGCCATCGCGACGTGGGACGTGTTCCCGTCGATCCTCAATCAAGAGCGGAGCGGCGTGTACGTCCACGCGGGGCCGGGGCCGATTCCGGGGAACTCGCTCAGCGATCGTGAGAAGTTGCTCAACGAGATGATTGCCGACACGGCTATGCTCTGGCCGGACAATCAACTTGATGTAATCACGATGCAGGTCGCGAGAGAGTATCTGCTCAAGCACAAACCACGAGTTCTTTTCATCGGGCTGGGCGAGACGGACGAGTGGGGGCACGGGCGACGTTACGACCGCTACTTGCACGCGGCGAATCGAGCGGATGCCTTTGTCAGCAAGTTGTGGGATTTGTTGCAGTCGTTGCCGGAGTACAAGGACCAGACATCGCTGGTGCTTGGCTGCGATCACGGACGAGGGAGCACGATCCGGGATTGGACCGATCACGGTGCGAAGGTCGAGGGAGCCGAGTTCGTGTGGTCGGCGGTGCTCGGTCCAGACACGCCGGCGTTGGGGTTGCGATCGGACGTGAACGCGACGCTCAGCCAAATTGCGGCGACCTTGGCCGTTCTAGTGGGAGAGGATTTTCGGGCAACGAGTCCCAAGTCTGCCGCTCCGCTGGCCGATGTGGTCAAGAAATCGGAAAGGCCATAACTTTCCGCCCCGTCTGCGGGAAACCCTCAAGTTGTGCCGGATTGATGCCCCTGAGAGTCACGACGACTCGATGCCGCACTTTCTGGAGGAGTCGGAGTTTCTCCGGCACCGGATGCGATCTGCGGTGTTGGTTTCACGAAGCCTTCTCAACATTCTCGCGGGCCTTGACCATCGAGTGGATGACATGGCGAACTCGCCCGACAACATCGAAGAGACCGAATACGAAATGCCGGCCCTCTTCGTCCCCCCAGCGGCCTCTCGCCCGCAGGCGGCTCAGATTCCCGTCGCGCCGCCCCCCAGCCGGCCGGTGCCTGCGGTGGTACCGATCGACGATCCCATCGGCGAATGCCTGATGCGTTTCGGCGACGAACTGCGAGCCGGTGTGCGGCCGAAGATCGAAGACTACCTGAACGAAGTCACGCCGCCGATTCGCGAATCATTGCTCGTGGCATTACTCCGAGTGGAACTGACGGCTCAGTTGGACGACGGGGAGCCGCTGTTCATTTTCAAGCCGCAGTTCCTGGAGCGATTCCCTCAACAGAAGGCGCTCGTCCTGCAACTCTTCAAGGAATTCGAGGCGGCGGAGACGACCGACGTCCGCAGCGAACACACGGCGGAGCCATTCGAGACCGCTCCGGATTCCAAGCCGCTCGTGCCCGGTCCCAACTCGACGCCGATGAAGTCGACGCTCGGCCGGTTTCAGGTGATTCGCGAACTTGGATCGGGAGCAAACGGCCGAGTCTTCCTCGCGCGCGATCCGAAGCTCGGACGCGACGTGGCGATCAAGATTCCGCACGTCGAGCGACTCCGCACGCCGCAAGACATCGAACGCTTCCTGCGAGCGACGCGCGCCGCGGCCCAGTTGCGACACGAGAACCTCTGCCCAATCTACGAAGTCAACGATATCCCCGGCCAATACTTTCTGGTCATGGCGCACATCAAAGGGAAGCCGCTGAGCCATTTCCTCAACGAACACAAACGGCTGCCGATTCGCCAGTCCGTACTGATCGCCAAGCTCATTGCCCTCGCAATGGTCGAACCGCATCAAAAAGGGATCGTGCATCGCGATCTCAAGCCGGACAACATTCAGATCGACGAGGAACGCCATCAGCCGGTCATCATGGATTTCGGACTGGCTCACTTCGACATGCCCGATCAGCCGCAGCTCACCCAAGACGGGCAGTTGATGGGCACGCCGTACTACATGTCTCCCGAACAGGCCGTCGGGCATTCGGAGGAAGTCGGCCCGCTGACCGACCTTTATGCGCTCGGCGTGATTCTTTACGAGATGCTCACCGGCGAGCGGCCCATCACCGGCCGAACCGTCGGCGAGGTACTCCGAAACGTCCACACTCAGCAGCCGAACCCGCCCAATCAACATCGGCCGCAGATCGATCAGGCGCTGTCCGATCTCTGCCTGAAGGCGATCGCGAAGACTCCCACCGAGCGATTTGGCTCAATGGCCGAATTCGCGAAGGTCTTGGCGAGCTATCTGAAGACGATGAGGGGCTGAGGCCCTTGGAATGCGAACCGCCGAATGCGAGTCGCGGGAGCGACTCGCCTACGTAGCTCAGTCGCTCCCGCGACTGAGGTTTGATTTTGCAACAGGCTCGGCGCCTTGATCGTTGACACCGGCTGCATGGCTCGGCACGATGTTCTCGTCACTCCGGCAAACCATTCTGGTTTGCGTGCCTTCCAGACGCTTCCCGACAAACCTCCTCGTTCCTGGGTCCTCCTGATCCTCCCGAACGAATTCCTTCCCAGATTCCTGCTCCTCTTCGAGTCCTTCTTCCTTTGTTTCCGCAGCCAAACGTCATACCCGTTGTGGGAGTGATTGGCGGCATTGGGTCCGGCAAGAGTTCCGTGGCTCGACGCCTTCATTCGCTTCGTCCGATCGCCGTGATCGATGGCGATCAATTCGGGCACCAAGTCCTCAATCTTCCGAACGTCCAAGAACAGATTCTGAAACGCTTCGGACCAACCGTGTTTGAAGAAACCAGGCCAGCGCCCGTCCTGAGCGGAACGGCGCTAGCCGCCGGTCAAAATGAACCGACGCCTTCACCGGCGGCTAGCGCCGTGCCGCTCACAAAACTAGATCCTCATTTGCAAATCTCACGCGCGGCGCTCGGGCGAGTCGTTTTTGGCTCGGACGTGGCGGCTAAGACCGCGCGGCGGGATTTGGAAGCCATCGTGCATCCTGAAATCCGTTCGCTCCTGGAGCACACGATTCGGGAACTGCGGCGGCAGGCGAACGTCGAGGCGATTGTGCTCGACGCCGCCGTGCTGCTGGAGGCGGGATGGAATGACCTGTGTG
>SYJG01000170.1 GCA_005798445.1 Planctomyces sp.
GACTTCCTCGCGCCGGTCGAGTCGCACAATCCACTCGGCGATCATCATGAGATTCTGCTGTCGAACTTCTTCGCTCAGACCGAAGCGTTGATGCGCGGCAAGACGGCCGACGAAGTGCGCGAGGAATTGAAGGCTCAGAAGGAACCGAAGCTTTCGGACGAACAGATCGAAGCGCTCGTGCCGCACAAAGTCTTCACCGGCAATCGCCCGACGAACTCGATCCTGTTTCAGAAGCTCACGCCGCGAACACTCGGCAGCCTGATCGCGATGTACGAGCACAAAATCTTCACGCAGGGAATTCTGTGGAACATCAACTCGTTCGACCAATGGGGCGTCTAACTCGGCAAGCAACTCGCGAAAGTCATCCTGCCGGAGCTGCACGGTTCCGATCCGGTGACGACTCACGACAGCAGCACGAACGGTCTGATCAACGAGTTCAAGAAGCGGCGATGATCGTTTCAGAATCGTCGAAGCACGCCCCTCTCCCTTCGGGAGAGGGTGCCCGAAGGGCGGGTGAGGGAGTCGAACGCTCCATCGGCCCTCATCCGGCCTTCGGCCACCTTCTCCCCGAGGGAGAAGGACCACATCGTGGCATTCGTTAAGCGCTCGGTGGCGTGATTCCAAAATCGGTGATCGACAGCAGCGAGCGGAACGGCAGGCGGCGTTCAGCAAAATTCTTCGCGCCACCTTCCATGCGATCGACGATGCCGACGACTTGGACGACTTCGCAGCCGAACTCGACGATGCGATCCACCGATTGCAGCGCGCTGCCGCCGGTCGTCACGACATCGTCGATGATGACCACCTTCATGCCGGGGACGACCGGGCCTTCGACGTACTTGTTCGTGCCGTGACCTTTCGGCTCTTTTCGGACCAGGAAGCCGCACAGCTCACGCCCGCGAGCCGCCGCCGCGACGAGCACTCCGCCAACGATCGGGTCGGCTCCGATCGACATGCCGCCGATCGCGTCGAACTGCACATCGGCCAGCAGGTCGAGCAGTCCCTCGCTGACCAGCCGCAGCCCCTCTGAGTGCAGCGTGATCTGCTTGCCGTCGAGGTAGTAGCTCGACTTCTTACCGCTCGCGAGTGTGAAGTCGCCGAACTTGAGGGCGCGCTTGTGGAACAACTCAATCAATTGCTGGCGGTCGTACATGGCGGTCCTTTGGGGGGATGATTCAGTGACCCCACCGGGCTTGCCCCGGTGGCTTGTTGGATTTCGCACTACTTCTTCATTTCGAATGCACTGACACGAGTAGTGCAGAATCCAATGAACCACCGGGGCAAGCCCGGTGGGGGCGGGGATTGAAGGGTCAATCCAGGTACACGAACTCGTTGAGATTGAACAGCGCGAGGCACAGATCGGCCAGCGCGGAGTCGGAGGTTAGAAACTGTTCGGCGTCACGAACATCGTCAGCCGTCGGCTTGCGATTGAGAATGTGCCGATAGGCCAACTCGACGGCGGCTCGCCGATCGGAACCAGTTTGCCGCTCGATGCGTGCGGCCAGTCGCTGTGCGGCAACGACCGAATCGTCTGCGTTGAGCAGCAGCAACGCCTGCGGTGCGATCGTCGAGACATTGCGGCGCGGGCAACTCGCGTTGCTGTCCGGTTTGTCGAACGCCTCAAAGAGTGGGTATCGCAGATTGCGGCGAGCGAACAAGTACACGCTGCGGCGTCGATGCTGGTCGGCCTCCGGAGTCACCGGCCATTGGCTCTTGAGCAACGTGCGGACGAGTTCGTCGGGCAATGGCGGTCGGAAGCCCGGCCCGCCCGGTTGGCGGTTCAACTCTCCGCTGGCTGCGAGCAGCGCGTCGCGGATCGCTTCACCATCGAGGCGACGGCGGGGGAAGTGGGAGAGCAGGGACGAGGATCGAGGGGCGAGGGGCGAGTTAGAAATCTGAAATGTTGCGGCTTTGTCTTGCTCGCCGCTCGCCCCTCGCCGCTCGCCCCTCATCCCCGCCTGCCGATACACGCTCGACGTGACGATCAACCGATGCAGCCGCTTGCGGCTCCAATCGAGCCGCGGCAATTCGGTCGCCAGCCAATCGAGCAATTCGGGATGCGTCGGGTCATTGCCCATCACGCCGAAGTCGCTCGACGATGCGACCAAACCAGTCCCGAAGTGTCCTTGCCAGATGCGATTGATGAGCACTCGCGTCGCCAATGGGTTGTCCGCACGCGTCAGCCAGTTCGCGAGAGACGTGCGACGGCCGCTGCTCTTTGCGTCACCAACCGGCGAAGGAATCGCATCGCTCGATTCGTTGGCGATGCGCGGAAACGCGGCTTGCACGATCGAGCCGGGGCGGCGGAAGTCGCCGCGTTCCATCAAGCGGCTCACAGGAATCTTCGCCGACTTCTCACGCATCACTTGGCCGAGTTGCGGATGTGTCTCGAACAGCGGTTCGACATCGAAGCAGGCGCGCAAACGATAAAAATCGGCTTGGCTGATGGGGTCGTACTTGTGGTCGTGGCATGCCGCGCAGCCCATCTGCAAGCCGAGGAACACCGAGCCGACGGTCCCGGTCATGTCGTTGAGGAACGTGTGCCGCCGCTCTTCTTGCAGGTTGATGTCGGGCATGTCCGGCCCGCAGAAGAGGAAGCCGGTCGCGATCAGCGCGGAGTCGTCGCCGGGCCGAAGTTCGTCGCCGGCAAGCTGCATGGCGATGAACTCGTTGAGCGGCACGTCGCGGTTGTGAGCGTCGATCACCCAATCGCGAAACCGCCAAGCGTTCGGCCGCACATGATCGTGTTCGAACCCATCGGTCTCCGCGAAACGAGCGACATCGAGCCAGTGCTGCGCCCACCGCTCCCCGTAACTCGGCGACGCGAGCAACCGATCCACCAACCGCTCGTACCAATCGGGCGATTCGTCGGCGAAGACTTCGTCCTGAAGCTCCAAACTCGGCGGCAGCCCCGTCAGTTCAAAGCAGACCCGCCGCAGCAAAGTCGCTCGGTCGGCCTCACCCGCCGGAGCCAGTTTTTCTTTTTCGAGCCGCGCGAGAATGAACCGATCAATTGCCGTGCGACACCAGTTCGCGTTTTGCACGACTGGTGGAGTCAGTCGGCTGAGCGGTTGAAACGCCCAATGCCCGCGATCCGAGTCAGTGATCGGCGGCTCGGTGAGCGGCTCGTCCGCCGAGACGGCCGCAGCGATCAGCAACAGTGCAATCCCGAGTGACCGCATGACTACCTTCCGAGTCCAGCCTTGTGAATTCCCGAATCCAGCCTTGTGAGTGCTGGCTTCCGCCGTCATCAGTCGGCTTCAGCCGACTCCCCATTTGCCACCAACTTCAGTTGGTGGAAGCTGGGCTGAATGAACCTTGATTGAGCCGGCTTGTGTCCTGTCTTAAGACCAAACCCAAGCCGGCTGAAGCCGGCTGGTCACTTTTGTAATCCTCGCTCACCACCAGCTAAAGCTGGTGGCAAATGGGGAGTCGGCTGAAGCCGACTGATCGGCGCGCCGGCATCATCCCGATTGCGCGACCGCAGTCTTCTTGCGCCGACGCCCTCGCCGAGCCAGCAACATCGCGGCGGCTTCGTCCGCAGTCACCACATCCTTCTGAAGAAGAAGCTTCATCAGCGAGTCGATCCGGTCGCGTAGATCGATAGTTTGATCTGCCAACGCCGCCAAACGCGCAACTTCACCTTCCAGATGATCAATTCGGTGTTTGTTGATTGTGCTCAAAAGATCCATAAAGCCTCCTCCACTTCTGAACGACTTGAAAACATCCAGTCACTCCACCGAGAACTCATGCACGGTCACCTGCCGATAGGTTTCGCCGGGCTTGAGGATACAGGTCGGGAACGACGGTTGGTTGGGGGAGTCCGGGAACTTTTGGGTTTCCAGGCAGAAGCCGCCGTGCTTGGCGAAGCCATTCACGTCGGGTGTGCCGGGCAGATAGTTGCCGGTGTAGAACTGCACGCCGGGTTCGGTCGTGAGGACTCGCATCACGCGGCCGGTCGAGGGTTCGCGGACCTCGGCGGCGAGCACCGGGGCTTTGGTTGAATCGCCGCCACCGTTGATGACCCAGCAGTGGTCGTAACCTTGCGGGTCGTTCGTCAGCTTGCCGAGGTCTTGGCCGATCGGCTTGGCTTTCGTGAAGTCCATTGGAGCGTCGTCTTTGACGGCGGTGAGCTTGCCGGTCGGGATCGATTCGTCATCGACGGCGATGTAACTGTCGCAGTTCAAGTGCATGATGTGATCGAGCACCGTGCCGCTCTCCGCTCGCGCGCCTTTCAGGTTCCAGTAGGCGTGGTTCGTGAGGTTCAGCGGAGTGGCCTTGTCGGTGGTCGCGGAGTACTCGATGCGGAGTTCGTTCTTGTCGGTCAGCTTGTACGTCACGACCGAGGTCAACGTGCCGGGATAGCCTTCGTCGCCATCGGGGCTGACCAGCGTCAGCTTCACGCCGGCCCAGCCGTCGCCGGATACCGGCTCGGAGTCCCAGATGTATTTGTCGAACGCCTTCACGCCACCGTGCAGATGGTTCGCATCGTTGTTGTTCTTGGCGAGCGTGTACTCGGTCCCGTCGAGCGTGAATTTGCCCTTCGCGATCCGGTTGCCGTAACGACCGCAGGTGACTCCGAAGTAGGGCGGGTTCTTCAGAAACTTTGCGTTGTCGGGTGAGAAGCCGAGCACGATGTTGTCGAGCTTGCCGTTCCGATCGGGCGTCTCGACCGACGCGAGAGTACCGCCCCAGTTGAGCACGACGGCTCGCAAGCCGTTCTTGTTCGTGACCACGAATTGTTCGAGCGGCTTGCCATCCACTTCGGCGTTGAGTTTTTCACGAGTCACGGCGGCGGTCTTGTTCATGTCGGCTTCTTTGCGGGAGGTGTTGGAATCGGGACTTGGAACGACCACTTCCTTGGGCGTGGGTGGAGGCGACGCGGGTTTTGACTCGCAGCCCAGCCCACAAGCGGCCAGTAGGCTGAACATTCCGAGCCACAGCCTGGATCGAATCATGACAAACTCCCAGAGTGAAGGGTGGTTTTCGAGAAGGAGGCATCTGGGCCAACGGACGGTGAGGTGTCCTGTGGAATGCCTCAGCAACGCTGGGAATTTATCAACGTTGGCCGAGCCTGACACCGCTGCGACCGTCTTTGCGGGGGCATTGTTTTGAGGGTGCCAACCGCTATCCTCTCAGCCCCTTGAAATGCGTTCCCTGAAGGAGCTGACGATGAGCGCGAAAGCCAAAATTGCGAAGATCGATGAACCTGCCGAGCAAAATCCCGTCCTGACCAACGCCCTCGGACAAATCGAGAAAGCGTTCGGCAAAGGGACGATCATGAAGCTGTCCGACAAAGTGTCGGACATGAAAATCTCCGGCATCCCGACCGGAGCATTGTCGCTGGACTTGGCGATGGGCGGTTTCGGATTTCCCTGCGGCCGAATCATCGAACTCTTCGGCCCGGAATCGAGCGGCAAGACGACGCTCGCTCTGCACGTCATCGCCAACGCTCAGAAGCGCGGCGGAGTCGCAGCGTTCATCGACGCCGAACATGCCCTCGATCCCGCCTGGGCCAAGAAGCTGGGAGTCAACCTGGAAGAGTTGCTCGTCAGCCAGCCGAGCCACGGCGAAGAGGCTCTGGCAATCGCCGAGATGCTCATCAAGTCCAACGCCGTCGATTGCATCGTGATCGACTCAGTCGCCGCGCTGGTTCCGAAGTCGGAACTCGATGGCGAGATGGGCCAGTCGCACGTCGGCCTGCAAGCGCGCATGATGAGCCAGGCGATGAGCAAGCTGACCGGCATCATCTCGAAGGC
>SYJG01000171.1 GCA_005798445.1 Planctomyces sp.
GACTGTGCGGTTCGACCACCGCGCGAATCTCCTCGGCGAGTTGTGGAACCTTCGCTTCCGACTTCTTCCGGCCACGACTGGAATTATCATCCAGACACTGAATCCCGGATCGCCGCTCTCCCAAGCCCGTTCGTACCGCCTCGCGTCCCCAGCCGAACACCGCTACGGCCAGGCGCGGGCTGCTGCTGCAATACCGCTCCGCCATCTCCGCTTGAAACGCGCGCCGCAATGATCCCGTCAGCTTCCGCGCTGCCAAACGAGCCGTTGCTATCACAGCCTCTGTCAGTTCTGCATTCATCGTCTCGTCCCTGAGACCTGGATGTTTCTCCCAAACCCTTTCGCGGTCTATAACTCAGCAAGCCAAACTGCCGGTAGATCAATTTCAACTGGCTGCCTAAGTGGAATACATTCTCAGACGCAACTCGCGACGTTTTCTTGCCGCATCAACATGTTGCTGGCGCACCGGTGGGTTCCGATGACTCGACCCACGCTACTGGGCACTCCTGACATCGGGTCGCAGACGCTTGGCGTCGCGCAGGTAGACGTGGATCATTTCGGCTTGGGTCTTGTCGGTGTTGACGTGCAACAGAACTCGAATGCACTTGGGAAGACTGTCGGCGACCGGAATTTCCGTCGCACACAGCAGTGGGACGAAGCTCATGCCCAGCGTCCGAGCGGCCTCGGCCGGGAAGGCGGAGGTCAGGTCGCGGGTCGTCGTAAAGATCGCCGAGGCGATGTCGTCGAAGTGCCCTTCGAGGCTGTTGGCTCGCAGCAATTCTTCGAGCAGTTCGCGCGTCGCGGCCAGGACTTCCGGTTTGGTGTCGGCCGACACGCTGATCGCTCCGCGAATGCCTCGAACTGCCATGACGAAGACTCCTTGGAGATTCCGAATTTCAAGTCGCCATGATGGCGGAAGGGCTGATCCGAAACAACGATTGGCCGGTCAATTCGCGTGGTTGCCGAGCGGTGCGAGGGCTGTTAGAGTCCCGACCCGTTTCAAAGATCACAAAGTGGTTGGGAATTTCGTCGAACCTCGCAGACCAGTGGGAGTGCTCAGATGGGAGTGAAGAGAACCGGACGCGGCCGTCGCAAAATCGGCAGCACCAAGCGACGCATGCGTGCCAAGATTCGGCACCGCAAGGACCGATAGCGCCGCACCGCCTCGGGCGGTTGAAAATCGAACATCGCCGACGAGGCTCGATCACGAGCCTCGTCGGTTTTTTTGCGCCGGCGTTGGATCGCCGCTACACTGCAACCGCCGAATTCGCCTCGGTCCCGCCTTCGGAAATTCCTGCCACAATGCCGACCAAATCGCCGCTTAACTGTTGCTGTTGCTCGGCAATTCTCTGGTTGCTGATGTTTGAGGTGATTCTGTCGCCAGCCGCAAACGGCGACGACCTCTTCGAGACCAAGATCCGCCCGGTGCTGGTCGATATCTGCTTCAAGTGCCACGGCAGCAACAAGGACAGTGGCAACCTCCGCGTCGATTCGCGAGCCGCGCTGCTCAAAGGGGGCGACACTTCGCCAGCCATCGTGCCGAACAAACCGGCCGAGAGTCTGCTGCTCAAAGCGCTGCGACACACCGACGACGATCTGAAGATGCCGCCGGACAAGCGTTTGCCAGATGAGACGATCGCAGCCTTCGAGGCCTGGATCGCCGCCGATGCACCGTGGCCAGAAGGCAAGACCGGCGGCTTTCAAGCGAAGCGGCACTGGGCGTTTCAGCCGGTGGCTCGTCCGGCGATCCCGTCCGGCCGAAAGCCGATGGCCGATGGCCGAGAGCCGTTATCTCAAAACGCAAATCTCAAATTTCAGATTTCAAATCGACAATCACCCATCGACGACTTCATTCAACACAAGTTGGATGAAGCCCAACTGACGCTGTCGTCCCCAGCCGATCGTCGCACGCTGATTCGCCGAGCGACGTTCGACCTGCACGGCCTGCCGCCAACGATCGGCGACATCGTGGACTTCGAGAACGACGACGCTCCCGATGCCGCCGAACGAATGATCGATCGACTGCTGGCCTCGCCGCAGTACGGCGAACGTTGGGGGCGCTACTGGCTCGATGTGTCGCGGTACGCCGACACGAAGGGCTACGTCTTCACCGAGGACCGCAATTACCCGTTCGCCTACACCTATCGCGACTGGGTGATCCGCGCGTTGAACGAGGACATGCCGTATGACCAGTTTTTGATTCGGCAACTCGCCGCCGATTTGCTGCCGGAACCGGATCGGACGGCGAACCTGCCGGCGCTGGGATTTCTGGCGCTCGGACGGCGGTTTCTGAACAACATCAACGACATCATCGACGACCGGATCGACGTCGTCTGCCGAGGGACGATGGCTTTGACCGTCGGCTGTGCTCGTTGTCACGATCACAAGTACGACCCGATTCCCGCGGCCGATTACTACTCGCTGTACGGCGTCTTTCGCAGCTCGCGCGAGCCGAATCCGGACGAGGTCAAAGCGCTCATGGCGATGACGCTCACCGAGGAAGACAAGCCGTTCGATCCGTACATTTTTCTGCGCGGCCAGCAAGGGAATCAGGGGCCGCAGGTGCCACGTCAATTCCTCTCCGTCGTTGCCGGAGCCGAACGAAAGCCATTCGCAAATCGCAGCGGCCGCCTCGAACTCGCACAGGCGATCGTGTCGCCGACAAACCCGCTGACTGCACGAGTCATCGTCAATCGAGTGTGGTCGCACCACTTCGGCTCGCCGCTGGTGAAGACACCCAGTGACTTCGGACTTCGCGCCGATCCGCCGACGCATCCGGAGTTGCTCGACTGGTTGTCGTCCGAGTTGATCGCTCACGGCTGGTCGTTGAAGTGGATGCATCGGGAAATGCTGCTGTCGAGCGTTTACCGCCAAGCTTCGGCGAAGTCGCCCGATCCTGAAAATCGTCTGCTCGCACACATGAACCGCCAGCGGTTGGACTGGGAGTCACTCCGCGATTCCCTGCTGTTCGCGAGCGGTCGTCTGGATCGCTCGCTGGGCGGACCGGCGACGGACATTCTGAAGACTCCATTTTCGAGCCGTCGCACGATCTACGGTTTCATCGACCGCCAAAACTTGCCGCTGACATTTCGCAACTTCGACTTCGCGAGTCCCGACACACACACGCCGTCGCGGTTCGTCACATCGGTTCCGCAGCAGACGTTGTTCCTGCGGAACAGCCCGTTCTTGGTCGAGTTGTCACGGGCGTTCGCGGGTCGAGCACGCGACCTCGAAAGCCTGTACCGACTGGCCTACGGCCGCGAACCGAGCCCTGACGAAATCCAACTGTCCAAACTGTTTTTGGCGGACGCAGAACTCGAAACGTCGCCCGCTCCGACGTGGCAGTTCGGCTACGGCGAGTACGACTCGGAGGCGAAAACGCTGAAGAGCTTCACGGTGTTGCCGCATTGGACCGGCAAGCAGTGGCAAGGGGGAGCGAACCTGCCTGATCCGCAACTGGGCTGGGTGTTGTGGAATCCGAACGGCGGACATCCGGGGAATCCGCAACATGCCGCCGTGCTGCGCTGGACCGCTCCGCGCGACGTGACGGTGGTCGTGGCCGGCACGCTCAAGCACGGACAGAAAGAGGGCGACGGCGTGATGGCTGTCGTGGCGTCCAGTCCGCTTGGTGAGAAGGCTCGTTGGACCGCGGCGAACCAGTCAGTCGAGACGTTCGTCCCGGCGATCGCGATGCAGCGCGGTGAGTCGCTCGACTTCATCGTCACCTGCCGAGCGAACGAGAACTCCGATTCGTTCCAGTGGGCTCCGAAAGTAGCCACCGTCGAGAAGCGTCAGCCGACAATCTGGGACATCGCTCGCGATTTTCCCAAGACGAGCA
>SYJG01000172.1 GCA_005798445.1 Planctomyces sp.
GGAGCCCTCACCCTAGCCCTCTCCCCAGGGGAGAGGGGACCGGACAAGGGGACGCTCGGTGACAGCAATCGCGCCGCTGGTGAGCGGTTTGGGGCGATGATAGCATGGCCGCCCGATTGCGGGCCTGGTCGCGAGCGGATTCGATTTGACGCTCGCCGTTCGATTCCTTTTGGGCACATCATGCTGAAGACTCACGCCGTTGGCATCGACCTGGGCACGACGTATTCCTGCCTCTCGTACCTCAATGAACACGGCGAGCCGGTCACGCTCCCCAACCAGGAAGGGGAACTGACCACGCCGTCGATCGTCATGTTCGACGGCAAAGATGTGATCGTCGGGACCGAGGCTCTGCGCAACGCGGTGCTCAAGCCGACGCATGTCGTGCAGAATTCCAAACGCTACATCGGCTCGAACAAGACTTGGACGATCGAAAAGAAGACGTACACGCCGGTCGATATCGGAGCGCTCGTCCTGCGGAAGATGCTCGACGCGGCCGCCGAGCAGATCGGGCCGATCACACAAGCGGTCATCACGGTCCCCGCTCAGTTCAGCGACTGGCAGCGACAAGCGACCGTCGAAGCGGGCTTCCAAGCGGGCCTCAAACGAGTCGATATCATCAACGAGCCGGTCGCCGCCGCGCTGTGCTACGTCCTCGGCAGCGAAGGGTTGTGGTTCACGGAGTTGGCCGACGAGCAACGCATCCTTGTCTACGACCTCGGCGGCGGCACGTTTGATCTGTCGCTGGTGCGGTATCACAAAGACGAAGTCAAAGTGATGGCCAGCACCGGCGACCTGAAGCTGGGCGGCATCGACTGGAACGAAGCCTTGTCGAACGCGATCTGCGACCGCTTCACCCGCGAGTTCGGCGACGACCCGCGCACCGATCCCGAATCGATGCAGCTTCTGGCGATGGCCGTTGAGAACACGAAACGCTCACTGACCGTCCGCCCACGAGCGGCTCTGACTTGCTCGCACGGCAAGCATCGCAAGGTCTACCAGATTGAGTTGCCGGAGTTCGAGAAGCTCACCAAGCCGCTGCTCGCCCGCACCGTCAACATCACTCGTGATTTGCAGAAGGCTTACCAGTTCGGCCTCAAGCAATCGGACACGATCCTGACCACCGGCGGCTCGTCGCGCATGCCGGCGATCAAGAAGGCGCTCAACGAGCTGGGCTTCCGAACGCTCAACACGTCGCTGTCGCCTGACCAGTCGATCTCCCACGGTGCGACCTACTACGCCGGAATGTTGCTGACCAACGCCGAGTTCGCAAAGTCGATCCTCAGCCCCACGGCGACTGCCAAGCTCCAAAAAATCAAACAGCGCAGCGTCAACGCCCGTGCACTCGGCATCCTGATTCGCGACTCCAGAAAAAAGACACGCATCCCGCACTACCTGATTCCTGAGAATACGGAACTCCCAGCGTCGATCACACAGACCTTTGGCACCGTCATCCCAAATCAGCGCCGAGTCAATCTGCACATCGTCGAAAGTGGCACGATCGCCGATCAACAGTTCGTGGAACTCGGCACTTGTATCGTCGAAGACCTGCCGAAGAATCTGCCGGAGCAATCGCTGGTCGAGGTCACGATCACATACAACGAGCAAGCCCGCGTGCTGGTCACGGCCAAAGACGTCACCAGCGGCAAGCACGCTCAAACGGTGATCGTGCGACAAGAGAATCTTGTGGAGAAGCCCGCCAAAAAGACGGCCGCACCGGATGAAGACGCTCAGGCGGGTTGGACGGCTCCGTCGCTGACGCCAGCCAGCAGTGCAGCCACTCCTCCGAGGCGAGCGGGGGATGTCAATCCCCCGAGATTGGCACCCGCAGCAACGGCCTCCACAACTAAGCCGACCTCCTTGCCCAAGCCCAACGCTGCGGCATCAGTTCCGTCGGTAGCGGATCGGAAGCTGGTATCACCGCCGCTCAAACCGGTCCCCGTCAGGACTCAATCCGTCGCCAGTCCGAAGTCCGCGCTGAGTGGCCCCAAGCTCGATGATGCCAATCAACCCATCCCGCTGTGCAACGAGTGCGGTGAAGCCCTGAACTTCCGAGGCATCTGCCCGGCCTGTGGCTGGACCGCTTCCGCGAAGAAACCTGTTGTTGCCGCGAATCCTTCCGTGAAGGGGGGAACACCGAAGCCTCCGGTCTCACCGCAGAAAAAACTCGCGCCTCCGAGCAAGCCGGCGGCTCCCAAGCCAAAAGTGTCCGAAGACGACGAACTGCTGGAGATGGCATTGTCGTCGATGAACAAGCCGGGGGCCTCCAAGCTCCCCGTCAAAAACTCGCCGGTGAAAAAAGGTGAAGCCGAGTTCTGGAAAGAAGAGAAGTAATTTGGAGTGCGGTGACCTGAGTCACCGCTTTTCAAAACGCTTTGATCAATCAACTGTCGCTCGTGGCACCAGTACGTTTTGAAAAGCGACGACTCAGGTCGTCGCACTCCAAAGGGCTATCATGCACATCGACCGGATTGAACTCTTTCATGTTGCGATGCCGTTGATTTCTCCGTGGCGGACGGCCTACGGCGAGGACGCAACGATCGATTCGCTGCTGTGCCGCATGACGAGCGGCTCCGTCGAAGCCTGGGGCGAGAGCGCTCCGTTCGCCGCGCCGTGCTACAGCCCGGAGTGGGCGAATGGAATTTTTTCGCTCTGCCGTGATTGGCTTGCCCCGCAATTGGTTGGCAAAGAGGTCACGTCCGGTGCCGACTTGCAGCAGCAACTGTCGCTCTTCAAAGGGAACTCGTTCGCGAAGGCCGCGCTCGACACGGCGTGGTGGGCGTTGAAAAGCCGCATCGACAACAAGCCGTTGCATGAACTGCTCGGCGCGACACGCACCGAGGTCGCCGTCGGTGCTGACTTTGGTGTGCTCGACAGTCTCGACGAGTTGCTGTCCGGCATCGGGCAAGCGATCGCGAACGGCTTCCCACGCATCAAATTGAAATTCCGCCCCGGTTGGGATCTGCCGATGCTCGCGGCCGTGAGGAAACAGCATCCGACGCACCCGATTCACATCGACTGCAACAGCGGCTATCGGATTACCGATCTGAAACTCTTCCAGCAAGCGGACGAGTTCAACCTCGCAATGTACGAGCAGCCGCTCAACAACGACGACGTCGTCGATCACGCCGAACTGCAACGCCAAGTCCGCACGCCGGTCTGTCTCGACGAGAGCGTCTACAACGTGCGCCAAGCGGAACTGGCCATCCGCTTGAAGAGCTGTCGATTCGTCAACATCAAGCCCGGACGCATCGGTGGTCTGACGAACGCGGTCGCCGTTCACAACCTTTGCCAAGCGGCCGGTATCCCCTGCTGGGTCGGCGGCATGTTGGAAAGCGCAGTCGGCGCGAGCCTCTGCGTCTCGCTCGCGATGCTCGACAATTTTTCGTATCCGGCCGACATCTTTCCCAGTAGCCGCTTCTACCACCAAGACCTCGCCGATCCGCCGCTGGAACTGATTCGCCTGCCCGAAGGCACTCCGGGAGTGCGTGCGTTATCTCGGCTCCCGGAACCCAATCCGGATCGTTTGCGAAAACTGACGGTCCAAAGTGCCGTCGTGAAGTGATCTGTCCGGCCGATCGCCGTCAGCCGATGGCCGAGAGCCGTTATCCCAACACCCCCTTGGAATCTCTGCGTCGAGGAAGATCATGTGCATCTTTCGTCTCACCTGGTCTGTGCTGTGTGTGATTTCCGCCTGCCACATCAGCGGATCTGAGCTGCGAGCCGACACGACGCTCGTGACCGATGGCCAACCGCGTGCTGCGGTGTTTGTCTCCGAGCGTGTCTGGGATGACGCGGCGAAGAACTCGGAACCGGCCGGTGTCTGGCGGACGCTCAAGCCGGAGGATAATCGCCGGCGGTTGCGTGAGTCGGTGCGCGACTTTGTCGGCATCGTTGAGCGGATGTCGGGAGCGAAGTTGCCCGTTGAGATCGGTGCTCCGAAGCCGGGCGATGCGCGGGTCGCGATTCTGATTGGCGAGTTGGCGACGGCGAAGTTCGGGCCGCCGGCGAAGAAGGCGGAGTATCAGCAAGGGCTGCGGACCTTTGTCGGCAACAACGCTGTCGGGCTGATCGGCGAGAGTGATCTCGCGACGAGCTACGCGATCTACACACTGCTCGATCAATTGGGTTGCCGCTGGTTCCTGCCGAGTGCGATGGGGGAGGTGCTGCCGACGTCGAAGACGATCACGCTAAAGGATCAAGATGTCTCGACCGCGCCGTACACGATCTATCGCGGGCTGTGGTATTGCGACAACGACTTCGCGCGGCGTAATCGGCTCGGCGGCATGGAACTGTCGGCCGGACACGCGCTGGAGTTCGTAGTGCCGAAAGAACTGCGGACACAGCACCCCGAAATCAAAGCGATCATCGGAGGTAAGCCGCACGACCATTGGATCAAGTGGACTCACCCACTGGTGGCTGAGGCGATCACGAAGTCGGTGCTCGACAACCTCGCGAAGAACCCGGAGACGAAATCGGTATCCCTCTCGCCGGATGACGGCGCGACGTGGGATGAGTCGGACGACACGAAGTTCGATGCGGGGGACTTCGATCCGTCGCTGCAAACGGTCGCGAAGGCGGATCGGTTGATGGTGCTGTGCAATCGGATCGCGGTGGCGGTCGCACCGAAATACCCGGAAGTGAAATTCGGAGTGCTGGCCTACGTCGATTACACCCGGCCGCCTGTCCGCGAAAAGCCGCATCCCGCCATCGTGCCGCAGATCGCTCCGATCACGTTCAGTCGCGCACATCCGCTGAACGATCCGGGCGAACCGAACAACAAGTCGATGCAGCATCTCGTCGAGGGCTGGGGCAAAGTCGTGCCGGCGACCAGCTACTACTTCTATGGCTATTACTTGGCAGAGGTTTCCTCGCCGAACCCGATGCTGACGAAATGGGGCCACGACATCCCATTCATTTACCAGCGCGGAGCCTGCCGCTACTGGCAACCAGAAACGATCACCAATTTCGACACCTCGCTGCACGCACATTGGCTCGGCCTGCGGATGGCGTGGGATCCGTCGCCGAAGCCGGAAGCAATTCTCGAGGAAATCAACTCGCGGCTGTATGGCCACGCGGGCGCAGCGATGTCCGCCTATTGGCGGCACATCGACGAGACTTGGTTCAAAGTCCCGGAGTACGCCGGTTGCGGCTTCGGACATCTGCGCCGTTGGAACCTTGAGAAGATGACGGAAGCTCGCCGCTTGATGAATGCCGGTCGCGCCGCGTGCGTGAATGAGGCCGAAACCGCGCGTGTCAAACTTGCCGACGATTCACTCGCCACGTTCGAGATGCTGATGCAGCAACGGCGCGATCTCGCCGACGGCCGCTGGTCCACGCTGGCGGGACAAGTCACCGCGTATCGCACACGACTGATTGAACTCGGCAAGCAGTACGAGCCGCAATTCGCGTTCACGAAGATGGGCTGGACCGGAGAGGCGACGCTCAACGTCCGGTACTTCGATGCGTTCTATGGCCTGACGCACAACGATGCCGCTCGCGTGGCGACGCAGTTCAATGTCGTCGCCGCGCCGCTGAAGCAGTGGCGATTCCAAACGGACAAAGACAAACAGGGCGAAGCCGCCGGCTGGTCGAAGCCGGAGTTCGATGACTCCGCCTGGAAGACGACCGATTGCGTGGTCGAGACTTGGTCGTCACTCGGCCTGCACAACTACATGGGGAGCGCGTGGTATCGGATGAAGCTCAAGGTGCCGCCGCTCGCCGCCGGCAAGAAAACGTTTCTCTGGATCGGCGCGACCGACGGCCGCGTGAAAGTCCTCGTCAACGGGCAACACGTCCCGCACATCAACGACAAAGGCGAGAAGGCGGACTCTGTCAGCGGCTACTGCCAGCCGTTCTCGTTCGACATTTCCTCGGCCGTGAAACCTGACGCTGACAATTCGATTGCTTTGTTCTGCACGCGAGAGATCGTCAACGAACTCGGCACCGGCGGCCTGCTGGCCCCGGCAGCGGTGTATGCGGAACGATGAGCAACTTCCGTCTCCGTTCCCCGTGAATTCGTCCGACTGCGCACCTTCGAGCTGGAGTCCCGGCTGTAGCCGGTTGCACTACCGCCTAAAGGCGGAACTCCAACAATAAAGTGCGGATGTCGTGTTAGGAGCCGGGGTCATCGTTCCGCGTTGGTTGATTGACCGACAAACGGCAGCGTTACTTCCACGCATGTGCCCGCAGCGCGGAGATAATCGTCTCGTGAATCTCGGCTGCCAGGTGATCGAAGCGAACTTGGCCGAGTGGGGTTTCCGCGAACACTTCGTCGATGTGCAGCATGGCCAGACCGTGGACCGTGCTCCAGGCAAAGGCCGCGGGCGGTCGCGGGTCGGTGGCTCGGATGCAACTCGACTGCTGAATTGCGACCATCGTTTCCATCAGGGTCGAGAACGCGCGGCCCTCGGCTTCCATCAAGCGCGGGTGCTCGGCCGGGCGCGTCAGTTCCGGGCGAAACATCAGCCGAAAGACCAATGGGCGAGTCATCGCGAACTGCACATAGCCCCGACCGACGGCCCGCAGTCGATCGAACGGATCATCCGCCCGCACCCGCTCGGACTGTTTCCGGATTGCCTCGACCATTTGATCGAAGCCGGCTGCGGCGACGGCGGCGAGCAGTTCCGATTTGTTCGCGAAGTGATGATACGGTGCCGTGTGCGACACCTTGGCCCGCCGAGCGACGGCACGCAACGACAACGCTTCTATGCCATTGCGTTCGACGATCGCCAGCCCCGCGTCGATCAGGGCATGCTCCAGGTCGCCGTGATGGTACGCTCGCGGTTTTGGTCGTCGTTTCGGCATTTGCCGCGCCCTCCTTGGAATCTTGACAGCGTTAAGTTGCGACCGTAGTTTGAGCCGCCTGACCGAGAACGCAAGTCTGGCCTCGGTCGCCAAGTTCACACATCTCTGCGAAAGGAACCATCATGTCGTCAGTGATTCGTTGGTGCGCGGTGTGGTCCGTGACGTTGATGTTCGTGTCCAACGTGTCCGCTCAGGAGTCGCCCAAGCCGGGACCGGAGCATCGGAAGCTCAAGGAACTCGAAGGGACATGGGATGCGATCATGAAGTTCGGGGACACCGAGTCGAAAGGGACGGTCGTTTACAAGATGGAAGTCGGCGGTCTGTGGCTGACCAGCGACTTTCAAGGGGATTTCGCTGGCGAGAAATTTTCTGGCAAGGGGTTGGACAGCTACGACCCCGCCAAGAAGAAATACGTCAGTGTCTGGGTCGATTCCATGATTACCAGCCCGTTGATCACCGAGGGCACCTACGACAAAGACGGCAAAGTGCTGACCATGACCGGTGAAGGCCCCGGCCCCGACGGCAAGCCGATCAAAATGAAAATGGTGACCGAGCACAAGGAAAAGAACACGATGCTCTTCACCATGTTCGGCCCCGGCGAGGATGGCAAAGAGGCCGCGATGTTCTCGATCACCTACAAGCGCCGAAAGTAGCCGAGCGACTCGGCGAGCGTCAGGGCGTCAGCCCTCCGAGTGACAATGAGGCAGCGGCCATTCCCGCACGCGGAGGTCTGACGCCCTGCCGCTCGCCGGTGTGAGGGACTTTGTCTCAGAGTATTTAGGAGACGCGCAATGGCCAAATCGCCGGACGAGATGCTGGCTTCAATGATCGCCAACTTCCCGGAGAAAACCGGCAAATCGCTCGACGAGTGGATCAAACTGGCCCGCGCGACGAAACTCGCCAAGCACGGTCAGATCGTGACGCATCTGAAGTCCGAGCACAGCCTGGGGCATGGCTACGCGAATCTCGTCGCGCAACACGTTCTTCAAGGGGGTCAACCGGCAGCGGAAGGCGATGGTCTGGTCACCGCTCAGTATGCCGGCGCGAAGGCCGCGCTGCGGCCGATCTACGACGCACTAATTGCCGCCGTTGAGAAGTTCGGCGGCGACGTCGAGGTCTCACCCAAGAAAACTTAGGCAGCCGGTCTGAAATGTTCTACCGGTTATTGCGGGCGGATTGTCAGGCTCCATTTGGGCAAGGTGTCGGAGCGTTGGATGTGAGGAGCGTATTGTTGGAGGGCGGTCTTGGTGAGTGTCACGCCGCGTTCGTA
>SYJG01000173.1 GCA_005798445.1 Planctomyces sp.
AACCACATGACCACCCCAAGATCAAAACCATCGACTACAAGCCAAAAAACAAGCACCGCAAACAGTGACTACCTTTGACTGACACTTTGTCACCACGCAACGCCGCGGGTGACTACCTTTGACTGACACTTGGCCGATAAGGCGAAGAACTCCGAGTACCTTGCGGAGCTCAAGAAGCGGGCCGATGGCGAGGGAGTCAAGATGCTG
This sequence comes from Planctomyces sp., assembly GCA_005798445.1. Classification (GTDB taxonomy): domain Bacteria; phylum Planctomycetota; class Planctomycetia; order Planctomycetales; family Planctomycetaceae; genus SXKJ01. Next base: position 208 of record SYJG01000173.1, read on the forward strand.
CTCATCATGTGTGACGGCGAAGGGGCACTCGGCGATGCGGACGAAAGGAAGCGGCAGACGGCGGTCGAGAATCACTTCAAGTGGGTCGAGGCGGCAAAGTTTCTTGGCTGCCATTCGATCCGCGTCAACGCTCAAAGCAGTGGCAGCTACGACGAGCAAGTCGATCGCGCGGCGGACGGACTCCGCAAGTTGTCCGAGTTCGGTGCGACGCACGGCTTGAACGTGATCGTCGAGAATCATGGCGGCCTGTCGTCGAACGGCGAATGGCTGGCGAAGGTCATGAAGAAAGTCAATCACCCACGCTGTGGTACGCTGCCGGACTTCGGAAACTTTGCCGTCAACAATGACAAGAACGAGTGGTACGACCGCTACAAAGGCGTGGCCGAATTGATGCCGTTTGCCAAGGCGGTCAGTGCCAAGTCGTATGACTTCGAGGAATCGAAGCCGCTGGTCACCATCGACACGCGGACGGACAAAGAAACCGATTTCTTAAAGATGATGAAGATCGTGCTCGCTGCCGGATATCACGGCTATGTGGGGATCGAGTACGAGGGGACAAAAGTCGGCGAACCCGAAGGCATTCGCGCCACGAAGAGGATTCTCGAACGAGTTCAGGCCGAGTTGTCGAAGGGCTGAGCACGCAGCCCCAACACTCCCGTCGCGCCGACGTCAACGATTGGCAACGGTCGCGAATGAGACGTAACATGCTCGCAAATCGTTCGTCGCAAATTGGTGGTACAGCAGCATGGCCGGATTGCAAATTTCCTGTCCGAAGTGTGGCAAGTCACTGAAGCTGCCCGATCGCAGTTTGCTCGGCCGGAAGGGGAAGTGCCCCAAGTGTCGGCATGCATTCGTGATGACGGAGCCGACTGCGCAAGAGGTGGCCGCGTCGCAGGTCGAGCCGGATGGTGATCCTCTGGACGTCGACGAGTTGTACGACGAGTTGGAGCAAATCGAGCAACGTCGCACGGGAGCCGATGAAGTCCAGATGGAGATTGCCGAGCCGAGTGTGCGGAATCCGCAGTCGGGCACTGGTGCGCGATGGGTTCCGGATGCTCAACCGGTTGACGAAACGCCGCCGCCACCGGCACCACCGATGATCCCGCCCGGGTATCCCTATCCCGTGCCGCCACAACAGTGGGGAGTGCCGCCGGGTTATCCCCAGGTGCCATATCCGCCTCAGCCGGGAATGCCGTACCCGTATCCGATACCTCCGGGTTACGCGCCGATGCCCTACGGGGCTCCGCAGTACATGCCTCCCCAGATAATGGCTCCGCCGCCGCAAACGCCCGTCCCGCCGCCGTTTGTTCCGGCCGCTCCCGCGTCGTTCGCACCGGCCGCTATCGACAATCCGTTCGGAGTTTTTCAAGAACCAGAGTCGGTTCCCAGCGCCTTGCCGTCTGAGGTCGAGATGTTGTCGGCCAATTCGCTGCTAAAGGCGAAGTCAAAATCCAAGTCGAAGAAATCTCGACAAGCGAAGCAGACGCAATTGGTGGCGATGATTTTGATCGGAGTGTTGGCAGTCGGCGGAATTCTGGTGGTCGCTTTGAATAGTCGATCCGGAGCGAACGGAAAGGGAAAGACCAAAGCGGTCGCTGAGAATTCAGCAGGGACCGCAGATGAAGTCAGTGAGTCGCTGCCGTGGGAATCTCCTCTGCCGGTCAGCCCGACGAAAGGGGCGCCGCTCGACATGATCCTCATGCCCTACGGCGTGACGGCGATTGTGCATGTGCGGCCGAGAGACCTGTGGGAGAAAGGAACGAAGCGCGAAGAGTTTCGATTCTGCTGGGGTCCGCTGGGAGAATGGCTCGGCAAGCAGATCAAAGAGCTGTGTAATCACGATCCGTCTCTGATTGAAGAGCTGACTTTCGGATTGGTCCCAGGTGTCGTCGGCGAAGGGATTCAGGTGTGCGGGGTCGTGCGGCTCAAGGATCCTGCGCAGAAGACGGAACTCATCAAAACCTTCCGCGAGATGAAGGCCGAACTCAAAAACTCCGACGCCAGCGATTACCCGGTTTATGAAAATGAGACGCATGCGTACGTCATCAAAGACCTGCGGACGTTCGCATTCTGCCCGAGGCTGAGACAGAACGAGATGGCCGAGGCGGTCAATCGTCCAAATGCCCAGGCTCCCGGCCTGGAAGCGCTGCTGCGAAAAACTGACCGCCTGCGGCATGTCGTGCTGGTATTCGACCCGACCACGCTGGGAGCACACGCCCAGTTCATTTTCGCGGACGAGTTTCGACGCATCGCCGATCGCGTGGTTGACTTCTTTGACCCGAAGCAGTTCGAGACCGTCGCTGTCAGTCTGCACGTTGGCGACAAGTTTCATTCTGAAATTCTGGCTCGCAACAAATCGTCCCTCGCCAAAACGGCCGCTCAGACCGAGTTGAAGAAACGGCTCGACAAATTGCCGCGCGAATTGGCCGACACGATCCACGACTACATGGACCCGAAAGTGCTCGGACCACGCCAGATCATCGGCCGCTTCCCGGCGATGACGAAAGCGTTTGCCCTATCGACTCATGCTTCGACCGGCGACCGATACGTCTCGCTGGCCACCGCGCTGCCAGAACGAGCCGCCCCGAATCTCGCGATCGGAACGCTGCTGACCTGGGACGAATCAACTCGCACAGACTTCAACAAGGCCGCGAGCAAAGCCACAGGCCCGAAAGAGTCCGGTACGAAGTTGCCCGAACTTGTGCTCGACCGCCTCAAACAATTGATCGTCGAGGCTGAGTTCACGAACACTCCGCTCCAAGAGGCCTTGAAGGAAGTCGCTGACGAGTGCAAGGTGACGATTACTCTGGACGGTGATGGTCTGAAGGACGGTGGCTACACGCAGGTGATGAAGCAGACCTTAAAACTCGGCAAAGTCCCCGGCTTGGCGGCGATTGAGGCGATGGTCAAATCGTCGAGCAAGGACCGTCCACTCAACCCGATGGTCTTGATCATCGACGAATCCAAGAAGGCGGCAATCATCTCGTCGAAGAACTACGCGGAAAACAAAGGCCAAAAGCCGTTCGTATTTCCCTGAACGTAGCCACAACCGCTGGAGGTTGACCATAATTGGTGCCTCGAATCTCGCTGGATGATTCTTTCGAGGGTCTGCCAATGTGGTGCTCGCGCTGTGGGCGAAATTTGATTCTGTCAGGACTGCTTCTGCTCTGTACGCTTTGCGTGTGCGGGTTGCTCAGCTTCGCGGCGGCGGAGGTCGTCTCGACCAAGAGTGACGAGTCGAAACCGAACGATATTTGGTGGTCGCTTCGTCCGCTGACGAGACCACAAGTTCCCGATGTTGCGCGTCGCTTTCCGCAATTGGTTCCGCAGAATTCGCTCGACCGTTTTGTGCGCAGTACGCTCGCGGAAAATGGTCTCGAACCTTCTCCGTCCGCGGATCGTCGCACGTTGATTCGGCGGGTCTCGTTTGATCTGCTGGGGATGCCGCCAACGCCTGATGAGGTGGACGAATTCGTCGCCGATCCACGCGAGGACGCCTACGAACGGCTGGTCGATCGGTTACTGGCCAATCCTCATTTCGGCGAGCGTTGGGCACGGCACTGGATGGACGTGGTCCACTACGCCGAGTCTCACGGGCACGATCAAGACCGGCCGAGGCCGACGGCGTGGCCGTATCGCGATTACTTGATCCGCTCATTCAACGACGACAAGCCGTACTCGCAATTCGTCGCAGAGCAAGTCGCGGGAGATGCCCTCTTCCCGGATGACCTGCAAGCGGTGGTTGCGACCGGATTCCTCGCCACCGGGCCGTTCGACGAAAGTTCCCTGCAGAGCATTCAAGACGACACTGATGACCGCCGCATTGCGCAGTACCTCGACCGCGATGACATTGTCACGACCGTGATGAGCACCTTCGTCAGCACGACGGTGCATTGTGCTCGCTGTCACGATCACTTTTTCGACCCGATCAAACAGTCGGACTACTATGCTCTGCAAGCGGTCTTTGCCGGTGTTGACAAGGGCGAGCGAATGTATGACGCCGATCCGGAAGTCGGCCGCCGCCGGCATTCGTTGCGAGGAGAATTGGTTCGGCTGCGCGGTCTCAAAGGTCAGGCCGATCCGTCGTTGCTGTCGTCCGCCGCGCAGGAAATCGCTGCCGTTTGGGAAGCGAAGCAAGTCGCGGCTCCCTCGGTCTGGCAAATGCTCGAACCGGTTGAATTCAAATCGGCGGAAGGTTCGACGCTCACGAAGCAGGCGGATGGCTCGGTCCTCGCCACCGAGAAACGGCCGGAGAAGGACACCTACTCGCTGACGTTTCATACGCCGCTGCGCGGACTCACCGCACTGCGGCTCGAAGTGTTAGCCGACGACTCGCTGTCGAAACGCGGACCCGGCCGACAAGACAACGGCAACTTGCACCTCAGCGAATTCAAAGTGTTCGCGACGGCCAACGGTCAGGCACTCGCCGCCGACGCGAAGCCGCTTGCGCTGAAGAATCCGCGAGCCGATTTCAATCAGGACGGTTGGACGATCGCGCACACGATCGACGGCAATCCGGGGACAGCCTGGGGCATCCATCCGCGTGTCGGTGAGGATCATCGGGCGATTTACGAGTTCGCTCAGCCAGTGACGGTTGAAGGCGGAATCGTGCTGACGGTCGTGCTGGAACAACTGCACGGTGGGGGACACTTGATCGGTCGGCCGAGAATCTCGGTGACGACCGCGGGCGAATCGTTGGCGCTGGACGGTGACTTGGTGCCGGCCGAGATCAACGCGATCCTGAAGAAGCCCGCGACAGAACGAAGCGACCTCGAACGAGCAGAACTCGCGCGGTTCGTCCGGCAGTCTCAGGTTGAGCGAGACTTGGTCGCGCTCCCCGGTCCGCAGATGATTTTTGCAGCGTCGGGTGAGATGAAATCGGACGCACTCACTTCACCGAGCAAGCGGCCGATTCGGATGGTGCATCTGTTGACTCGCGGTGACATCAAACAGGCGAAAGAGGTCGCTCAATCCGGGTCGCTTGCGTGTGTCGAGGGACTCGCAGCGCGGTTTGAGTTGACGAACGAGTCAGACGAAGCTGCCCGTCGCGCGGCCCTGGCGAACTGGTTGACAGACCGCCGCAACGTCCTGACGTGGCGGAGCATCGCAAATCGAATCTGGCACTACCACTTTGGCCGCGGCCTTTGCGACACGCCGAATGATCTTGGCCAAATGGGCTCGAAGCCGACGCATCCCGAGTTGCTCGATTGGCTGGCCTGTGAATTGGCGAGCGGGGGGCGTCAGCCCCCCGGTGATTCCGACATCGCGTCAGCAACTTCTGGTCAATCGTCTGAACAATCCACCGGAGGGCTGACGCCCCCCGCTCGCCTGAAGCGGTTGCATCGTCTGATTGTCACCAGCTCAACGTACCGGCAGTCCTCGCAGAACAACGAACACAACGCGGCGATCGACGGGGACAATCGATTTTTGTGGCGGATGAATCGAACTCGGTTGGATGCCGAGTCCGTGCGCGACGCACTCATCGTGACGACGGGCCAACTGGATCGGCGCATGGGAGGTGAATCGGTCAAACAGTTCATTCAGACGCCTGGCATTCATGTGACTCCGAACGTCGATTATGCCAACTTCGATCCCGATCGACCGGAGAACGGGCGGCGCAGCGTGTATCGGTTCATTTTCCGCACGCTTCCCGATCCGCTGATGGAAACGCTCGACGTCGCCGATTCTTCGCAGCTCACCGCAGTTCGGAATTCGTCGATCACAGCACTTCAGGCGCTGGCGATGCTCAACAATCCGTTCGTGATCCGCCAAAGCGAACACCTCGCCTCGCGAGCCCTCCAGGTTGGTGGGGATTTGGAACGGCAAATTGCCGCTGCCGCCCGATTCGTTTGGCAACGCGATCCAACTCCCCATGAACGAACGGTACTGAGCGACTACGCTCGGCAGCACGGCCTGCCGAACGCTTGCCGAGTGTTGCTGAACGGCAACGAGTTTTTGTTTGTGGATTAGGAATCTCGGTCGCGGTCGTTCCGATTGTTCGGGCAAAATTCCCAGTTCAAGTCCCACTCGAACAGGCGGCTGCTTGACACCCCGCACCCATCCAGGGATGCTGTTTCGATCCTACCTGAATTGTTTCCCGCCCAAAAAAACTCCCGCCAGGAGAACCTCCGGTTTCAAGCCGCTTTGTGCGGCGGACGCTTTCCCGGAAAGGAATGCTCATGACTCGCTTCGTGGTACGTACGTTGGTGGCTTGTGTGGTGACTGTGTCGTTGGCGAATCTGGGGGCGACGCAAGCGTTGGCGTTTGATCCGCCGACCGAGGAGCAACTCAATCAGCTCAAGCAACAAGCTGATGAAGCCAAGGCGCGCAAAGACGCGGCGGCAACGCAGCTCAAGGGCGTGCAGGACAAAGCGAAGACTCTCTCCGACGAAATCGCAAAGCTGAAGACCTCGCTGACGATGGCCATGACGGCGTTGAAGTCGAGTGAAGAGAAGCTCAAGCCGGCTCAAGAAGCGGCAACCAAGGCAGAGGCCGTCAAGGTCGAAGCCGCGAAAGTGTTCGCAGCCGCGAAAACGGCGTCCGACGTGGCGGCCAAAGCGGCCGAAGAAGCTCTCAAGAAGTCCAAGGACGAAGAGGCGAAGGCGGCAGCCGCTTTGAAAGCGGCTACGGATGCTGTCGCGCTGGTGACGACGACGACGCAGACGATTGAAGTCTCCAAGAAGACAATCACCGACGCGACGGCAGGGCTGACGAAGCTCGATGCCGACGTGAAAGTGTTTCAGCCGGAAGTGCAAAAGGCATCCGAGGCCTTGGCAATGGTCAACACCGAATGGGTGACGAAACAACGAGCCGTCGAGGGGGGACTGATTGCGCTGAATCGGATGGTGTCGTTTTCGCACTCCGTCGCGCCGATCTTTGCGAAGCGGTGTCTCGCGTGTCACAACGCCCGCACGGCGAAGGGGCGATACAACATGGAAACATTTGCCGCGGTCCTCAAAGGGGGTGAGAGCGGCGAAGCGGTAAAGGCGGGAGATGCGAAGTCGAATCTTCTCGCGGTGCTCAAAGATGGTTCGATGCCCAAGGACGCCGATCCGCTCAAGCCGGAGCAGATCGCGCTCATCGAGAAGTGGATCGCAACTGGGGCGAACTTGAATGCTGGTTTTGAACCGAATTCGCCGTTGATCCGCATCATTCCGAAGGAAGTGCAGCCGCCCGCTCCGGAGAAATATCCGGTGCCGGTGCCAGTCACAGCGGTCGCGTTCAACACTGACGGATCACTGTTGGCGACATCGGGCTATCACGAAGTTGTGTTGTGGAATCCAACCGATGGCGCTGTTGTGCGCCGAATTGGTAACGTTTCCGAACGAGTCTATGACCTCGAATTTAGCGCCGATGGCAAGACTCTGTACGTCGCGGCGGGAACTCCGGCGCAACTGGGTGAAGTGAAGGTCTTCAACGTTGAGAACGGTCAGTTGCTCGGGGATTGGGTGAGCACCGACGATGCGGTCTTCGCCATCGCACTCAGCCCGGACGGTACAAAGCTCGCCAGCGCCGGCGCGGATCGTGCGATTCGCGTATTCGAGGTCCCGTCGGGTAAGGAGTTGTTGGCGATCGAAGATCACGCTGACTGGGTCATGGACATCGCATGGTCGCCGGATGGGACGAAGCTCGCTTCGGCTAGCCGAGACAAGACGGCGAAAGTCTTCGATCTGAAGACGGGGGATTCGCTGGTTACGTTCAACGCACATGGTCAACCGGTGTTTGGCGTCGGTTTCTCACCCGACGGGGCGCAGGTCATCAGCAGCGGAGCCGATCGGCAGATTCGGATTTGGAACGTCAGCGACGCGGCTGCCGTGCGTGCAATTGGCGGATTCGGCGGCGATGTGTTTCGCATTGCGACGACAAAGGAAGGGATGATCTATTCGAGCAGTGCGGACAAGACGGCTCGCATCCACAAGTTCGCAGATGGTGGGCAGGTCTTCTCGCTGGCAGGCCACACGGATTGGGTCTATTCCGTCGCGTTCAATACCGCGAGCAAGCGAGTCGCCGCCGGTAGCTACACCGGTGAAGTCCGGCTATGGAACGCGGACGACGGCAAAGAAGCGAAGCTGATCATTGCCGCACCTGGTTATGCGCCTCCAGCCGCTGCGGCTGCGAAGTAGGCGAAGTGGTCATCGTGCGTGCTTGCCGGGATTTCTGGGATTTTTGCCGTAATTTCGGCAAGGATTTCGGGAAAATCTCCGAGAGTTTGCGCCCGTGAGAAGCGGATAGCCAATTGGTCGTGTATCCTTTCCCGTGTAATCCTTGTGCCTACAATGTCGTAAGAAGAATTGAGTGGTTTTCAGCCGGGCATTCTCAGGGTTTCACTGACGACTTACTGTTTGACCACGAACTCGTTTTTTGCCTGATTTCGCAAGTCTTCGAGCATTTGCGTCAGAAGATTCTTGACACTTTTCAGGGCGACGGCATTACATTGTCGCGATTGTCCACCGCAGCGAGTTGCTTTTGATTCCTTTCGTCCGAGCGATCGCCGTATGAACTCCCTTCGTTTACTGCTGGCCCATGAGTTGACTCTCCCGCGAGCTGCGCTCCGCATGTTGCTGGAGAGCGAAGTCGGGGTCTCGGTGGTTGGCGAGGCGGACACGGCGGATCGCCTTCATGAGCAACTTCGTGATCATCGTCCCGATTTGATCCTGATGACTTTGTCCCAGCGCGCAGGTTTCGGAAGCTCGTTGATTGAATCGCTGCAACGTCAGCATTCACAGACGAAGATTATCGCCATTTCACCACATGACGAGCTGTCGTTCGCCCGTCTGCTATTGGCTGCAGGAGCGACAGGTTATGTCAGTGAACGGTCTCCGGCGGCGGAGTTGCGGAACGCACTGCGTGAGGTCGCTCGCGGTCACACTTTCATCGACTCGGCGATTTCTGATCGCGCTGATCCGGGAACGCTCAGCAAGATCAAGAGTCTGGGGGGGCGTCAAAAACCATCTGGGTTCCTCAGCAAGCGCGAGACGGAAGTGTTGCGTATGTTGGCTCAGGGATTCACCAACCAACAGGTTGCCGATGCGCTGACATTGAGCGTGAAGACGGCGGAGACCTACCGCGTCCGGCTAACTCGCAAGCTGGGCGTGAAGAGTCGCGCCGAGTTGTTCCGCTACGCCTTCGAAGTCGGCATGGTCGGCCCGGATCAACTTCTGGCGCAATAGTCGTACCGAGCCGTCATCGCAGATCGAAGCACGCGGCCTCGTCGCTGTTGCGGACGAGCAACCGGCCGCGCGACAGGACGGGATGATTCCAAGTCTTGCCGTCGATCGCGTGGAATCGAGCCAACTCGCGTGGCGTCTCCGGCGTCGCAGGGACGAGTACGATGTCCCCCTCTTCCGACAGGATTAATAGCTTGTCCTCGATCAGCAGCAGTTGGCCGTAGCCGTATCGGCCCTGCTTCCAACTCCGCTTGCCACTCATCAGACTGAGGCAGGTCAACATCCCCTCATCCAAACCGAAAACGTACTCGCCGCGACGCACAGCGCTATTAAATTTCAACTTGAACTGTGCCGACTGCCAGCGTTCGACCACCCCCAGATGACGACCACCAGTTTCGTCAACCGCTGCAAGGAAGCCGAGCAAGACACTGCCTTTGCCATATCCTGATCCAATCAGAACCAAATTCTCATCGATCACCAGCGGTTGAGCCGAGTTCACTTGCGGCGTGTTAACCCAGGTGAACGACCACAATGGTTCGCCAGTTTCTGGCCGCAAGGCGACAATTCCTAACCCATCAAAGATGAGCACCTGACTCTCGGACCGGAACTCGCGGAGAACCTCCCCACGAAGTGTTGCAATGTGAGGTGAACTGTAGCTTCCTTGTCTGCCTTGGACGGCCCAGGCCTTTTCACCAGTCTCATGCCGATACGCGATGACTGAAGAATGATTCCTTCGGCTTGCTTCGTCATTGTTACCCGGATTGACGATGACCAAATCGTCCACGATCAAGGGGGAGCCGCATTGACCCCATTCCAGATTTGGCGAGCTAGCGTCTTCGAGCGTGTTGCGAGTCCAAACGCGCAGGCCAGTGGCTGCATCGAGGCAATTTAGGATTCCAGTGGCTCCTTGAGTGAAGACCTTGCCGTCATGCACAGTCGGTGTCGAGCAAGGGCCAACGCCTCCTTGTGGACTGCTGAAGCGAGCGGCGTCGGCGTGGGTCCACAGTTCGTGGCCGGTCTGGATGTCGTAGCAGACACACAACTCGTTTTCGCCGCGTTGCTCCAACGTCCAAGCTCGGCGTCCGATCACCGCGAATGCACCCCAGCCGGAGCCGATCGGGTGCTTCCAGAGTTGCTTCGGAGGACTCGCGTCCCAGTCGGTTCGGAGTGATTCGCCGATGACGACGTCGTCACGATTCGGCCCGCGAAACGCGGGCCAGTCACCTTCGGTCGGCACAAGGCTTTCATTGGCGAGGTCATCCGACGTGGTCGATGCGTTGTTGGTCGAATTGCTTTTGAAGAATTCGGCGGCTTGATCTTGCTTGGAAGGCAGCCAGCGCGGCGAGAAACGAGGGATCATCGCGCCGTCAAATTCATCGAAACGAAAGGCTCCGAGGCTCGATCCGGCGATGACCGCGATGATCAGTAAGCCCACCCCGCGAGTCCGCCAAGGAAGCCGTGACCAAAAAATCCACCAGAGCAGCAGCAGAAACACGGTCAGCGGCCAAATGACAAACACGCAGGCCCAATCTCGATAGGGCCGATTTTCTCCAAAAAAAATTGTGGCAGCGAATTGCAATGCGCCGCCGACAGCAAGTGCGGCTGCGATGGGCCACCAGCGCATTCGGCGAGCTGGGACATTGTCTTTTGTCGGCTTGGAAGGATCATCCGTGGCCATGTCGAATCTCCGCATCAGTGAATCGCGCGGGATCTTGATCGGCTCGCTGCGCCACCGCAAGGCGGCGGCGCAGGTGCGGGTGGGTTACGATTGCCAGTGACTCTTGCTGTGATCCGCCAGCATTTGCAGAGCCTTCTTGGGGCGACCCGTGGCGTCGATCAGACCGGCATTGGGAAAGTCGTGCGGTGCCGCGTCGGTCAGGTGAGTCCAATAGATTCCATTCACGGACTGTTTGGCGATCAGCAACGGGAGATACATGTCGATCCACTCGGCTTGAGCCTCTTCGCTCCAGGGGGACTTCCAGCCGTTGGCCTCGACGCCGATGTCACTGTTGGCTTGCGGGTCGGGATTGTTGGAAGAGGGAAACGCCAGTGTGATGTGCAACGGGATTTCCAGGCTGCTCCAAACATCCAGCATCCGGCTGAAGTCGAGCGAATCGCGTGAGGCGGAGCCGCGATCGGTGTAGCCGACGGCGATCTCCAGATTCACTCCCGCCAGTCCGACTCCGCAACGGAGCAGTGCGTCGACGAATTGCACTGGGGCGAGTCGATGTAGGCCGCGAGTCTGATACGTCCCCCACGGTTGCTCGATGCGGATCAAGAATTGGGATTCCTCGTCCACGCGGCGAGCGACCTCCAGCGTGCGAGCAACCAGCGTCAAACAGTTTTCTTCGGTCAGATTCAAAGCGCCGCCGGTGTTAACTCGTGAGGAGACTTCCCATAACCGAATCTTACCGAGGTATCTCGAAACTGCGGTTTCGACGAAGTCGCACAGAAAGCTCTGCAGGTTGAAGAAGTCGTGGCCCCATTGTTCCAACCACTTGGGCAGTCCATGTGGCGACAGATCGAGCAATGGCCCGCCGAGCATCACCAGTTTGTGCTGCTGGCACCATTCCACCTGGGCGTCGAGCCAACTCCAGTCGTAGTTGCCCTCGTCCCGTTCAATGAACCGCCACTCGATTGGGATCGCAGCGGCATTGAATGTGCCAGGGATCAACGACTCCCAACTTGCATCGGGCTGAGCGTGGGCAAAGTTACAGCCCAACGAAATCGGCAACTGCGAGGATCGTCGCACGCGAATCGCCAGCCGCTGATCGGTGTACGACTTGGTCAGCAGCTCAGCAGCTTCGCAAGACTTCGCGATCGCCTGCGTCGCAAGATCACTGGCAGCGACGAGATCGTTTTTCAATGCGACCGATTTTGCGAACAGCAGATGAGCGGCCTTGTGAACGGGATGGAATGTCTCGGGGATCTGCATCCCCAACTGATCCCACGTCGCGGCCTGATTGCGGACCTGGCAAATCTTCCCACGGGCCAACTCGATGGCCAGCACATAGGCGGCCTCTTGTTCGCGAAGACTGGAAGTGCTGATGACCGGCCGACCAAACCCAGGCACTGGCCATGCGACGTTGAATTTCCCGCTGTCGGACGCCGGTCGGCGGCATGAGATCGTGTTACCTTCGATCTCAACACGCGACGGAAACACGCGGCCGTCGAAGCCGGTGATGTACGCGTCCTGGGCTTCGGGCCATCCCGCCATCAAGCTTTCGGGATAGACCTGGAACTTCATGACACCCACGCGAATCCTCGCACCAAGAACGGCGTCCACAAGAATCTTGGCCCGCGCAGTCGTCCGAACAAATGGACGCTACATGAGCCTTCTTCCCGACTTTCGAGTCGGCGAAGAAGACCGAGTCTATTGGTGCCGAAGTGGTTGTTCAAGCAGTGCTCGCACGGCTAGACTCCGCCGCTTTCGCGGAACCTCGAAACCCGAAATCCGAAACTCGAATTGAGCCTCGTGGGCCGCAAAGTTTCGGATTTCGGGTTTCGGATTTCGAGTTTTCCCCCATGCCCGCTTTCCTGAGCAGCACGATCCCCGGACACACCCCCAAGCGGGGCAAAGTGCGGGACATGTACGACTTCGGCGACCGCATGTTGATGGTTGCCTCGGACCGCATCAGTGCCTTCGACTGGGTCTTGTCCAGCGGAATTCCCGACAAAGGCCGAGTACTCACACAACTCAGCCGGTTCTGGTTCGAGCACCTGCCGGTTCGGCATCACCTGCTCAGCCAGAACCTTGATGACGTCCCGCTGCCTGCTGGTACGGATCGCGATTCGCTGACCGGCCGCAGCATGGTCGTCCGCAAGACGGAGGTCGTCCCCATCGAGTGCGTCGTGCGCGGCTACCTCTCCGGTTCCGGCTGGAAGGAGTATCGGCAAAGCGGCTCGGTCTGCGGCATCCCCTTGCCCACCGGACTGCGCGAGAGCGACAAGCTTCCCGAACCGATCTTCACGCCCGCAACGAAGGCCGAGTCTGGTCACGACATCAACATCTCGTTTGAGGAAATGTGCCGGCTGATCGGCGAGGCGACTTCTCGCCAACTGCGAGACCTGAGCCTCGGCGTGTACCAACGCGGCTCCGAGATCGCGCGATCGAAGGGGATCATCATCGCCGACAC
>SYJG01000174.1 GCA_005798445.1 Planctomyces sp.
CGAACCGCATGCTCCGACCGCGCCGGTCAGCGGGCCGTTGTTTGAAGGCTCGGGCACCGGAGTCGTCTTCTGTCAGTCGCCGCAATTTCCGCCGGAATACCGCGGCATGTTCCTCGTCAACGACTGGTTGCAGAAGACGACCTACGTCTGGCGACCGCAGTGGGACGGAGCGTTGCTGCGGCCTGCTGGCGGCGGCTTCACGCCGTTTATCGACGGGGGCAAATCGCTATTTCGACCGACCGATCTGGAGTTCGGTCCGGATGGGGCGTTGTGGGTGCTCGGCTGGAGCAGCGGCTACGGAGCCGAATGGAAGGACGGGCAACTCACGAACGAAGGCCGCATCTTCCGCGTCGCTTGGAAGGACGCGCCGCCGGCTGCCGCACTGAAGACTTCGAAGCCTCTGGAAATGTCCTCGCTCGACGAGGTGCTGCACGAATTCGACTCGCCGCTGCCGGTGCGAAGGATCAACGCGCAAGATGAATTGGTGCGACGCGGCGTTGATGAGAAGACACTCATCAATCGACTGACCGAGGGCCAGCTGACGGAGAACCAGGAAACGTGGACGGTCTGGGCGCTGGGACGCGTGCCTGTAGGCGAGTTGCTCCGCAACTCGCCGCCGAGTCGCGGAGCGACTCGGCCACAAAGCGCACTCGCCGACTTCCTGGCGAACACACTGCGAGCCGACTCGAAGGCATCACTCAATCTGCAGGTTCAAGCGGTAAGAATTGTTGCCTATCGAGCGAAGCAGCTTCGGCAGATCGAGCGGCTGACGGACACCTTGCGAATCGCGTTGCCGCATGCTCAACCGCGGGTGCGATTCGCCGCCGTTCAAGCGGTGCTTGAGACTCGTCAAACGGCGCTCGTTCCCGAGCTGTTGGAAAAATTACAGCGTGAGTCAGACTCGACCGTCTTCTATGGCGGATGGCAGGCCCTGCGGGCTCTGCGTTCGACGAACGAGTTGCGGACGTTGCTCACCGATTCGCGCGCTGCAGTTCGACGAGCGGCATTATTGGCGCTGCTCGAAACTCATGCCGCGACTCGGGCGGAAGTCGGTGCGTTGGCGATGAGCGATGCTGATGCCTCAGTGCGTCAAGTGGCCGAGTCATGGTTGTCGAAGAGCGGCAGTTCGGCGCCGGCGATTCGCGGTCGGTCCTTGCGGGTCGCGTCGGTGGCTTCAGCGACCGACTCGGCATCGAAGAGCGGCATCGCGGCGGCGCGGAATGTGAAGACGAAGGGTAATTCGGATTACAAGGTCGTGCCGGGCGGCTTTGTGGTCGGGACTCCGGCTTATGTTGATCGCGGCTATCACTTGAGCAACGTCCCGCCGGAACTTCTTGGCAGCGACCTCATTCAAACCGCCAACAACGACGACAACTCACGCGGCGAAAATTGGCTGAGTGCCGAAACGCTCGTGCCCGTTCGTCTGTGGGTCGGCATTGATGCGCGGCAGAAGACAGCTCCCAGTTGGCTGCTCAAGAGCTTTGAGAAGCAGCCGTTCACAGCCGCGATCAACGAAGGCGCGCGGTTCGAGTTCTACGAGAGAACGTTCGACGCGGGACGCATTGAGCTCGGCGGCAATACCGATGATGGCGGCGCTGGCGGTAAGGGAAACTACATCGTCGCGATTGCTCCGGTGCCGCTCAGCCGACGTGATGTGAAGGCAACGCTCGATGCCGCACTGAGCTTGCTCGAACGGGGCAATCGCGAGCGCGGTGCGTTGCTCTTCAAGCACTCGCTGGGCGCGGGCTGCGCGAAGTGCCATAGCCTCGATCAAGCGAAGAACGGTTTCGGGCCGAATCTCAGCAGCATCGGCTTGCGTTCGAACGCGCGGCACATCGCGCAGTCAATCATCGAGCCGAGCGCGGTCATCACCGAAGGCTTCAATCAACAGACGGTCGTCACGACGGACGGCAGATCGTTCTCAGGCGTGCTGCTGGAAGAGAGCGGCTTGACGCTGTCGCTCGGCCAGTCGAGCGGCGAGCGCGTCGACATTCCCAAAGTGTCAATTGAGGAACGCACTACGGTCACGAAGTCCGCGATGCCGGAGATGGGCGACTGGCTCAGTCCGCAACAAGTCGCCGACTTGACCGCGTTCCTGCTGTCGATGCAGGCGCCGGTTGCGGTCGTCAATCCGAAAAGTGGGATAGGCATCCTGCCTGTCGACTCACACGAGGCCGAAGGGAAGACGTCGGATAGCTCGAAGCCTGTGGGGCAGAAGACTGCGGGGCCAAAGCCTGATGGTAATAAAAATGACAGGCTGGAAGCCTATCCCACGAAATTCAGCTTCGAGGAGCAGAAGGACCGACTCCGCGTTTCGCTCGGCAGCAAGGCGATCGTCGATTTCGTCTTTCGCGACGAGAAGATCCTGCGACCGTACTTCGCGAACGTGCGACTGACGGACGGCTTGCAGGTCACTCGCAATCATCCGCCGATCGACGGAGTCGATGCGCTCGATCACAACACGATGCACCCCGGCATCTGGCTCGGCTTCGGCGACATCAGCGGGCAAGACTTCTGGCGCAACAAAGCGGCGATGGAGCACGTCCGGTTCGTGACGGCTCCGACGGTTGCCGACGGGAAACTGCGTTTCGCGACCGAGTGCCGATTGAAGACAAGCACCGGCGAGCCGCTCTGCCTGTTGACGAATCACTTCACGTTAACCGCGCGACCGAGCGGCTGGCTGCTCGTCTGGAGCGCCGAGTTCCGGGCCGAACAGCGCGAGATCGTCTTCGGCGATCAGGAAGAAATGGGCTTCGGAGCCCGCGTCGCCACTAGCTTCACGGAGAAGAACAGCGGCCTCTTGCGGAGTTCGACTGGCAAGCGAACCGCGAAAGACACTTGGGGCCAACCGGCAGCATGGTGCGACTACTCCGGCAGCGGCCCGCGCTCCGGCGGCATCCTGCTGATGGCGAGCGACAAGAACTTCCGCGAAAGCTGGTGGCACAACCGCGACTACGGCGTCTTCGTCGCAAACCCATTCGGCCGCGATGCCATGAAGCAGGGTGCTCGCAGTGCAATCAAAGTGACTCAAGGGGAGACATTGCGAATCACCTTCGGTGCGCTGGTGCATGATCATCGCGAGGTCGACGGATCGGCTGAGCTTGAGGCGTTCAAACAGTCAATTGCGGACTGACATGGTCAATGAGCTTCGTTCGGTGATGCAGGAGATTCTCGCGTGACAGTGTTTGTACGACGGACTTCCAGTCCGTCGCTCGAAAGTGATTCGGATGCCGACGGACTGGAAGTCCGTCGTACGGGTTGGTTCGGTCGTGACGGAGATTCTTGCGTGAAGTGGTTGTTCGGTTTCGTTGTTGTCCTCATTCCGCTCGTGGCGAGTGCGCGCGAGTTGCCACCGTCGGCTTCGTCGCAGCTCAAGCATTCGTGCTTTGGATGTCATGACAAAGAGGCGGCTGAGGGCGGGCTGGATCTCACGGCGTTGTCGTTGGATTTGAACGATCGAGCGGTCCGCGAGCGCTGGGTGCGGATTCACGATCGCGTCGAGAAAGGGGAGATGCCGCCGAAGGCTGATGAGTTGCCGAAGGACTCGCGGGCGGTACTGGTGAAGTCGCTCAAGCAGGTGATTCACGAAGCGGACCTGGCCGACATCCAGCAGCATGGTCGCGGGCCGATGCGGCGGCTGAATCGGGACGAGTACGAGCAGAACCTGCGCGATGTGCTGAAGCTGCCGCGGTTGGATATTCGCGACATGCTCCCCGAAGACCGCGAGGGTCATCGCTTCAACAAGACGTCGGAAACGCTCGACATGTCGCGCGTGCAGTTGGCGGCGTATCTCGATGCGGCGGATGCGGCCTTGCGACAAGCGATGGTCAGTGGACCGAAGCCGCCGGTCACGAAGTTTCGCGCGGTCGCGACGAGCCTCTTCCCCGAAAGAAACACCTTCGGCGAGCGCGAGGCGATGTTCTTCGCGAAGGACAACAAGGCCCTCGACGGCAAACAACTCGACGAATTGAAGGACGATCCGGCGGTGGAACTCGCGCTGTTCCGGTCGGCTCACTGGCCGTACTACGGATACCCGCGCGGCTTCATCGCCAAGCTGCCGGGCGAGTACCGCGTGCGGTTCTCGGCGCGAGCGGTGTTGCAGACGAAGGGCTACGAACTCAAGCCGGCTGCCCAGCCCGTGCCGATGACTTTTCGAGCCCGCAAGCCGTCCGGTCCGGATGTCTCGGGCGACGTCCGCGCGACGGGCGGCATCATCGACATTCAGCCGACGGTCGCCACTTACGAAACGACGATCCGTCTGCGAGAACGTGAGACCTTCGAGTACAGCCTGCTCGGCCTGCCCGTGCCGCTGGCGCGTAACGTGAATGGCGGCCCGCCGACTTATCGCTATCCGCCGTTCCCCGCCGAGGGCCAGCCGGGAGTCGCATTTCAGTGGCTGGAAGTCGAGGGGCCGATCTCGTCCGACGAATGGCCGCCAGCATCACATCGCGTGCTGTTTGATGAGATCAGTGGGATAGGCTTCCAGCCTGTCGCCGCAAGTAGGACGGCCCTTCCGGGCCGTCGATCATCCAGCGAACAAGCCCCGCAAAACTCGTCCGACAAAGTCGAAAAGTTGAATAAGGCAGACGGCCTGGAAAGGCCGTCCTACGGGAATGCAGAAGCCAAGCGCTTGCTCCGCCGTTTCGTGAATCTCGCCGCGCGCGAGCCGGTGCCGGAAGACGCACTTCAGAAGTTCGAGAAGCTCATCGCCGCGCGGCTTGAAACGCGGGAGCCTTTCGCCGATGCCGTGCTGGCGGGCTACAAAGCCTTCCTCTGCTCCAGCCATTTCCTCTATCTCCGCGAGCCATCGGTCTCCGCAGTAGGACGGCCTTTCCAGGCCGTCGCTCCTCGGCAGCGCGACGAGAAGAAGGACGCTGACGGCCCGGAATGGCCGTCCTACGAGACGCTCTACGAGACGAACCCGGATGACTTCGCCATCGCGTCGAGGCTCTCACACTTTCTCACCAACACACGGCCCGATGCCACGTTGCTGGAACTGGCTCGAACGAAGCAGCTTCGCGATCCGAAAGTTCTCCGCAGCGAGACAGATCGTTTGATCGCCAGCGCCGGCTTCGAGCGTTTCATCCGCAACTTCACGGACTACTGGCTCAGCCTGCGGCATATCCGACGCGATGAGCCTGACATCCGCCTCTATCCCGAGTACCGCTTTGACGATTACCTCGTCGAGTCGATGGAACTGGAGACGCGAGCTTTCGTCACGTCGATGGTTCGCGACAACCTGCTGGCGCGAGTGCTCGTCGATGCGGACTTTGTCTTTGCGAACGATCGACTCGCCGGCCATTACGGACTGCCGGACGCCACGAAGATCACCGGCTCCGCAATGCGAAAGATCTCGCTTCCGCCGGAGAGTCCGCTAGGCGGCCTGCTGACTCAGGCGGCGATCCTGAAGGTCACGGCGAATGGCACGTCGACTTCGCCCGTGGTGCGCGGCGCGTGGATCATGGAGCGACTGATCGGCGAGCCGCCACCACCGCCACCGGCAAGCGTCCCCGCTGTCGAACCCGACATTCGCGGTGCGAAAACGATCCGCGAGTTGCTCGCTCTACATACGAAGTCAGAGAGCTGTGCCGGATGCCATGCGCGGTTCGATCCGGTCGGACTCGCGCTGGAGAACTTCGACATCCTCGGCGGTTGGCGCACGCGGTATCGCGGCGTCGAACAGGGGGAACGGGTCACAGGGATCGACCGAGCCGGACACGACTTCGTCTACACGCTTGCCGAACCGGTCGATGCCGCCGGGCAACTGCGCGATGGACGTCGCTTTCAAAGCATCCGCGAATTGAAGGCGATCTTGGCCGCAAACTCGCGCCAGCTTGCTCGCAATCTCCTGCACCAATTCACGCTGTACTCGACCGGCACGCCGGTTCGATTCGCCGACCGCGCGGAGGTGGAGTCGCTGCTCGATGCCTGCGCGGCGGACGGCTATCGCGTGCGTGATCTGATTCATTCGCTGGTGAAGAGCCGCATTTTTGTAGGACGGCCTTTCCAGGCCGTCGTCGAAGAAGAAGTCGACGAAGACCTCAAAATCAAAGACGTAGAAAACAAGACAGACGGCCTGGAAAGGCCGTCCTACGGGGATTCGTACGAGAAGAGAAACCACACCGGGAATGAAGGGAGCGTCCCGCGATGAGCGATTCGTTCAACCTCGCCGCGCCGCCCGGATTTCGCGGCCTGCATCCCGACATCCCGTTGACGATGTATCACAGGCACCTGCCGCATTGGCGACAGGATGGTGCAACGTACTTCGTCACCTTTCGACTGGCTGATGCTCTGCCGCAGGCGAAGCTCGCAGAGCTCAAGCGTTGGCGCGACGAATGGGAACGCACACATCCGGAACCTCGCAGTGAATCGCAATGGCAGGACTTCGCCAGGCAGCACGCGATTCGGATCGAAGGCTGGATGGATGAAGGATACGGCGAGTGTGTCTTTCGAGACGCCGGCATCGCGGAAGTCATGGCGAAGGCGATGCTTCATTTTCAAGACGATCGCTGCACGACCTTCGCGTATGCCGTCATGCCGAATCATGTCCATGTCGTGATGAAGCCGCTGGGGACATGGCGGTTGGAGCAACTGCTCGATAGCTGGAAAGGCTTTGTCGGCCATGAGGTGAATCGGCGACTGAATAGGAGTGGGGTTCTTTGGCAGGAAGAGAGCTACGACCGAATCATTCGCGATGAAGAGCACCTGTTTCGCGTCGTGCAGTACATCGGCAACAACCCTCGGAAAGCCGGACTGCCGCAGCACCAGTGGTTCCGCTGGATTCATGATGAATGGGAACGTGCGGGTTGGGGCTTCCGCGACGAGTGATCGCGCACCGTAGGACGGCCTTTCCAGGCCGTCTCTCAACAACATGACGAAAGGGACTTGATCAAAATGGGCGTTGAAGAAAGACGGCCTGGAAAGGCCGTCCTACGGGGATTCGACCGTCGCCGCTTTCTGCGAAGTGTCGGCGTGACGCTCGCATTGCCGCTGCTGGAATCTCTCCGGCCAGCGACCGCGAAGGGAGCCGAACCGCAACGACCGAGGCGGATGCTGCTCATTTCGAACAACCTCGGCGTGCTGCCGAAGCCGTTCTTTCCACAGGCGACCGGGCGCGACTTTGAGCTGTCGCCGTACCTCGCGCCGCTGGCGGAGTTCCGCAAGGACTTCACGGTCTTCAGCGGCCTTTCGCATCCCGGTGTCGCTGGCGGACACAGCACCGAGAACTGCTTTCTCACCGCCGCACGCAATCCCACGAAGAGCGGCTTTCGCAATCAGATTTCGCTCGATCAGTTCGCCGCCGAGAAGCTCGGTCCGGTCACGCGATTTCCGACGCTCAATCTCGGCGTGAACATCGACAAGGCGAACCGCAGCCTCGCCTGGACTCGCGATGGCGTGCTGTTGCCAGCGGAAGACAGTGCTCCTGCTCTGTTCCAAAAGATGTTCGTACAAGGCGATGCCGAGTCTGTACAGCGGCAACTGAAGAAGCTCGAAGAACGAGGCAGCATTCTCGACACGCTGCTCGATGACACCCAGCAGGTGCGACAGGGTCTCGGCCGCGAGGACCAATCGCGACTCGATCAGTACCTGACCTCCGTCCGCGAGATCGAACTGCGACTGCAAACGGCGCGCGAGTGGGAACTGCGACCCAAGCCGACCACGACGCACGCACCGCCCGACGACATCAAGGATCACAAGCTGTTCTTCGAGAAGTTCGACTTGATGCTGTCGATGGCACAGCTCGCACTGGAGTCCGACTCGACTCGGATCGTGACGCTGATGGTCGATGCCTTCGCGACACCGCCCTTCAAGCTGGGCGAAACCGAGAACACGACCTCCGGCTATCACGACCTGAGCCATCACGGTCAAGCGGCGGACAAGGTAAGGCAGCTCGAAGAAGCCGACCGCCGACAGATGGCGCTGCTGAAGAAGCTGTTGCAGAACCTCGCCGACAAGCGAGACGGCGACGCACGATTGCTCGACCGCACGATGGTTCTGTTCGGCAGCAACATGGGCGACTCAAACACGCACGACAACACGAACCTGCCGATCCTGCTCGCGGGCGGCGGCTTCCGTCACGGTCAGCATCTGGCCTACAAACGCGACAACAACACGCCGCTGTGCAATCTGTTCGTCACCATGCTTCAGAACATGGGCCTGGAGACGGAAGCCTTCGGTTCAAGCACCAGCACGCTAACCGGACTGGAGATGATGTAGGACGGCCTTTCCAGGCCGTCTTCATGACTTCAAACACAGCACGTTCTGACGCCCTGGAAAGGGCGTCCTACAAACACTCACCCACCTGAGATCATCCATGAAAACTAAACTCTGCCTGCTCTTTACTCTCGTGCTCTGCAACTCGCTGCAGGCCGAGGTCAAAATGGAAACGCTCAGCGTCTCGATGCGCGATGGCGTCAAGCTCGCGACCGACGTGTATCGCGATGACGCCGTGACGCAGGCACCGGTCGTTCTCATTCGCACGCCTTACGACCGCACGAAGCAGAAGGGCATCGCCGAGCGGTGGGTCAAGGCGGGCTATGTGTTCGTGGCGCAGGACTGTCGCGGCACGAAAGCATCCGAAGGAGTGATCGCACCGTACAACAACGAAGGGCAGGACGGGTTCGACACGATCGAATGGGTCACGCGGCAACCGTGGAGCAACGGGCGCGTCGGCATGGTCGGTGGTTCGTATGTCGGCGCGGTGCAGTGGCAGGCGGCGGTTGAGAATCCGCCGGGGCTGGCTGTCATTGCTCCGCAAGCGACCTGGAGCAGCTTTTACAGGAACCTCTATCTGGGCGGCGCGGTGCGACTGTCGCTGATCTCGGGCTGGCTGGCCGGGAACACGCCGAAGCCCGAGGGCGTCACTCCCGCTGACATGAACGCCGCCCTCATGCGGCTGCCGCTCAGCGATGTCGACGAGGCAATGGGCTGGCCGATGCCGATCCTGCCCGACGGCGAAACGATTCGTGAGTTGATTTGAGGAGCGATCATGGAACCCAATCCCACCGTATCCCGCCGCGACTGCCTGCGACTGGGTCTCGGCGCGGCGCTCGCCGGGCTGAGCGGCTGGCCGGCCAGCGCGGAGGAGATCGCATCGACCAAACCGAAGTCGGTCGCGGCAGTGGTCACCGTTTACTTTCGCAACTCGCACGCCGATGTGCTGCTCACCAAAATCCTGGAGGGCTGGCAGCACGACGGCGGACCTGGCCCTGCTCTCAAGTTAGCCTCGATCTACATCGACCAGCCTGAGGGGAGCGAGTTCGGCCTCGAAATTCTCAAGAAACACGGCATCCCCGTTTTCGATTCGATCGAGAAGGCAGTCACGGTCGGCGGCAAGACGATCCCTGTCGATGGCGTGCTGAGCATCGGCGAGCACGGCAACTATCCGGTGAACGACCTCGGGCAGCAGGTCTATCCTCGCAAGCGGTTCTTTCAGGAGATCACCAACGCGTTCCAAAAATACGGCCGTGTGGTTCCGGTCTTCAACGACAAGCACATCAGCACCGTCTGGGAAGACGCCAAATGGATGTACGACCGCGCGGTCGAAATGAAGGTGCCGTTCATGGCCGCGTCGTCGCTGCCAGTCGGCTTCCGCAGCCATCCGTTTGACCTGCCGCTAGGGAGCGAGATCGAGGCGGCCGTCGGCATTGGTTATGGTCCATTGGACATTTACGGCTTCCATGCGCTCGAGGCTTACCAAGCCCTCGTCGAACGCCGCAAGAACGCCGAGCGGGGAGTGAAGTCGGTCCGCTGTTTGGAAGGGAAGGCGGTTTGGCAAGCGGTCGATGACGGCTGGGTCGCGGCCGATGTGATGGACGCAGTCTACGACGTCATCCCCAAGTCGAAAAAGAACATTCGTGAGGACGAAAACGCGATACTGTTTCAGTTCGAGTACACCGACGGATTCCGCGGTGCCCAGTTCATGCTGCCGAGCGCCGGGCTGACGGGCGTCGGGGTGAAGCTCCAAGGGCAGAAGCCGGTCGCCACGGGATTTGAAGAACGGGTCGAGCCGCGTTTCCCGCACTTCGCGTATTTGCTGAAAGCCATCGAAACGATGATCCACACCGGGAAGCCCACCTACCCGGTCGAACGCACCTTGCTGACCGGCGGCATCCTCGATCGGGCGCTGCATTCGAAATTCGAGAACAGCCGAAAGCTCGACACGCCCGAGTTGGCAATCGCCTACACGCCTGCGAATTATCCACACGCCCCGAAGCCCGACCTACTCGTTCAGCCGCCTGTCAACAGGTGAAATTGACCAAAGCACGTTGTCCTGCCGATCAACCAGACTTTCAGGAGACCTCCCATGAACTCATCCACCACTCGTCGCGAGTTCTTGCAGCAGGCATCTCACACTTCCGCGATACTGGCGGCGGCGACGTCGCTGGGAGGCGTGCATCTGCTCGCAGACGAGAAGCCAGCGAGAGTTCGGCTGGGGATCATTGGCTGCGGCGGGATCATGACCAATCATGTCAAAGGGCTGGTCGAACGGCGCGAGGCGGTGTCGATCGTGTGGCTGTGTGACGTCGATCCGGCGCAGATCGAGCGGATGGACAAGTTCGTGACGCGCGACTTTCAAACCGCGCCGCCGAAGCGGACGGCTCGGTACGAAGAGGTCATCGAGGACAAAGACGTCGATGCCGTGATCATCGCGACGCCGCATCACTGGCACGCGCCGATCGCGCTGCGAGCGATGGCGGCGGGGAAGGACTGCTACATCGAAAAGCCGATCTCGCACACCTTCAACGAAGGGCCGCTGATCATCGCCGCCGCGAAGAAGTTCGGCCGAGTCGTGCAGCAGGGAAGCCAGATGCGCAGCAGCCCCGTCACAGCGAAAGCAGAAAAACTGCTCAAAGACGGAATCATCGGCGAGGTGAAGGTCGCTCGCGCGTGGACGGCGGAGACGCGCACGGTCGAAAAGCCGCTGCCGGATGGCACGCCGCCGAGCGGGGCTGACTATGACCGCTGGCTCGGCCCGGCACCGAAGCGGCCGTTCAACCCGCATCGGTGGCATCAGACGTGGCGGATGTTCCGCGACTACGGCAACGGCGAGATCGGCGACGACGGCATCCACGACCTCGACATGGCCGCGTGGGGACTTGGCATCACGACGCTGCCGAAACAGATCACCGCGCGTGGCGGTCGCATGTTGCTCGACGGACACGCCAGCGAGTATCCCGACAACTTAAACGTCACCTACGAGTACCCCGACGGTCGCCTGCTGATTTACGAGAACTACCCGTTCACGGCTTACGGCCTGCACGGCTTCGACAACGGCAACGTCTTCTACGGAACCGAGGGCTACATGATCTTCTCGCGCCGCGGCGCGTTCAGCGTATTCCAAGGTCCGAAAGGAACCCCCGGCCCGACCGAAGGCAAAGAACTGCGCGGCCAGCGAGGCTACGCCGAACATATGGCCGAGTTCCTGAGCGCCGTCCGGCATCGCACGCCAACCAAAGCCTCCGCCGATGTCGCGCATCGAAGCTGCGCTCTGGTCCATCTCGGCGAGATCGCCTACCGCACCCGAGGGCGACTCGACTTCGATCCCAAGACCGAACGCTTTGTCGACTGTGACGAGGCCAACGCACTGCTCAGCAAAGAATATCGGGAGCCGTATGGCCTGCCGGAGATGGATCAAGCATGATGCGTGCTTGTGTTAGAGTTGTTTCAAAGTCGTTAAGTCGTGAGGGTCGTGGCATAGGCTTCCAGCCTGTGATTCCTTGATGAAAGCGACAGGCTGGAAGCCTATCCCACGGTTTTTCAACAGGCCGCTAAGCAATGACTTCCCGCACAGGGTCTCCTCCGTGAGCGATGGGAACCGGGCGGCCGGTGCGGTCGGGGACCGTCTGGTTGGGGTCGATGCCCATCAATTGATAAATCGTGGCGACGAAGTCGGCCGGCGACACGGGATGCGACGCCGGGTAAGCACCAATCGCATCGGTCGAGCCGTGGACCAGGCCCTGTTTCACGCCACCGCCGAACAACAGGCTGAAGCCGCATTGAGGCCAGTGATCGCGGCCGGCGCTGGCGTTGACCTTGGGTGTGCGGCCCATCTCGCCCATGACGACGACCAACGTCGAATCGAGCAGCCCGCGCGAATCGAGATCG
>SYJG01000175.1 GCA_005798445.1 Planctomyces sp.
AACTGGAGAGGGGACCGCTGCAATTTTTATCACCACTCCCTCATTCAAACTGCTGCGGCTTGAGCAGCTTGTCCATTTCGGGAGTCGTCATGTTTTCCGGCGTGGCAACGTACTCGCCGGTGCCGATTCGCTTGTCGATCTTCTCTCCCTTGAGGTGCGCGGCCATGCGTTTGACCGATTCATAGCCCATCGTTACGGGGTCTTGCAGGACGATGCCGTGAACCTTGCCGTCGGCCATGCCTTGGATCAGCTCTTGGTTCGGGTCGAAGGCCACGAACTTCACTTTGCCCGCCAGCTCCGATTGTTCGAGGGCTTTGAGAACTCCGGCGGCGTTCGGCTCGCAAACGGCGAAGATGCCGTTCACTTCGGCCTTGTACTTCGTGAGCACCTGCGTCGCTTTGTCCAACGACGATTCGGGAGTCGTTCCGGCGTACTCGCTGGAGGAGAGCACCTTGATGTTTGGAAATCCGGTTTTGATCGCTTCGAGGAATCCGTCTTCGCGTTGCTCCGTGCTCTCGCTGCCGGTGTAGTATCGCAGCATGATGACGCTCCCCTTGCCTCCCATCGACTCGCCGAGCCGCTGACCGGCAAGCTGGCCACCTTTGAAATTGTCGGTGGCGACGTAGCTGATGGTAATGCTTTCGTCCTGCAAGGCACTGTCGAAGATCAGCACCGGGATGTTCGCGGCCTGAGCGTCCTTGACTGCGTCAACCAGCGCCTGCTTGTCGAGCGGCGCGAGAATGATCCCATCGACCTTCTTGGTGACGAAGTCCTGCACCACGCTGATCTGACCGTCGCGATCATTCTCCAGCAACGGTCCCTTCCACAGGATCTTCACGTCGCCAAGTTCCTTGGCGGCGTTCTCGGCTCCGGCGTGGACCGACTTCCAAAACTCGTGCGTCGGTCCCTTGGGGATGACCGCAAAAGTGTATTTTGGCGGAGCGACGGGAATCTCGGATTGACCACCGGGAATAATTCCCATCGGAAGGATTCCGGTCGGGCGTTCAGCACTCCCCGGTGGTGGCGGAGGTGGTTGAGCATCACCGCAGCCCAACGGAACAATCAGCAACAAACAAGCAGTCCAGAATCTCGCAGTCATCGTAAAACCCTCTTCGGAATCTTGCAAAACGTGATCCACCGAGACACGCTCGGTGCGGGGAGGACAGTCTTGGCGTTGTATCGTATCGCCTGCGAGTGACTTGTCACATTCGTGAGAGGCTTCCGACAATGTCCGCATGGCGATGAATTCGGAATTTGCCGACGAAGCAATCGAGCGTTTGCAGCGCGTGGTCTCCGGACTGCGTTCTCGGCGGATGTTTGGCGGTGTCGGGCTGTATTCCGGCGAGCAGTTTTTCGGGATCGTCGCGTTCGATCGGCTGTGGTTCAAAGTCGATGACTCGAACCGAGCCGACTACGAAGCTCGTGGGATGGGGCCGTTCAAACCGTTTCCCGATCGGCCGACGGCGATGTCGTATTTCGAAGTTCCAGCCGACTTGTTGGACGACGCCGAAGAGTTGCGAGTCTGGGCGCTGCGTTCTGTGGCGATCGCTCGCCGAGCCAAAAAGTTGCCCGTCAAGAAGTCCCGAAAAACCTCAAGCCGCCGCTGACCAAGTGGCCGGGAGTGATTTCATGACCGCATCCGTCCTCCTGAGTCGCCGAAGCAACGCCGTCGTGTGGACGGTGATCGCCATGCTACTGGGATGCTCGTCTGAGCCGCCCGCTCCAACTGCCAAGGCACCGCAAGACTCCGTTCCGGCATCGGCCGCGCTCGTGCCGTGGAACTCCGACACACTGAAGGACAGTGAGTTCACTGTCGAAGAAGGCTTTCGACCGTTGACGCTCAGCAACTTTGAGCCGTTCTTCGCAAAGCTCCCTCAATCGCCACAGCCTACCTGGGTCTCGATGCACGACGCGATCGTCTGCTTCGGCAAACCAAAGGGGTACTTGTACTCGAAGGAGAATTTCGCCGACTTCACGCTGCGGCTGGAAATTCGATTTGCTCCGCCGACCGACGAAGCAGCCGCGAACAAATTTCATCCGAACACCGGCGTCATGCTGCACATCACCGAACCGCACAAGCAATGGCCGAAGTCGCTGGAAGTCCAAGGTCGCTTCGCGGATTTGGCGACCATCAAAGAAAACGGCGGCGCGGCCAAGGTGGAGATCGTCGATGACGGCGCGGCTCGCGAGTCGGCTCGGAAGCCGGTCGGCGAATGGAATGCGCTCGAGATCCTCTCGAAGTCCGGTACCGTCACCTCCCTCTTGAACGGGACAAAGGTCTGCGAAAGCCAGGCGAGCGATGTGACGAGCGGAATGATCGGGCTTCAGTCGGAAGAATTCGAAGTCCATTTTCGCCGACTGCGGATTCGAACGGAATGACCTAATGCTACAGCGCACCTTTGTGTTGGAGTTCCGCATTTAGGCGGTGGTGCGGCCGGCTAAAGCCAGAACTCCAGCTCGAAGGTGCATCGTCGGACGAATTGGGCCTGCTGAAAGTGTTATCGCCAAACAGAGAGGACATTAATCGTTGGTTCTTCGTCGATGAGCAGAGCCTCTCGCAATGGTCCCGATCCCTTCAGGAGCCAAACACCATGCCCTTTCGATTCATTGCCGTCTTTGTGTTGAGTTGGTCGTGTTTGAACGCAGCCACCGGCGCAGAATCAAGTCGTCCCAACATCGTCTTCATCCTGGCAGACGATCTCGGCTACGGAGAGATCGGCTGTTTCGGACAAACGAAAATCAAGACGCCTCACCTCGACAAGCTCGCCGCCGAAGGGATGCGGCTGACGCAGCATTATTCCGGCAATGCGGTCTGTGCTCCTTCGCGCTGCGTGCTGATGACCGGCAAACATCCGGGCCACGCCTTCATCCGCGACAACCGCAGCACTCCGCCCGAAGGGCAGTACCCGATTCCGTCCGAGACGGTCACGCTCCCGAAGTTGCTCGGCAAAGCGGGCTACGTTTGCGGAGGCTTCGGCAAGTGGGGACTCGGCGGGCCGGGGTCCGCAGGTGAACCGCTCAAGCAAGGGATGAACCGCTTCTTCGGCTTCAACTGCCAAGCGGTCGCTCACAACCACTACCCGACGTACTTGTGGGACAACGACAAGAAAGTCCCGCTGAACAACCCGGAGTTCTCGGCTCATCAACCGTTGGCGAAGGATCTCGACCCGCGCGATCCCGCCAGCTACTCGCAGTTCACCGGCAAAGAGTTCGCCCAAGACCGGATCATGGAACAGGCGTTGAAGTTCGTCCGCGACAACCACGAGCGGCCGTTCTTCCTGTACGTTCCCAGCACGATTCCGCACGTTGCGATCCAAGTTCCCGACGATTCGTTGAACGAGTACCTCGGCCAGTTCGAGGAGACGCCCTACGTCGGCAACAAGGGCTACCTCCCGCACCGCACTCCGCGAGCGGCGTTCGCCGCGATGATCACTCGGCTAGACCGCGACGTGGGACGCATCGTCGCGCTCGTTCGCGAACTCGGCCTGGAGGAGAATACTCTGTTCGTCTTCTCCTCCGACAATGGCCCGCTCGACCACGCCTACCAAGGCTTCGCCGGGACCGACGGACGATTCTTCAACTCCGCCGGCCCGCTGCGAGGCCAAAAAGGATCGCTGTACGAAGGAGGCTTTCGAGTCCCGACGATCGCCTGCTGGAAAGGAAAGATCCCCGCCGGCACGACACGCGAGCGAGTCAGCGGTTTTGAAGACTGGCTCCCAACGCTCGTCGAAATCGCCGGAGCGAAGGACTCGACTCCGAAGGAGATCGACGGCATCAGTCTCCTGCCGACACTGCTCGGCCAACCGCAGCCAGAGCGGCCGTTCCTGTACCGCGAGTTCCCCTCCTACGGTGGCCAGCAGATCGTCCGCATCGGCGACTGGAAGGGAGTCCGCCAGAGCCTCAAACCGAACGGCAAGGGAAAAGAACCGTCGCTCAAGATTGAACTCTACAACTTGAAAAACGACATCGGCGAGACCAAAGACGTCGCCGCCGAGCATCCCGACATCATCGCGCAGATGGAAAACCTGATGCGTGAACAGCACACGCCCTCTGCCGAGTTCCCTTTGCCGGCCCTCGATCGCTTGGTATCGAAGTGATCGTCACTCACACTAACCCGAAGCGCTAGCGAGGGCGAGCGCTTCACTCAGCCCGATGTTGGTGAAACGCTCGCCCTCACAAACTCTTCGGGTTAGGGTCACTCAACCATGCCAGCATCGGCGTCGTCGCGATCGTTGTGGCCAGGGCCATCAGGACCATCATGGCGAACAGCGTCGGCGAGATGACTCCCAGATCGAGGCCGATGTTGAGCACGATCAGCTCCATCAACCCGCGGGTATTCATCAGTGCTCCCAGCGCGGCCGACGTTCGCCAACCGATGCCGGTCCACCGCGCGGCGAGCATCGTGCCTCCGAGTTTTCCGGCCGTCGCCACCAGAATGATCGCTCCGCACGTCAGCCATTCGGAGAAGCCCTCGACCAACCCGATCTCTGTTCGTAGACCGGAGTACGCGAAGAACGCCGGCAGCAGCAGAATCACGACGATGTCGTGCAGCTTGTCGTGAAATGCGCGAGCCACCTCGCTGTCATGCGGGATCACCGCTCCCAGCAGGAACGCGCCGAAGAGCGCGTGAATGCCGATCGCTTCCGCCGCCAGTGAGGCCAACAGCAAAACCAACAACACCGAACCGACCACCTGGCCGTTGATTGACGCGGAATCGGAGTGACTCAGCCATCGTGCCGCCAGAGGCCGGACGACTCCGAACATCAGCCCGATGAACAACACGGTCAACAGCATCGTCGTGATCGCTCCGCTGACTGCCGACTGAGCGACTCCTACCACGAACGCCAACAGGCACCACGCCGTCACGTCTCCCACCGCGGCACAGCTCAAGGCGAGCACTCCCAGTTCGCTGTTCTGGAGACCTCGCTCCGTCAGAATCCGAGCCAGCACCGGGAATGCCGTGACCGAGAGCGAGACTCCCAGGAACAACGCGAAGCTCGTGAACGCAACGCCGCTCGGAGCCAACGGTGGGAACAACCACAACGCCAAACCGGCTCCCATCACGAACGGGGTCACGATCCCCGCATGTGCGAGGAACACGGTCATCGGAACTCGGCCGCGCAGCAGGTCGGAATTCAGCTCCAGCCCCACCAGAAACATGAACAAGATCACGCCCAACTGCGCGATGACATTGAGTTGCACCGAGATCAATTCGGGGAACAGCGACCACATCACTTCCGGCGCGACTCGGCCGAGCAATGACGGCCCCAACAAAATCCCGGCGACAACCTCACCGATCACGCGCGGCTGACCGAGCCGATGAAAGATTGCCCCCAGAATGCGGCCGGTGATGATGATCGCCGTCAAGGCACCCAGCAATCGTGGCAATGCCTTCGGCGAAACGTACTGTCGCAACAATCCGAGGTCGGTTGGACCTTTCAGCGGAGCCGACGACGAGCTTTCTCCGATGATTCGGATCGCAAAAAAAACACCGACGGCGAACACTAGCATCAACAAGTAGCAGACGATCCACCGCCGCGGCTTCTTCGTTCCGGTCTCGTCAGCGTTCGACTCGTTGTCCATCGCGAGGCTTCCATCGACATCGTAGGTCAGGCTTTCCAGCCTGACCCGAATTGGCAAAAAAGACGTCAACCGTTGATCGGGTCAGCTTGGAAAGGCTGACCTACGGCTTGAGTCCTTCGGGCAGGAACAACTCGTTGAGCTTCGTCGCCGCGATCTCCGGCGGTGTTCCCGCGTCCCAGCTTTTCGGAGCCGATTTCTCGGCCGAGTACAGCGACTCCATTGGCTCCCACACGACATCGACCTTGTCCGTGAACAAATCGCCGATCAGTAGGTCGGTGACTTTTCCTTTGAGGTGCGGATAGTTCTTCACGAAGTTGCCGAAGCTGAAGCCGTCGTAGTATTCGCAGACCAACCGCCGCATACGGTCGATCCCTTGGTTGAGCAACGGCGTCCACTTGCCGAGTTGAGCCGCCGACGTGTCTCCGGCTTGCAGTCCCTCGACGATCGCATCCGCCGCCATCTCGCCCGACTTCAACGCCAACAACACGCCCGACGAATACAGCGGGTCGAGAAACCCAAACGCATCACCGACCGTCACCCAACCGTCGCCGGCCCCTTGCGTCGCGCGGTACGAGTAATCCTTCGTCGCGAAGTACCCGGTGATCCGCTTTGCGCCGCTGATTCGCCGTTGCACGTCGGGGCATTTCTCGACCTCTTCGTGGTAAGTCTGCTCGTGCGAGCCGCGTCCTTTGAAGAGGTAATCGAACGGCCCAACGACTCCCAAACTGAGCCGGTTGTCGTGCAGCGGAATGTTCCAAAACCAGCCTTGCTTGTTCGGCGTCTGAATGACGATCGTCGCTCCTTCGTCGCGGCCGGTGTCGCGATACGCACCTTCCCAGTAGGTCCAGATTGCCCCCTTGTTGAGGATCGGATCCCAGACACGCAGCTTGAACTTGTTCTGCAACAGCCCGCTCTGACCGCTGGCGTCGATGACGATTTGCGCCCGGACCTCGCGCTGCGTACCGTCCGCCTCTTGAAGCTTCACACCGACCGCTCGATCGCCCGCGAAGATCACGTCCAGCACGCGCACTCCTTCGTGAGCTTCGACACCGTGCTCGCGAGCGTTGTTGAGCATCATCAAATCAAACTCGCTGCGGACCACCTGCCACGTCTGAGAGCACTCGTGCGGCTTGTTGTCCCAAAAATAGAACGGCGCTGACAACTTCCCCGCCGCGTTCACGAACTGCACGCTATGCTTGTGGACGAACTTGCTGGCCCGCATCTTCGGCAGCATGTTGAGCCGTTCGAGCACCCAGTACGTCTCCGGGATGAGCGACTCACCGATGTGAAATCGCGGAAACTTCTCGCGCTCGAAGAGCTGAACTCGATGTCCCTTTTGAGCGATCAACGTCGATGCGGTCGAACCGGCCGGACCGCCGCCAATCACAACGACATCGGTTTCAGTCACAGACATCTACTTCTCCTCGCTGGTGAGCCGGGTGGCGTCAGCCCCCGGACACACTCCTTCAAACCGACTCGTCCGGGGGCTGGCGCCGCCCGGATCGCCAAGGTACGCACGATTCACAGCCAACTGCTGGCTTCCTCTTCGTGCGGATCACGAGCTTCTCGAAGCAACGCACACAGTTGCTTCAAATCCGCTGCCGACATGTGCCCAAGCTGCCGAGCGTGACATTCCTGCAATGGCCCCGCGATCTCGTCCAACAACGACAAGCCCGCATCGGTGATGCCGATCCGCACAACTCGCCGATTCTCCGCCGGACGATCCCGAACAATCAGACCGCGTTCCTCCAGCTTGTCGAGCATCCGCGTGATGTCCGGCGCACGCGAGACGAGCCGTTCGGCCAAAGTCAGCGTCGGCAACGACTCCGGGTGCGCGGCCTTCAGCAAGCGAAGCACGTTGTACTGCTGTGGTGTCAGTTCAAACCGCCCAAACAATCCGTCCTCTTGAATCCGCAGCCGGTCGTACGTCCGCCACAAATTCAAAAACACTTCCTGTTCGAGCGAATCAAATCGCGTTGCCTGTCGAGTCGGCTTGGCACGAAGAGCGGGCATGACCATCAAAATAGACCGCCAGACGATAGTTGTCCAGACAACTGTTGTCGGGACCGTGGAATATCACGTCGCGTTTTCGGTGGAGACTTGAGTGGACTCTCGGAAGAATCCCTCCGTCAACAACCCCGAAACGGTTTCCACCCGCACTCTGATCACGGAGGATTGCGATGTCACAGACGGAATTGCTGATGCCTGATGTCGAGTCGCCAGGTTGGCAAACTCTGCCACCTCGGCAAGAAATGGAGCAGGCAATGCTCGCCGGGGATGGCAGCTACGACGGCGTGTTTATCGTCGCTGTGAGGACGACCGGCATCTTTTGTTTGCCGTCGTGCCGGCCCCCACGACGTCCTCGGCCAGAGAATGTCGAGTTTTTCGGAACGATTCGCGAGGCTCTTTTCGCGGGATATCGCGCCTGCAAGCTGTGCCGACCACTTGATCTTGAGGGCGGGCAACCGGCGTGGGTTGAGCGATTGCTGGCTCGTGTCGAACAAGCACCGCACGAGCGAATCCGCGCGAGCGACTTGCGAGATTGGGGACTCAGCGCTGAGCGTGTGCGGCGGTGGTTTCAGCATCGCTACG
This sequence comes from Planctomyces sp., assembly GCA_005798445.1. Taxonomy (GTDB): domain Bacteria; phylum Planctomycetota; class Planctomycetia; order Planctomycetales; family Planctomycetaceae; genus SXKJ01. The sequence continues at coordinate 8,176 of SYJG01000175.1, forward strand.
GAATGACGTTTTCTGCCTGGTGCCGTGGTCGACGACTGGCCGAAGCGTTCACTCGCATTCGGGAAGGAGCCGACTTGGATGACGTCGCACTCGAGCACGGATTCGCCTCGCAAAGCGGTTTTCGTGAGGCGTTTGGCCAGACATTTGGCCAACCGCCGGGCAAAATCCGCGCTGTGCGCGGGTCTCCCGACCACGCACAGGATTCGACCGAAGGTCTCCCACTGGATCATCCGGCGTCATTCAAGGGAAACCTGCGGTCTTCGCGAGTGGCTCGGTCAGGAGACCGGCCACAGCTCTGCATCGTGACGACGCTGGTCGACAGTCCGCTCGGCCGCTTGTTGGCGGCAGCGACCGACGACGGGATTTGTTTGCTGGAATACACCGATCGGCGGATGCTCGAACGAAATCTCGCGACGATGCGCCGTCAACTCGCGGCTGTCATCGTGCCAGGTCAGCACAAGTGGCTTAAAAAACTGAATGATGAACTCGCCGCGTACTTTGACGGCCGGCTGACGGAGTTCACCGTTCCCATCTCGCCGCGCGGGACGCCGTTTCAAGAACGCGTTTGGCAGGAGCTGCGCCGCATCCCACACGGATCGACAATCAGCTACGAAGAACTCGCGACGCGCATCGGGCAACCAACTGCCGTCCGAGCTGTCGCGAACGCCAACAGTCAGAACCGAGTCAACATTTTGATTCCGTGCCATCGTGTCATCGGCAAGAACGGAGACCTGACCGGGTACGGCGGCGGCCTGTGGCGCAAGCGGCTGTTGCTCGAACGGGAACGCAACCAACTGCGATGAGTTTCGAGCGGCTGGCCAATGTTCACTTGGAAAGAGTGCCTGGCGTACCAGCACGACGCGCCAGCGAGTGATTATTCATTGGTATCTACTCATTTTTGCGAACCCCATGAAAACGTGTCCGGCAGACCTCTGCGCTCTTCGCTTCTCTGCGGTAAATGGAGAAGTTTCCATCGCTTTTACCGCAGAGAAGCGAAGAGCGCAGAGATGGCGAAATTGCCGATCATTTTGAGTTGTGTAGATACCAGCGAGTGATTGTTCGAGAGCAACCACTCGCTGGCACGTCGTGCTAGTGTCGGTGCGGCCAATCAGTTGCGTCACGGAAGCACGAGACCATTGCAGCCCGATACGGCAGGCCGCTAGCGTTTGCTCACCTCACGCGGAGTTCGGTTGAGTCCTTCGCGCCGTGAGTTGCTCAAAAAGACTCGACTGGTCGTGTTGGAACACCATGTCCGAAATTCAAAGTGGCGCGAACGAATCGCGCCCAACGGCTCCGCAGGCAACATCGTCCGTAGCAAACAGCGATTCCTCCCAGACTTCCGCAGCCGTGATCGCCGCAACTTTACAGACCGATGATCCGAAGACTTCGTCTGCTCATGGCCCTGGTTCAGGGGCACCGCCGCCGATCGGGGCCGGCAACGAATCGGAAGGGAATCACGGGCACCAGAGTTTTTGGGTATGGGTGCTCTGTCTAACGGGCGTCGATTACTTCAGCACGCTGGGCTATCAACCGTCGATGGCGTTCAAGGCCGCAGGACAACTCGCGCCCATCGCAACAGTGTTGCTCGTGCTGGTCACGTTGTTCGGAGCATTGCCGGTTTACTGCTACGTCGCCGGGCAGTCGTTTCAGGGGCAAGGCTCGATCTCAATGCTCGAAAAGTTGATGCGCGGCTGGACGGGCAAGTTTGTGGTGCTGATTCTGTTGGGCTTCGCCGCGACGGATTACGTCATCACCAAAACGCTGTCGGCCGCCGACGCCGCCGAGCATCTGATTCACAATCCGCATTGGCACTCGATGCCCGAATGGCTGCAAGGGCAGACGCTGTTGACGATGTTCATGCTCGTGATGCTGGGGGGGGTCTTTCTGAAAGGCTTCAACGAAGTGATTGGACTGGCGGTCGCGCTGGTCGCGGTGTACCTGACGCTCAATATTGTGGTGATCGGCAGCGGGCTGTCGTACCTCGCGGACCATCCCGTCGCGATCGCCGATTGGTGGCAAAAGGTGCAAGGCGGCGACTGGATGCTGAAGAATCCACCGGTGAAGGGAATAGGCTGGGGAGCCGTCGCGTTGGTTTGTGTGCTGGTCTTTCCGAGTCTCGCACTGGGATTGAGCGGTTTCGAAACCGGAGTCGCTGTGATGCCGTTGATCCGAGGTGATGCGTCGGACACACCGGAGTATCCGGCGGGTCGCATTCGGAACGCTCGGAAGCTGCTGATCTCGGCGGCGGCGATCATGTCGGTGTATTTGCTCGGTTCGTCGATGGTCGTCTCGACACTGATCCCCGCCGAAGAACTGCAAGACGGCGGTGCGGCCAAGAGCCGTGCGCTCGCCTACCTCGCCCACGGCGAGTGCGACCTGCCGCTCAATCCGTGGTTCGGCGACACGTTCGGCACGATCTACGACATCAGCACGGTGCTGATTCTGTGGTTCGCCGGCGCAAGCGCGATGTCCGGTTTGCTGAATCTTGTACCGCGCTACCTGCCGCGCTACGGGATGGCTCCCGAATGGGCCAAGAAGATTCGGGCTCTGGTCGTGCTGTTCACGTTCATCAACATCCTGGTGACGGCGATCTTTCAAGCCGATGTCGAAAAACAGGGAGGCGCGTACGCGACCGGCGTCATGGTGCTGATCACCAGCGCCTGCGTGGCGACGATCATCGACCAATACCGCAAACGGAGCGGCTCAATCATCCGCCGGATCGTGTGGCAGTACGTCGGCATCACGGTGGTCTTCGTCTATGTGACCGCGATGATCTTGTACGAGAAGTCCGAAGGGATTTTGATCGCCAGTTGTTTCATCGGAGCGGTGTTTGTGTCGTCGCTGATTTCTCGTTGGCTCAGAACCACGGAGCTGCGATTGCTCAGCTTTCGCTTCGTCAATAACGAGTCACACTTTCTGTGGGATGCTTTGCGGCACTTGGAGTTCCCCGTCCTGGTTCCTCACCGCTCAGGGGCCGATCGGACGCTCGCTCAAAAAGAGGAGCAAATCCGGCGCGAGCATCATCTCGACCCGAACATGCCGATCGTGTTCGTCGAGGCGACGCTGGGTGACGTCAGCGAATTCTATCATTCGCCGATCATCGAAGTGGTCGAAGAGGAAGGCCGCTTCGTCATCCGCGTGACGAAATGCGCCTCGATCGCCCACACGCTGGCGTCGATCGCGCTGGAACTCTCGAAATCCGGGACACCACCGGAACTGCACTTCGGTTGGTCCGACGAGAATCCGCTCGCCATGAACTTGCGCTTCGTCCTCTTTGGCGAAGGCAACGTTCCGTTGATGGTCCGCGCACTGATCATCAGGGCCGAGCCTGACCCTGCCCGCCAACCGCGAGTGATCATCGGCTGACAGGAAAGGCTCGTCCGTGGCAGGCGTGGACAAATTCTAGGCGTCGGGAACATCCAACTTTTCGCCGTGCGGAGCCGACAGAATGACCGGCAAGTCGCCTCGCTGAGTTCGCACGAATTGAGACGGCTCCTCGCCTCGCGCGATCAATGCGACCGCACCAAACAACAACACGATCAATCGAGAGGAGAGAATTCGCATGGCAGACTTTCTCACAAGAGTCGCTGCCAGATGATCGCAGTGGGATCGATTGAACGATCACACGGGCTGACTCAGCCGCACCAGGTCGCTGGCTTCCGAACTCCGATCGATCCGCTACGATTCGCGGTACATGCCGCTGGCAATTTGGCGGTTTGTTTTTGACTCCGCTCCCCTACCGACGCACGAGGTTGCCATGTCAAATTGGATGATTCGTGGTTTTCTCATCGCGACTCTGTTGACGATGCCTGCCGACAGTTCGGCTGCTGATATCGATTCGCTGGTGAAAACGATCAAAGCAGTTGGCCGTGAAGGCCAAGGCAATCGCGAGGCCAATCAGGCGGTCAGCGAATTGTCGCAACAAGACGCGGCCAAGTTGCCCGGCGTGCTGATCGGATTTCGCGATGCGAATCCGCTCGCCGCGAATTATCTGCGTGGGGCGGTCGAAGCCATCGCCGACCGCGCACTCAGGTCGGGCAAGTCGCTGCCGACGGTGTCGCTCGAAAAGCTGATCCGCGACGCCGAGCAAGACCCGCGCGGACGCCGACTCGCATTCGAGTTGCTCTCGCGAGTGGACACCGCCGCGCCGGATCGAATCATCCCGGAAATGCTGCTCGACCCCAGCCCGGAGTTCCGCCGTGACGCCGTCTCGCGTTTGATCGTTGCCGGCGAGAAATCGCTCAAGGACAAAGATACCGATGCCGCCAAGGCCACATTCAAGAAAGCTCTGTCGGGTGCGACCGACGACGATCAGGTGAAGACGCTCGCCAAGCAACTCAAAGAGATGAAGGAGGAGATCGACCTTCAAAAGCACTTCGGTTTCCTGACCGGTTGGCGTTTCGTCGGGCCGTTCGACAACGTCGGCCTCAAGGGATTTGACACGACCTATCCGCCGGAAGAAAAATTGGACTTCGCCGCGAAGTACGAAGGCCAAAAAGGGGAGGTCGCGTGGGACAAGACCGAGACCGACCACGAGTACGGCATCGTTAACGTCGCCAAGCAAATCGCTCCGTACAAAGGAGCGGTCATGTACCTGACGACCGAGTTTCAAAGCCCAACCGCTCGCAGCGTCGAGTTCCGGCTCGGCACACCCAACGCTTGGAAAATTTGGGTCAACGGAAAGCAACTCTTCGGCCGCGACGAGTACCACCGAGGCATGGCCCTCGACCAGTACCGCGTGCGCGGCGAAGTCAAAGCCGGAGCCAACACGATCCTGCTGAAGCTCTGCCAAAACGAACAGACCGAGGATTGGGCTCAGCGCTACGAGTTCCAACTCCGCGTCGCAGACCTGTCCGGCATCGGCTTGGCTTCTCTGCCGTCGCAGAAGTAACCGTAGGGTGGGTCGAGTCATCGAGACCCACCAAATCGCCGCCAATCCTTGGTGGGTCT
>SYJG01000176.1 GCA_005798445.1 Planctomyces sp.
GGCCACCCAACGCGACCTCCACGTCGCAAGAAAATACAACACCAACCAAATCACCAAGCCCCTGAGCAAAAAATCCGCCAGGGAAATCGAACACCAAGCGCTTACGGTGAAAAACTCACAACCTCGAAGCGTCAGCGAGGGCGAGTGTCACTCGACGCCGGCCATCAGGAGCGCTCGCCCTCGCTGACGCTTCGGGTTACATATTTCGTCCCGCGATCTGAACGTTGGTCGGGAATCCAAAACATTGACGTTGCCGCGAAGGGTCAGTCGCCATGAAGCTCGCGATCGGTGCGAAGGCTTGGATTGGTACGTTCGCTTTTGGATTGAGTTTGGTGCTCGTCGGTTGCGGCGGTGATCAGGCACCACCAGCACCGCCACCAGTCCTCGTGCCGGTCGCTCGGCCAGCGGCTCTGCCCGTGAAGAAGGAGCCGGAACCGACGGCAGCGGAACTTGCCAAAAAACAGACGGAGATCGAAGCTGCCGCGGCGAAGGCTCTGCGAGATTTCGGTGCCGCTGTGCAACTGAACGAAGCCGGTCAGGTCATTCACGTCAACTTACTGAATCATCCGCGCGGCAACGACGAGGCTCTGCAGCCACTGCGTTCGCTGAAGAGTGTGATCGCGATCGACCTGCGCGGAACCAAGATGACCGATGCCGGGTTGTCGGTGATCAGCGGGCTGACATCGCTTGAAGAACTGTACCTTGGCGAGACGTCGATCACGGATGCGGGGTTGGCAAAATTGAAATCGCTCGCGGCACTGCGAGTCCTCAATCTGGTGCATACGAAAATCTCGGACGCTGGACTGACGCAGTTGTGCGGCGAATTGAAGCAGCTCAAAGCGGTCAATCTGTTGAAGACCGAAATCACCGATGCCGGCATCCGTGGATTGAAAGGTCTGGCGGACTTGGAAGTGCTTGTGCTGCCGCCGGCAGCAACGGACGCAGCGATGATGGTCGCGGCAGAGTTACCGAAGCTCCGCGTACTGTGGGCCGTTGAGTCGCAGGTCACGGACGAGGGATTGTTGAAGTTGTCGTTGCTGAATGAGCTGCGCGAATTGGATCTCTCGCAAACCGCTGTCTCAATCGACGGCGTGCTGAATCTGACTCAGCGGCGGAAAGAGACCGCCATCGTGTTTCCAAAAGGGTTCTGCGCCGGTGGCGTGTTGACGCTCAGCCCGGCCGCATCCGATGGCGACATGCCCGCGCTCGGCAAGCACGCCGAATTGACAGCCGTCAGTTTGCAGGCAACGCCCATCACCGACGCAGGATTGGCACCGCTCCGCAGCTTGTTGAGATTGGAGTCGCTCTCCCTCCCGCCGACCGCGACCGATGCGGCACTCGAACATCTCTTTGGCTTGAGCGAGTTGCGGAACTTGACGCTGGCCGGCGCGGCGATCTCCGATGCGGGACTCGTGAAATTGGTATCGTTGTCGAAACTGCAATCGCTCAGCCTGATTCGCACACGAGTCGGTGATCGAGGGATGAGTTCGATCGCCAAGCTCGCCGAGATGAAGTCACTGTGGCTCGATCAAACCGGAGTCGGCGATGAGGGGTTGAAATCGCTGGTCGGGTTGAAGCAGTTGGAATTGTTGAGCCTGCGAGAAACGGCCGTCTCCGACGAGGGTCTGTCGTCGTTGAGTGCGCTGTCGAACCTCAAGGGGCTGTCGTTGGCCTGGACGCGAGTGGGCAATGCCGCACTTGACCCGCTCAAAGAGCTGAAACAACTGGAGCAGTTGGATTTGATCGGCACGCAGGTCAGCGCAGCGCAGGCCGCGGAGTTGAAGCAATCGCTGCCCAAATGTGAGATTGCGTATCCGACCGACCCGTTGCTGATCGCTCTGGCCGAGGCTCGTGGGAACTTGCATGCGGCGCTCAACGCGGTCGGGCAAGTGAAGCTCGACGACAAACAGAAGGTGCAAGCGATCAACATCCAGCAGCCTCGTTTTGAGGACGCGGGTTTGGAGCAGGTCGCAACGCTCACGTCACTACAAAAGCTCAGTCTGTTGGAGACGAAAGTGACTGATGTGGGATTGAAGCACCTGCGCGGGCTTCCGGACTTGCAGGAACTCTGGCTGGATGGCACGACCGTCAGCGATGCGGGATTGGAAGAGCTGTACACGCTCAAGAATCTGAAAACGCTGTACGTTCGCGGGACGCGAGTGACGACGGCCGGAGCGTTGCGACTGTCGGCGGCGTTGCCAAACGTGGATGTCGCGTTTACGCAGGGGTCTCGTGATACGACCGGGGTGACGCTGCTCGGGGGCGTGCAAGATGGTGACTTGGCTGCGCTCAGCGAAGTCCCGAAGCTGGTTGCGCTGCGAATCTACGACGCTCCGATCAACGACGCCGGTTTGGAACACATCGCCGCGCTGTCGGATTTGCAGCGGCTGACGATCAACGGTGGAAAGTTCACAGTGGATGGAGTGAAGTCGCTCACGGCATTGAAGAAGCTGGTGGTTCTGGACCTCAATCGTTCTCCGCTCGGTGACGACGGATTGAAACAGATTGCCGACATTTCGCAGTTGCAAGAGCTGTACCTTTCCCAAACGAACGTCACGAACGACGGTGTTTCGTCGCTCAAGTCGCTGGCGAATCTGACCGTGCTGGGGCTGTCGAACACCAAGTCGACCGGCACGGGGATCGAGAAGTTGGCAGGGCTGAAGAAACTCACCGTGCTCAACCTGACGAACACCGTGCTCACGGACAATCAGTTGGTGAAGATCGCACCCCAGATGAAACAACTCAAACGACTGGGCCTGCGCGGCACGCAAATCACCGGACAAGGCTTGAAGGCTCTGAGGGATTTCACTCAGTTGGAAGTGCTGTGGTTGGATAACACGTCGGTCAACGGAGCCGGGTTGGTGAATCTCAAACCGCTGACAAACCTCACAGAATTGGACCTCAGCGACTGCAAACAAGTGGGCACAGGCTTGGAGCACTTGCTCGGCCTGACCAAGCTGAAAACGCTGCGGTTGAACGGCGTGCATCTGCCGCAAAAGGATCTCGACCGTCTGCGCGAGGCACTGCCAGGTTGCGAGATCGTGTACTCGCCGGACCCGCTCGTGAAAGCATTGGCTGAGCATCAAAACGACATCGCCAAGGCTCTGCCGACCTTTGCCGAGACCGAGATCAACGACAAGGGAGAGGCCGTCTCCATCAACTTCGAGCAGACCGAGATCACGAATGCCGGCCTGGAAATGCTGAAGACTGTGAAAACGATTCGCAGCCTCGATCTGTCGCGCTGTAACGTCACGGACGCGGGCATCGAGCATCTTGCGGCGCTGACGAATCTCGAATCGTTGAACCTCAACGCCACGGCCATCAGCGACAGGGCTCTCGCATCGCTGGCCGGATTGACGAATCTCCAATCGCTGTACCTCGACGACACCCCGATCGGTGATCACGGGCTGGAGCAACTCAAGAAACTGTCGAAACTGCAACGGCTGGGACTGAGCGGCACAAAGATCACCGATGCGGGAATGCTGTTGCTGATGAACTGGAAAGACCTGCGAGTGCTCGATCTGACCAAGACGTCGATCACGAACAGCGGACTACTCGACCTGAAAGCACTACCGCGGTTGAGGAGCCTCGCGCTGCGAGAAACGCACGTCGGCGATGCCGGGCTGGAACATGTCGCAGCGCTGTCTCGCCTCGAAACGCTGTGGCTGGATAACACCCGCGTCACAAAAGAAGGGGTCGCCAAGCTGCTCATCGCACTCCCCAAGTGCCGAATCTACGGCCCGTGATCGTCACCAACGAGCTGCGTCCGCTGTCCCCCCAAAGCTTCGGGAAGAGCCTTCCATCCGCTTTCGACCGGGAACATGGATAACAGAAGCAAGCTGATGTTCTAAAAAGAAGTCGGCGTCATCCTCTGCAAACGACCGCAACCCGCGCGGAACGATCTGAACCGGCCCCTCGATCGACGGCGGCGACGGACTGTCTCCCGAGTCACGAACTCCGACGGCGTCTTCACGCTGCTGTCCTGGAAGTCGCATCGAAACGACCAAGAGTATGGCGAAGCTTCAGGAACCGTTGACCGTCTCCGACTTCAACCATTGCCAGGTCCAAAAGCCGATGACCAAAACGGTTGTCAGCCAGGTGATGACGGTCGACACGCGGCTGCCGCGTTTGAGTACATACAACACATAATGGGCACGACCCAACAACACCGCCGTCAGCCCGATGAAAACTGGCGACAACCAACTGGCGACGGCTGCTGCTGAACTCCCTGCTAGCCCGAGCAAGGAAAGAATCGCTGCGGCAGTTCAGTTGGGGACGATCGCCGCCGTGCCGAACAACGCGCCAAATGCGCTGACGGCTCGAGTCCCAGTCGTGCGTTTCTGTTCGTTGATTGGTTTCATGGTTTTTCTGCGTTCTTTGTCATTTCAAAACGAGTCACCAGAAGCCGCCGTGGTTTGGCGGGGAGCTTCTTCAACATTTCGGGCCACCTGCCGGACCAACCGTCGAGTCGCCCGCTGACCTTGGTGACCTTTTCGCCCCGTCCCAAGGCGGCTTTCAAATCGTCGAAAGCAGCGTTGAACTCGGCCTCCGGATTTTGTGCCAGCACGAATTCCGGCTCCGCCCCCGTGACTTTGAGAGTCGTCTCCTTGTCACCGACCACGATCATTCCCACCACGGTCACTTCGAGGCTCACCAATCCGCTGCTTGTCCCCCCCGAAAGCCGAGTGGCCCAAACGCTCTCGTGCAGCTTGTCGAGGTCGATTAGTTTTCCAGGCTTGGCTCGAAACGTCACGGTTCCGATGTCGTATTTGCCGGTCTTGTTGAATCGTTTGAAAGCAATCGTTTCCGCGTCCACGTCATACAGACGTGCTGTGGCTTCTCGCGCCACACCCGCTCATCAGTGCATCTCGGCCCCGGTCACGGTCATCACGCCGCTAAGCACCTGGGCGCTGGCCGTGGACGATAGCAGCAGCGAACACGCCAGAGCGGCGAGCCAATGATCAATGGACATGGTTTGGTCTCCTAAAATGAAGTTTACTGACACGAATGAATTCCAGGTGTCGAATTGCATCCCGATAGGTCGTTTCACTTCGGCTCGGTTGTTGACGTCACAGTTTGCAAGCTGTCGGCTTCGATATTTCCGCTCGGTTTGGGTGAAGTTGTGCTTTTGGAATTCCGTCGTCTGCCAACCATGACCGCTGCGACAATTCCAGTGACGAGCCCTGTTCCGATGCCCAAAAAAGGAATCATGATCACTCCAGTGCCATCGTTGTTGGGTGGAATTGTCGCCCGAAGGACTGGCATCAGAATCTGGACTGCGATCCAACTCGTCAACGGAGTCGTGGCCCACGCCAAAAAAAGGCAAACACTGGCCAGCGGACTCGCGTTCCAATCCAGACGGCGATCGCACATGGGGCAGCAATCAGAAGCACGAGAACAATGAGTCCGTAAATCACAACCACGTTCTCCTTCCGACGGCTTTTTGATGAAAATTATGCAACACGCCCACGGTGGAACTTTTCCAACTCGCAATTAGCGTGCGCAACGGTGACCAATTTTTCGACGATCGGCTCAAGCTGCGGGCCGGCGATCGCGAAGTACAGTTCGTCGTCCGGCAGCTCGGTGTAAACGCGATTGCCAATGCAACCCAGGTTCGTGGCGGTGCGTCCCGATTGCATCACCGCAGGAATTGCCGCGCAAGTGGGGCGGCCAACCATCGACGAATCACCGTCGAGCCCCGCCGCGTGCGCCGCTTCAGCCAGCAACATCATCTGCTTCGCGTTGCCCGACACAAGCACGACGTCGGGGGCGAACGCAGCCGCAGCCAGCGGAGCATAAATGGCGAGGCCGAACGTTTCCCCGCGCCGTGGGATGTTGGGGACTTCCGCCATGTTGATGTATTCGAGTTGCACCATTGTCCCGACCAGACACTTCAACTCTTTCGCCGTTTGTTCGGGCAAGTCGATCCCGTGCGTGTGCGAGCCGATCGGACAGCCGTAATGGTCTGACGCGGCGGTGTAAAAGGTGCGTCCCTCCGCAGCGACTTTCCAATAGGTGCAACTGGCCAGCGCGGCCGCCTCGATCCTCGGCACTCCTGCCGGTACGGCGTCCTGAAACTTGATCGCCACCGGTTGTGACCGCAGCGTCAATAACTCAATCAACTGGGATGCCGAACTCATGAGAAACCCTGCCAATTTTCGATTGATGATTTTTGATTTTCGATTGAAAGGGAGAGAGAAACTGCCGACTGCGGTTCAATCGAAAATCAAAAATCGGCAATCGAAAATCCATTAAAACATATTCGTCGTGCTGTTGCTGAGAGGATCCAACTGACCCTCGGTTGGTTCGGCTCAGCAGAACCAAGATTCGGTGAGTCTGGGAGCCTTGCGGCGATCCAGTGGTAACGAGCGAACGATGACCGAAGGTTGTCGCTCGTGGGCCAAATCCGACACGCGGTAAAACGTCGTCGCGGTGTCCTCGCCCGCGCGAGTCGCTTCTTCCACCAGCCGTGCGACGGACTTTTGCAACGCGTCCATGCTCGGATCGGGATGCGTCCAGCGGTAGCTGAAGGCAGCTTCGTCCAACGGCCCGCGATGTGGCCGAGTCTCAGGATGTTCGGCCAGCCAAGAGCCGGGCGGAATGAGCAGCCGGATCGCGTACTGCACCGGGTCAACGTGATCGATCAGGCCGTTGGCTTCGATGAAATCCAACACTTCGCAGTAATCTTCGCGCGTCGTCCAGGGTGTGAACACAACCCACGTTGGTCGCAGCGCGATGCCCGCGTCACGCACGATACCGAGCGCGGCAGCCACGTCGGCCCGCGTGTGCTGTTTATCGAAAATCCGCAGCACTTTTTCGCTGAGCGATTCCACGGCCGAGATAATGAACAAGCAGCCGGCGGCGGCGAATTCCGGTAAGTCATCACCGCGATGCAGCAGATGCTCGACTTTCGCGGTGAAGTCGAAAGTCAGCGTCGGAAACTCGGCGTGCATCGCACGAACCACACGCATTGAGTGCTTGGGGCCGTTCAAAAAGTCGGGATCGCCGAATGTGATGTGTGTGGCTCCCGCGCTCACCTGTCGGCGAATGTCCTCCAGCACGACTTCCGGCGGCACCGTGAAGAACCGGCCCTCATACACCGGCGGAATCGGGCAGTGCGTGCAAAGATGCAAACAACCGCGGCTGGCTTCGACGTAACCCGCCGTGCGGCGCTGGCCTTCATGTTCCAACTGAGCGTACTTATTCAGAATCGGCAGCGCGTCTCGTTCGGGAATCGCAAATGACAACCGCACGAGATTCGGTCCCGCCGGTTGCTGTCGCCGGATCACCCCCGCGACTTGAGCGTCGGTCGCTGATTGCAGCGACTCAACCAGCGCGACCAGCGGCCCTTCATATTCTCCACCGATGCACGAATCCGCGCCGTGAGCCAGCAGATAATCGGAGTTCAACGCGGCATACAGCCCGTAGCAGCAGATGTGGCAATTCGGATTGATCTCACGCAACCGCTCAATGACCCGCACGCCCAACCGCATCGCCGTGTGCATTGGGACGCAAATGCCAACGAACCGCGCCCGCGCCGCAATTTCGGAGTCAAACTTCTCGACCGCAATGTCATTCGCGACCGGCGTGTAGCCCGAACGACGCAAGAACCCCAACGGCATCGCGACACCGATCGGCTGGTGTCCCAACTCGTAGCACGAGACCAGCAGAATGGAACCCTCGCCGCGCAAGTCCATCATGAGTCCTTTGGAACCAACCGCTCGCCGTTCTGCTCACCGGATGCTGGCACCGTCGACCATCCTGGTTGATTTCGGTGTTGATTGTAGGACTCGTCCAACTTCCGTCACAAGCACGCTTCCAAATTCGAAGTTAGTCTTCTTCTGCTTCGACCGACGTCATCAGCTTGTGCATGGTGGATTCCAATTCCTTGAGCCGGAGCATTCTTTGAAACTTGGGAAGGTTCGGACTGTCGGGATAGACCTCTTTGAGCGATTTCAACAGTTGCTGCGCGGCTGCGATCTCCCCTTTCCGAAGAGCCAGCTCAAAGTCCACTCCCGTCATCGCGGCGTATTCGGAGGTGTGAAAACGCCGTGAAGTTCGCAGCGGTTTGAGCCACTCAATCGCCGCGTCCTCGTCGTCGTTCATCAGAGCCATGCGGGCGAGGTTTGAGCGTGCAATGGCATTGTCCTCGTCCAGCGTCAGGACATGCCGCAAGGTCTGCTCCGCTTCGTCGACGCGATCCAGCGCCAAAACGACCGCCGCAAGATTGTTGTGAGCAGACACCAATTCGGGTTCCAACTTCAATGCCTGTCGAAACGCCTGTTCGGCAGCGCGGAAGTCCCCTCGATTCAACGCGGCTCGACCGCGCTCCATGACTGGGCGAACCGTCGGTGACAGCGGAGCGTTCGGCTCATCGGTGATTTCGATTTCCAGATTCCTGATTTCCTTCCATCCCCCATTGACGAAGAAGCGGACGGGAGGGAGCAGTTCGGCTCCTAGTTCTCGCAGTTTGTGCAGGGCCTTGAGCCGCCGCGCATCCGTCCCGCGATCACTTTGCGCGAACTCACGCAACGCCTCGCGGAGTTCCGGCGAGTTGAACAGGCTGACGAACTCGCTTGCCACTTCGCGAGCCTTGTCGTCCCCGACGCGGAACAGCAACGGAATCGCGGCGACAACCCCCGGACATTGCTGGTTGAATTCGCGGGCCGCTTCACGCTGTCGTTCGACCGACGGTTTTCTGCCGAGCTTCTCCAATGTCTTGGAAAGAGCATCGATCATTTTGCGAGGGATCAGATTCTCGAAAGAATACACAAACGGCCCATTCTGTTCGGCGACCGGCCGCCGCAAGTCGTCGAGATTCTGGGTCGCGAAGGGGAACCCCGGCCGCACCTTCAACGCGGCCCGCCAATGAGTTTCCGCATCGGCCGTCTTTCCCTGCCGAGCCAGTGCCACCGCGATCCCATGATGCAATTCCGCCGCTTCCGGCCACTCCCACTGCTCCGGTTCGATCAGCCGTTGAGCCGCGTCGGCGATCGCCAACGCTTCCGTGTCTCGCTCCAACATCACGAACGCCGAAACCATCCGGCCCCAAACGTCGAACCGCTCCGGCCGCTGATCGCGCATCCGATCGGCAACCGCGTTGGCTTCGTCCCGCTGTCCCAAAAGCAACGCGAATCGGACCACGTTCGATTGCGAGAAGAGATTGTTTGGATCGAGTTCCACCGATCGCTGCGAGACCCGCAACGCATCAAGCCAGCGGGCTGAATGAAAATACGCCTCGGCCAAGTTGTTGAGAATCGAGGAGATGGGTCGCTGCTCTTTCAACGCCGTTTCACCCAACGCAATGACGCTCGCCATGTCATGCTGCTGCATCGCATGGAAGACTCGCTCGTGAGCTTCCAGCAACTCCCAACCGGCGTCGTTGGGCTCACCGCCGAACGAGCGAATGTTTTTGAGGGCCTGTTCCTCGCAGGACTCCATGATCCCGCGCAGGCCGGCGCTCTTTTCGTGAAACGGCCAACGCTCCAGAAACCGTCGAATGGCCAGCGTCGTCAAACCTGGCAACGAGGCCATTTCCAATGTCCAGCACCACTGCGCCACCACTTCCGGATCATTCGGAGCCAACCGCATCCAGCGTTCGGCCGCTCGCAACACTCCGGCATCGTCTTCAAGATCGCGATACACGTTGACTTGCCGATTGAGAATCTCCGTCCGATTCGGCCAGCGTTCCGCAAGCTCGCTGAGTATTTGACTCGCCGTCACAAACTTGCGACGAAACATCAACTCATCGACGTCTTCGAGTGCGACGAGCAATTTCTCCGGCACACGCTCGGCCAGAGTCTTCGTAGCGATCTTCTTTTGCCGTTCCTTCTGTTTCGCCTGCCGCCGCTGCTCCTTCCGCGTCCCCATCGCTCTGCCTCCCGTGCCAATGTTTCGAAAAGGTTTCTTGCTGCCTTCATCGAAACATAAGAAGTTCGTGTTAGGCTCAACGGCTCGATCTTGAAAAGCCGCGCCATCGAACGAATGTTCGCTGCCCAAGTTGTTGCAGCGATTCTCGACTTTTTTACCCCAAGTTCACCGTCACAGTTTTCGACTCGGTGTAGTTTGCCAGCGCGGCGGCTCCGAGTTCACGGCCGATGCCACTCATCTTGAAGCCGCCGAATGGGGCGGCAGCGTCGAAGACATCGTAGCAGTTCACCCACACGGTGCCGGCACGGACGCTGGCGGCAAAGCGGTGTGCTTTCTGAACGTCTTTCGTCCAGACTGCGGCGGCCAGACCGTAGTGCGTGCTGTTCGCGCGCGTGATGATCTCGTCCATCCCTTGGAACGGCAGGATGCTCATCACTGGGCCGAAGATCTCGTCCTTCGCGATGGCCATCTCGTCGGTCACGCCAGTGAAGATGGTCGGTTCAATGAAATAGCCCTTGTTGCCGAATCGGTTGCCGCCGGTCAGGCACTTCGCCCCTTCTGATTTGCCCTTATCGATGTACGACATGATCTTGTTGAACTGGTCCGAATCGACCTGCGGACCTTGTGTCGTGTTCGGATCGAATGGGTCGCCGAGCCGTCTGGCCTTCGCGCTGGTCAGCATCTTGTCGACGAACTTGTCGTGCACTGATTGCTCGACGAACAGACGCGAGCCGGCGCAGTAGTATTGGTTTTGATTGAAGAACAAACCGAACTCGGCCCCGGCGACCGCCGCGTCGAGATCGGCGTCGGCGAAGACGACGTTGGGGCTTTTGCCTCCCAGCTCAAACGTCAGCCGCTTCAGCGTGCTGGCGGCATCGACCATGATTTTCTGAGCGGTCTCGTAGTGGCCAGTGAAGGCGATCTTGTCGATCCCCGGATGCTTCACCATCGCGGCTCCGGTCGCTCCGAAACCGGGGATGACGTTGATGACGCCATCGGGGATGCCCGCCTCTTGAGCCAGTTCGGCGAGTCGCAAGCAGGTGAGCGGCGTTTGCTCGGCCGGTTTCATGATGATCGTGCAGCCGGCGGCCAGAGCTGGTCCCCACTTCCAAGCGGCCATCAGCAATGGGAAATTCCAGGGGATGATTTGCCCGACGACGCCGACCGGCTCGCGGCGCGTGTAGCAGAAATAGTTGCCGCGAATCGGAATCGTGTCCCCCGTGAGCTTATCGGCCCAGCCGGCGTAGTAGCGGATACAGTCGATCGACAGCGGCAAGTCGGCGGCGCGCGCGTCGCTAATCGGCTTGCCGTTGTCGAGCGATTCGAGCGCGGCCAACTCATCGAGATTCGCCTCAATCAAGTCGGCCAGCTTGTTCATCAAGCGGCCTCGGTCGCGAGCATCCATCTTTGACCACGGCCCGGTTTCAAATGCGGCTCGCGCGGCTTTCACGGCGGCATCGACGTCGGCGGGATCCCCCTCGGCCACTTCGGCGATCACCGTTTCATTGACCGGGTTGATCGTCTGGAATCGCTTGCCGCTGCGGGACTCGACCCACTTGCCGTTGATCAGCATGTTGGTTTGACGAATTTTCGGGGCGGAAAACTTGGCTTCAGCAGTCGCGACCATGACATGTCTCCTGGGACGGGAATGAGAGGAAACTCAACGCCGTAAAGGCTAACAAGCCAAGCGATCACGCTCCAGCAGCGGTCAACGTTGGACGACGCAATCAGGTCGAGGTTCCGTTGTCGCCGATCCCTTCAAAGGTGAATCAGACACCTTTGTCTCCGCTGCCACCAACACGCCTTGACCGTTTCGCGGCGGCTGACCTATACGGCCGCGCGGGAGGACGGAGACTTCGATGCGGTTGTTACAGCGCTACATTCTGGGTGAGTTGCTGCGCGTGTTCGTGTTTGTACTCAGCGTCTTGACGGTGCTGCTGGGCTTCTTGGGGGTGTTTCAGCAAATCACCGAGCGCGGGCTGGGGCCGCTGCAAGTCTTGCAAGTGCTGCCGTATCTGATTCCCAGCCTCGTGCCGTACACGATTCCAGCAACGTTGCTGTTGAGTGTGTGCGTGGTCTATGGCCGGATGGCGGGAGATCAGGAGATTACAGCCGCCAAAGCAGCGGGGATCAGCGTCATGTCGCTGTTGGCTCCGTCATTATTTCTGGGGGCGGTGATGAGTGTCGGCTCGTTGCTGTTGACCGACCAAGTCATCCCTTGGGCCGAATCGAAAATCCAACACATCGTCGCCGCAGGCATGAAGGACATCGTGCTCGACATGTTGAGGTCTCAGAATCAAATCGAGATCGATGGATACTCCATTTCGGTTCGCGACGTCGGTCCCGATGGCAAACTAATTCGACCGACCTTTCGATTCGCATCCAAGGGAATGCACCGACTGACGGCACAGGCCCAGGAGGCGGAACTTACTCGGTTCGATCTGGAGGAACAGCAGGTCTTGGTGAGGTTCTCGCGTGTGCAACTCGACGTACCGGGGCAAGGCCGAAGTTGGGCTGAGGAGTTCGAGCATCTCTTTCCGTTACAGATTGGAAAAAAAGCTCCGAAAGCCCGTCATATCAATGTCCGTGAGCTGCGCAACGAACTCGATTCACTCGACGCTCAACACCAGGATTTGCAGTGCCGACGCGAGATCGAAGCCGCATTCGCGCTCGCCACTGGAGATTTCAAAGTGCTCCAAAACGGTTCGCTCACGCAGATGGATAAACGACTGAGTCGCAATCGCAGGCTCTACAACGACCAAAAAACCGAGGTTCAATTTCGATTCGCAATGGCGTGCAGTTGCTTCTTTTTTGTACTGGTGGGCAGTCCGTACGCCGTGCTGCAGGCCAAGAGACAGTTTCTGACGAACTTCATGATCTGCTTTCTGCCGATCCTGCTAGGCTATTACCCGCTGGTGTTGCTGGCCAAGAATCTTTCGAGCACGGGAACAGCCAATCCTGTTTGGGCCATTTGGTTTGCCAATATTCTGGTAACGATCGCCGGGCTGTTCCTGCTGAGGCGTGTCAACCAACATTGAGTGGCCCCCGATGCGTTTAAGGCGTTTGGACTTCGATCGCCTGCTCTCGAATCGCGGCGAAGAGGCACGCGGCGACGAGATCGGCGGTTGTGCCTGGATTGCGGCGGTGTCCATCGGCTCGCAACCACTGGTCGAATTCGGCGATCCGGCGAGTTCGCTCGTCCGATTCGAGCGGCAGCCCAACCAGTTCTGGCAAACATCGGCGAGCACGCCGCGAGGCTTCCGCCGCGACCGACTCGCCGCACTTGCGAGCAATCAGTGTGTCGGGATGTTCGGCCAACATTCGCAGGTGCAGTTCGATGATTGCTGCTTCCCAATGTCGTCCGAAGTCCTGGCCCACCGCAGCCAAGAAAGACAGACCTTCGTCCAAGACCCAAGCGAAACGGTTCGCGTACTGCGCCGCGACGGCGTCACGGTTGGCTGCCAACTTCATCACCTCCAGCAACGATTCCGTGGGATCGTTGGCAATGTCTTGGTCGTCAGCCGTGCCGAGACCTCCCGGCTGAGCCAACCGAATCGCGCGATAGACCCACGCCGCATCGTCTCGAGTCAAACGGTCGAGCACGTTCCCGATACCCTCGCGCAGAGGCCGATTCAACGGGACTGCGGCCAACGGCGCGATCAACAACACGATCCCAAGATTTGTGTTCGACGTGATCACCGCACGCGTCGCCTCTACGGCTTGGAAGACGGCTTGGCCGACACCCAATTGTGCCGCGTGAGCCAGAGCCGGTGAAGCGGCATCGGCCGAACGCACGAAATCATCAAACGTCAGATCAGTAAATGACGCCCGCGGATGCACGTTGCCTGGCTTCGCGGCCGAGGCTTCCAACACGCATGCGAGGCGGATGGCTTCGGCCAACTGCGTACAGGAACTTTCGTCGCGGAGTGTCGCGATCATGCGATGTGTTCTTGGTCGCTCCCGCGCAAGACCGACGAGTGCTACGCGCCCTTCGTCGAATTGTCTTACGCTTCGGAATTGCGAGGCATCGTATGCGGAAGCCGAATCTCACTTCCATGACACGTCGTTTGGAGTGTCCTCCCCGACGCTACGGGTTACTTTGGCGGCTTGGCCGCGCTATGATTTCGCTCCCGCAGTGACACGATCGCTTTGCAGACGGAGCATTCATGCAGCCGGTTTCTTTGGCGTTCTTTTGGCATCAGCATCAGCCGTATTATCCGAACGACCTCACGGGCGAGAACGAGTTCCCGTGGGTGCGGTTACATGGGACCAAAGATTACTGGGGCATGGCTCGGCACATTCAGGAAGTTCCGGAGTTTCGCTGCACGATCAATCTCGTCCCCAGTTTGCTGGTGCAGTTGCTGAAGTACACGGATGGCAACGGCAGTGATCGGCACTTGGATGTCTCGCGGATGCCAGCCGATGGACTGTCGAAGGCTGACGCGCTGTATTTGCTCGATCATTTTTTCATGGCCAACGGCGACAGCATGATTCGGCCGTCGCCGCGGTATCACGAGCTGTTCCTGAAGCGACGCATCGGAACCGACTCGGCGGAGTCGGCTCTGCCGAGGTTCACCGTTCGCGACCTGCGCGACCTGCAAGTCTGGAGCAACCTCGCCTGGATGCACCCGATCCTGTTCGAGGTCGATCCCGAGCTACGGGACTTCAAACATAAAGGGCAGTCCTACTCCGAGGCCGACAAAGCCTGGCTGCTCGACAAGCAACTGGCTGTGCTGCGGCAGATCATCCCGCTGCACCGGCAACTGGCCGAAGGTGGACAAGTCGAACTGACGACCACTCCGTTTTATCACCCGATACTGCCGCTGCTGTGGGACAAACGCTTGGCTCGGCAGGCAATGCCCGGCTGCGAACTGCCTCGGCATCTCGATAGCTATCGCGACGACGTCATCGAACATCTCCGTCGCGCCGTCGCGTTTCACGAACAACTTTTCGGCGAGAAGCCGCGCGGGATGTGGCCGTCCGAAGGCTCGGTCGCGCAAGAGATCATCGGAGCGATCGCCGACGTCGGCATCGAATGGATCGCGACCGATGAAGAAATCTTGATGGCCTCGACCGGTGGCCGAGTCAGCCGCGATCCGCACGGCCATTTGCGTCACCCGGAGTTGCTGTATCGCCCGTGGCTCGTGGCCGATGGCGACCAGCAATTGCAAATGATTTTCCGCGATCACGGCCTTTCCGACTTGATCGGCTTTCATTATCAGCGAGCCGATTACGTCTTGGCCGCGATGGATCTGCTTGGTCGCGTCGAAGAGATCGGCCGAGCGACCGAGCCACTCAACGGTGGCCGGCCGACACTCGTTCCGATCATCCTCGACGGCGAGAACTGCTGGGAGTACTACCACGACGGAGGCGTCACGTTTCTCCGCACGCTGTACCAGGAGGCCGCGCAACGCGGCGCGATCAATCCCGTTTGCATTGGCGAGCATCTTCGGGAACATCCCGCGTCCGACCGCATTGACCGTCTGTTTGCCGGCAGTTGGATCTCGCACAATTTCGCGATTTGGATCGGCCACCACGAAGATCGCACCGCTTGGGACTTGCTGCACGACGCTCGTGAGCGGCTGAAACTCGCCACCGTTCGGGACGCCACCATTCGGGACGCCACCATTCGGGAGGGCGAGGCTCCCGCCGAGCCGCGTGTTTCGAACGACGCCAATTCTCAAACCGGCTCGGCGGGAGCCTCGCCCATCCGAATCGCCCAAGCCTGGCAGGAACTCTTCATCGCCGAAGGAAGTGATTGGTTCTGGTGGTATGGCCCAGAGTTTGGTTCGGCTCAAGACAAACTCTTTGACCGACTCTTCCGCACGCATTTGCAGAACATCTACGCGCTGCTGGGCGAGCCGGCCCCTGCGAATCTGAATGAGCCGATCAAACGCAACGGTCATCGCCGACTGCACACGCTGCCGACCGGATTCTTGCCCGTAAAGGTCGATGGCCGAGCGACCTACTTCGAGTGGATCAGCGCCGGCATCTTCGAATCCGGCAGCGAGCGGGGCACGATGGCTCAAGTCACCGAAGGCTTGGTCCGTCGAATTCATCTGGGTTTCGATCAGACTCGACTGCTGGTGCGAGTCGATACGGCAAGCCGCGCTCGCGATGACTTTGAACGCACGGGCATTGATGAGCTGCGAATCCGTTTCGTCGAACCAGAAGGGTTGGAACTCGCCGTCATCGGTTTCGGTGAAACCACGCTATCCGTCACGTTGGATAACGTTGGAACGTCCGCGGGCGAGGCCGCGATTGGCCAAGTCTTTGAACTCGGCGTCATGCTGTCTGCACTCGACGTCCAGTCGGGCAGCGTGCTCAAGTTCTTCGTCGAACTGTTTGCGAACGGGCAAAGCTACGACCTCGCCCCGCGCGAGACGACGCTTGAACTGACCGTTCCCCCGCCTGACTTCGAGCAGATCCTGTGGCAAGTCTAATCGCCGTGTGAACCCCCCAGTCCATCGGCAAGGGCTTCCGGCAAGTCATTCTGAATGTGACTCGGCTATTGATTCAGGCTATGCTGGCAACCCGCCACGCTCTTCCCGATGGTCAGGGCGTGCCACCCGTCCGAATCCCCTGTAACACGCCAACACGAGGAGGTTTGATGCGATCCGCTCTCAGAAGTATTGCCGCCGTCTTTGTCGGATTCGTTGCCGCGAGCGTCGTCATGATGGTGATCGAAACCATCAACGGTCTTGTTCTCTATCCCGAACTGGCGAAGGCCGCCGAAGGAGTCACGGACCGCGAAACGCTTCGCGACCTTCTCAAAACCGCGCCTGTTGGGGCATTCCTCGTCGTGCTAACCGGTTGGATTCTCGGCGGCATGGCTGGCGGCTGGACCGCTGCGCGGCTTGCGGCCCGGGCGACGATTCGACACGGCGTTGTCCTCGGCGCATTGCTGACGCTGGCTGGCATCGCGAACAATCTCATGCTTCCGCCCCCCCTTTGGTTTTGGATCGCGAGCCTTCCCGTGATGTTACCTGCGGCGTACGCGGGAGCACGCCTCGTTCCGGCACGCTGAGAAGTTTCCGCCGGCAATGGAAGCGGCACATTTCCTGAATGAAGAACTGGAAATCGACGGTAGAGTGTGCTTCGCATTGGCCGATGTTGATTTGGTGGGGAGGCGCTCATGGGATTCGACTCGCGAACGATCATTGCTTCGGACGATGGGCTGAACCGGCGTGGTTTTTTGCGAGCCGGAGCTTTTGGTGGAGCGGTGGCGTCGCTCGCGCAGTGGTTGCGGGCGGAAGAGGCGGCAGGAGAGCGGGGGGCATCGAAGGCGGTTGTGTTCGTGCATCTCGACGGTGGGCCGCCGCAGCTCGACATGATTGACATGAAGCCGCAGGCTCCGATTGAGATTCGAGGCGAGTTCAATCCGATCGCGACAACGGTTCCCGGCATTCAAATCTGTGAACTGCTACCGAAGTTGGCGAGCATTGCGGATCGAGTCGCGTTCGTGCGGTCGCTGGTCGGATCGGGGGGAGCTCACGATGCGTTTCAATGTCAGTCGGGATTCGTCGCCAAGGAATTGCAATCGCTCGGCGGCCGCCCGGCGTTGGGTTCGGTGATCTCAAAGCTGCACGGCTCGACCAGCGATGCCGCTCCGTCGTTCGTCGATCTGATGCAAGGCCGAGCGTTGGTGCGGAACAGTGCTCGGCCGGGATTTCTCGGCCCAGCGTATCAACCGTTTCGACCGGACATCTCACAGATGTTCGCCCGAGAACTCGAACCGGGCATGAAGAACGAACTGGCTCGCTTGGGCGCTAATCACTCAGTCAGTTTGAAACTCGATGGTGCGATCGACGTGGATCGGCTGAGCGACCGGACGACGCTGCTGGCTCAATTCGATTCGTTCCGTCGCGAAGTCGATGCCGCCGGCATGATGACCGCGATGGATCGCTTCACGCAGCAAGCGGTCGGCATCCTCACTTCCGGCCGCTTCGCCGATGCGCTCGATTTTTCCAAGGAAGACCCACGCGTGTTGGAACGCTACAAGCTGCAAATGACTTCAGGTCAGCCGAACTACACGTCGGACGCGGCCCCGGCCACACAAAAATTTCTGCTCGCACGGCGGCTGATCGACGCGGGAGTCCGCTGCGTCAGCCTGTCGATCAGCGACTTCGACACACATTCGGACAACTTCCCGCGCATGCGGCACACGTTGCCGATCGTCGATCACGGCCTGGCGACGCTGATCACCGACCTCGAAGGACGCGGCCGCTTGAACGACGTGACGATCGTCGCCTGGGGCGAGTTCGGCCGCACGCCGCGCGTTGATCCCAAGAGCGGCGGCCGGCATCACTGGCCACAAGTCGGCCCCGCGATCCTCGCCGGCGGCGGCCTGCGCGGCGGAGTCGCACTCGGCGAAACCGACCGCACCGCCAGCACGGCGATTGCTCGGCCGGTCCACTACAAAGAGGTCTTCGCTACCATCTACCACAATCTCGGCATCGACCCTCACCGCACGGCGCTGACCGATCCTCAGGGCCGCCCGCAGCACCTGCTGGACGAAGGGCAGCCGATTCGGGAATTGATTGATGCCTCGCGCGGAGTGTCATGAGTGATTCGGCGAGCGGCAGGGCGTCAGCCCTCCGAGTCAAAACAGAAGGAATGACTCGGAGGGCTGACGTCCTGCCGCTCGCCAAA
>SYJG01000177.1 GCA_005798445.1 Planctomyces sp.
AGACTCTGTCGATTTACGATGGCGGCAAGTTCGAGGACATCTGCCCGGCCTATCGCGGACAGTTCTACAAGAAGGAGCACGCCAGCTTCGCTCAGGCCGCCGTCTGGATTCAGCCCGACCTGATCTTCTACGACATTGAGGCGTACTGGCGCGGAGCCACGAATGCCCTTTACTGCAAACGGTGTCGCGAACGCTTCCAGTCCGGGAAGTTCAAAGACTGGGACGCCTACAACGCCGCGATGGGCCGCGAGATTCATCTCGACATGAAAGCCGCCATCGAAAAGTCACTGGCCGACGCGGGGATCAAACGGCCGATCGTCTACGGCAGCTACCGCACCGAACCGATCACGCCGCTCAATGACGGCCTCTTCGCGTTCGACAACACCTATCCCGACCTGCTGCAAATGGCGATGCCCAGCCTGTACGTCGCCGGCAACGCACAAGCCGTCGCCGAGAGCATCTCCGCCAACCGTGCCCACATGAAAACGAACGACATCATCCCCTGGCTGAGCACCGGCTGTTACGGCGAATACGACCCAGTGCGAACTCGCGACATGATCCTGGAAGCGTTCGCCAATGGCTCGCGCGGCATCACCTATTACTGGTACGGCCACTTCGACGCGGCCCATTTCAAGTCGCACGCCGAGGCAATCAACATCGTCGCCCCCATCGAAGACCTCTTCATGGACGGCACCCCGCTGACGAACCTCAAGTGCAGCCACGACAAGCTCAAGGTCTGCGGCATGGGCCTGAACGGCGAACAAGCGGTACTGGTCTCGAACTATCAGGGAGCCCCGCGCGGCACGAGCGTGACGATTCACTCGTCCGCCGCGCCCGGCACACCAGTTCGTGATCTGCACTCCGGCAAGAGCATCGGTACGGTCCAGCCGGACGGCTCACTCACTGTCACCGTCGATGAGTTCGCCGCTCACATGTATTACGTCGGACGCAAGTACGAGAGTGCGGTTACTCAGCCGGCGGTGAAATGAAAATATCTGTCGCGGTTCGTCTGATTGAATAGCGGTGCTCAGAAGCCAGAGCCAGCAGGTCGTTGTGGTGAAACCAATTGATTCAAAACCGTCTCGACTGCCATCTGGCACGGTTGGGTAAACGACCAGGTTTGTTCGTAGCCCCCTCGGTCGCGAAAGATCGAATCGGGGCCGAAGTACCAGACGCCGCACTCACCGTAGCCAGCCACGCAAACGAACGAGTCGGTGGCGGCGGAACGTTGAGCGAGGAGCTGAAACTCGACGAACGGCTCACCCGGCAGATGCACCAGATGCAGCGTGCCGAGCTTCAGTCGCGAGACAATCACACGATGTCCGGCGTTCAAGCGATTCGCCCAAGCCGAAAACATCGCGGCCTTCAAACGGTCGTTGAAGGGACGTCCGGGTTGCAGTTGCTCGCGCAGAGCGGCGGCCGCGAAGGGACCATCGTCACGGACGGTAAATCGCAGGTCGGCTTGATCCCACGCGATCTCGGCTGGCTTGAGCGACTGCACAGCGACGGACGTGTCGAGCTTCTCGGTTTCACTCACGGCACCGCCGGTGGCGACTCGCGTGGAACGGCGCATCGCGTCGAACATTCGATCGGTCAGTTGCTCGCGAGCGGCGCGAGTCGCGTCGTTGTACTTCCCCATCCCGATGTTGCCGCCGCAACCGTTGAAATAAATCTGGAAGACGCCGGTCTCTTGCTCCAATCGCTGCCGAGCGCTGCCGGGAACATCCCACGAGATGCGGGCGTCGCCGTAAAAGCTCATCGGGTGCGTCGCGTAGTAATGCAGTTGAGCGATCGGCCGCTCGGCCTCGAAGAACGTGACCGTCCGCAACCACGGGTCGATCAAGCCTTCCGGAGCCTCCTGCAATTTCGGATCGCGCGTCGCACTGCCGCGCACCAGCAGGCTGCCGTCCGGCTGAGGGATTCGGCGGTTGGACGCGAGTCGCTCGGCCTTCGCTCGCGAGCCGACGATGCGCGTGACCGGCTTCATTTCCGGCAATGCCTCGCGAATGGCTTTCGCCGCCCGTTCGGCCATCTGATTCGTGAATGCCAGATGCTGCCGCAAAGGCTCGCTATCGTCGCCGTGCAGCAAGCGCACGGCATCGGCATCGAGCACCGGAGCCGTGTGCTGATGCAGTGACTGCAATGCGACGCGACCGGGTGTTGTCCCCGCCGCTTCCGCCATTCGTCGTCGGAACTCATCGTCGCTCGAATTGCACAGCCCCTGATAATCGAGCGCGGCGATGACAAACGTTTGCTCGTTCGATCGCAGCACGATGCCGCGAAGTTCGAGCGGATGCTCGACGCTCGCGATCTTCGGCATGAACCCGACACACGGCCCGTCACCGATCGACGGAGTCACGTCCGCTCGAAAGGTCGTCAACTGCAATTCGGGTTCCGCCCCCAATGCCGCCGCGGTCATCAACCAGGTCGCGATCATCAGCACAATCCGTTGAGCCATGTTATTCTCTCAAAAATGCCATTTGTCGTTGGTTATGTCGCCGTGAATCGGTGACAGAGTCAGACATCGTCGCACTTAACATAGCCGTTTCAGTGCCAGAAAAAACTTCCAGAGTCTCTCGGCATCCATGACAAGCAACGACTGCGGGGAAGTGGCGAAATTTCTGGACGAGATCGAAGCGATTGCCATTCGCCGAGATTGAGTCGAAGGCCCGGGGCAGTCGCGGCGGACGCATGTTTTGAAAACTCGAAACGAGTGATAGACTGCGGGTGACGTCGTGACCGCTTTTCGTCTTCTCAGTTCGTAATGCTCAATGTTCTCAGGAGAGTTTCGGATGCTTCACCGCCGTGATGCGATGCTGCGATTGGGATCGGCGGCCTGCGGTGCGCTGACGTTGCCTCAGTTGATGGCGGCGGAACAGTCCAAAGCGGCGGCGGCGAAGCGCTCGGCCAAGTCCTCCATTTTCCTCTTCGCGTGGGGAGGTCAACCTCAGCAGGACATGTGGGACGTAAAGCCGGATGCTCCCGATGGCATCCGCAGTCCGTTTCTGCCGATTCAAACTCCCGTTCCGGGGATGCTGCTCGGAGACCAGTTGCCGCAGGTGGCGCGGCAAGCTGACAAGCTGTCGATCATCCGCTCGCTGACTCACCACACGACCGATCATCAGACGTCCGTGTATCACACGCTGACCGGTCGAGTCATGACGCCGCCGCGAATTTTCCCCGCGAACGCTCGGACGCGCAACGACTTCCCGTCGATCGGTTCGATGTTCTCGTACCTGGGCGAACAATCGCTGGTCCCTGCCAGCTTTTCGATTCCTCGCGCCGTCGCGCATGACGGTTTGTTTTATGCGGGGACTCATGCCGGGTTTCTCGGATCGATGCACGATCCGATTGAGCTGGGACAGGTCTTCAACCATGTGCAAGTCGGACCGCGTACCGATCCGCCGACAATTCCCTTGACCTTGCCGGATGAGATTTCGATCGCTCGGCTGCAAGCGCGGCGCGGGCTGCGCGATCTGCTCGACGCCGAAGACCGAGCCGTGCAGCAGTCCTCTGGAACCAAGGCGTTCGACAGCGCTTACGAGACCGCGTACCGAATGCTCCATTCGCCGACCGTGAAAGACGCGCTGAATCTCGAACTGGAATCGCCCGGCACGCGCAATCGTTACGGTCGCAATGAGTACGGTGAGAGTTTTCTCACCGCGCGGCGACTGGTCGAAGCGGGCGTGCGATTGGTGACCGTCAATTGGATGTTCATCACGCCGGCCGCGAAGGTCTACAACGTCTGGGACGCTCACGGCGGACTCAACGACCTGGAGCATGGTCGAACCGGTTACGGAATGCTGAAGGCTAACTACTGTCTGCCAGCATTCGATCAGGCGTTCTCTGCGTTGTTGGAAGATCTCTCGCAGCGCGGTCTGTTGGACGAGACGCTCGTTGCCTGCGCCGGGGAATTTGGTCGTACTCCGAAGATCAACGGCAACAACGGCCGCGATCACTGGCCCTTCTGCTACTCCGCGGTCCTTGCCGGCGGCGGCATTCAGGGTGGCTCGATCTACGGAGCCAGCGACAATCAAGCCGCCTACGTCAAAGACAACGCCGTCACTCCCGGCGACTACCTGGCCACGATCTGCCAAGCCTGCGGCCTCGACCCCGCGCGTGAGATTCACGACCTCGAAAGCCGCCCCTTCAAAATCTGCGACGGCGAACCGATCTCGGCCATCCTTGGATGAGGCACGGGAGCGCAATCACTTCCCGAAGTGTTGTTAGCACGACGCGCAAGCGAGTGGTTCCGGCTACGACCACTCGCTTGCGCGTCGTGCTGTTATCTTGTTGCGTTCCGGAAATTATTGCGCTCCCGTTCCCAAGCGGAGCGGCCTTCCGTCGCTCGCGTCGGCAGCAGAGTCGCGGAACAACGAGTCCAACGAATGCAGGGAGACGACGAATGCGGATCGAGCCAGCTCAGGTGTTTTTCCAAATTCGTCGCCTGCTTGTCTTCGTTGGACTTCTCCCCTTCCTGACAGCCGCCCGTGCCGAAACGGTCTTCGTGGAGGCCGAGACGATGCAGCCATCGTCAAGCGGCTGGGCAGCAACAAGCAACGATCAGACCGGACGAGCCTCGCGGACGAAGACCTTGTGGGGTGCGGATGGGGCGGGTGATGCGGTCGCGAAGAAAGCGGTGCGAGTCAGCGACGCCGCTCGGTATCGTGTGTGGGTGCGATACATGCAGGTCGGAGCGTGGCGCGGGCCGTTTCAGTTGGCGGTTTCCGCGAATGAAAAACAACTCGCGGCGAAGACGTTTGATCTCGAAGTTCTGCCCGGTGTCGCCGATTGGGAATACACATGGCAGTCGTTTGAGGCGGACCTGTCTGCCGGCGAGGTGACGCTCGCGTTGACGAAGCACGAGCAAAAAAACTGCGTCGGCTATGTGCGGCATGTGGACTGCCTGCTGCTCACCAGCGATGACAAGCTGGTGCCGGATCATCTGCCGTTCGGGCCGCAGACTTTGGTGCGAGTCACGATGGGGGAAGGCTACGACCGGCCGGTCTACTTGCACTTGTTCGCCGATCATTATCGCTCGCCGTGGTACGCGCACTACGCGATCGGGCGAGACGGCATCCGAGCGGAACTCGCGCCGCCTGCGGAGCAGATGCTGAAGCCGGGCGATGTCACTCCGTGGTGCGTGTTGACGCCGACGGTCTATCAGGATTCCGGAGCCGCGCTGAATCTGTCGGTGCGACATTCGTATCACGAGAAGGCAAGCCGGTTCAAAGCGAAGCTGGAGTTTGGGCGGACGATCGGTGTTCGGCGAACCGAAACGGGAGGGCGAGGCTCCCGCCGAGCCGGTTCAGCGGTGGACGTCGATCCCCAGAAGCGGCTCGGCGGGAGCCTCGCCCTCCCGAACCACAAAGACCATCCGAGCGACCATGTCGAATTAAACAAGAATTTTGAAGTCGAAGCGACGCCGAACGGGCTCG
>SYJG01000178.1 GCA_005798445.1 Planctomyces sp.
GCCGGTCTCCCGACCGAGCCACTGGTCATCGACCGAAGGTCTCCTCTTTCGAGCGGCTGGATTCTTTCTGGCTCCGATGCCGGTTGCTGGATCGGGGAGACCTTCGGTCAAACGGGGTGGCACGGTCGGGAGACCGGCCACAACAGAGGGGAGCATGGCGGACGTGACGACCGAGATCACCACCTTGTAGTTGCAAATGATCTTCTGCTTCGCGGCCTCGGCGAACGACAGCGTGTGGACGACGGAACCGTAAATCTCCGTCCGAATCATCGAGTAGACTTCGACCGGCTCTCCCTCGGCATCGTGCCGCTTCAAGTCGTAATGCCGAGGCGTCGCCGTCAGGAGCAGCCGCTTGCGAATCGGCAGGTTGTCGTCCTTGAGCGCGAAGCTGAACTTGGCTCCCTCTCGGCCAGCGGTCTTATGAGCTTCATCGAAGATGCCGATGTCGAATCGCAAATTGCGAGGCATCCCGCGCGAGACGACATCCGCCGATTGATAGGTCGAGAAAATGATCTTCACGCCGTCGAACGAGTGAGCCAGAAATTCTCGAACCTGCTCCGGCTTGGTGCTGACCGAGATTTCCAACTCCGTGGACCGCATGACCAATTCGTCGTCCCATTCCGACACGTTGCGTCGCGAGATCAGCTTCCGCGAAGACCTCAAAGGCATCGCCCTTTGGCTTTTCGTCGCGCAATGCCTGGATTCGGCGTTCAAGCTCCGAGAAAGACTTGATGCCCGCGAACAGATCAAGCCGGCGAAATTCGAGAGCCTTCAGATGCCGAGAGGCAGGCATGTTTTCGATCGGTGGGATGGGCTTCGGAAGCGCACTTTGAAATCCAGACGGGCATCAGCGTAGCGACTCGACCATGATCGACCATCAGGCTTCGTCCTGCACGGGGTTGGACAGCGAACCGATCTTCTCGATTTCGATGGTCACGGTGTCGCCGTGTTTGAGGAACACCGGTGGCTTGCGTGCTCCGCCGACACCGTGCGGCGTGCCGGTCAGAATTATCGTACCCGGCAACAACAACATGCTGCCGCTGAGAAATTCGATCAGCGTCGGCACGTCGAAGATCATGTCGTTCGTGTTCCAGTCCTGCATTGTCTGACCGTTGAGGATTGTCTTGATGCTCAACGTGTTTGGATCGGGAATCTCATCGGCAGTGACGAGACACGGCCCCAGCGGACAGAACGTCGCGAACGTTTTGCCTCGGCACCACTGCCCGCCGCCACGCTTGATCTGCCAGTCGCGAGCGCTCACGTCGTTCGCGCAGGTGTAGCCGAGGACATATTTCAGAGCATCCGCTCTTGAGACGTTCTTGCACTCCTTGCTGATGATGACCGCCAGTTCGCATTCGTAATCGACTGCGTCGCTCCGTAAATGCCGAGGCAGCAGAATCGGATCGCCAGGATGATTCACCGCTCCGCTGTTTTTCATGAACAGGACCGGCCATTCGGGGATCGCCTGGTTGCCCTCTTCCGCGTGACGGCGGTAGTTCAAGCCGATGCACAGCACATCGACCGGCGCGATTGGCGTGAGCAACTTGGCGACATCAGCTTTCTCGCCGGTGTCGCGGTGCTGAGCGAAAATGTCGCCGTCGATCCGTGTCGCCGAGCCGTCGGTGTTTTGGCGTCCGTAGTGCGTGTTCCCGGCGGGATCGCGATAACGAATGATCTTCATGAAGTAGGCTCCTGAGGTGTGGGGCAGGTTTTCAACCTGCCAGTCAAAGCGGGCAGGTTGAAAACCTGCCGCACCAGCGGCGGGCATTACGACAATTCGCCGTCAGTGTTGCAAGCGACTGCTGCAAGCGAGAATCTTCCGCCATGAACGACACCATCATTGATCTCCTGCCAACATCAGCCCTGATCCCCTGCCCTGCTCTGCCATATCCCGATGAGGGAAATGTTTGGGAGGCCCTGTGGACTCCGCCGGAAATCGACCCGACCGCGTGGGTCGCTCCGAGTGCGAGGGTCATTGGCCGAGTGCGGCTGAAGGCGCGCAGTTCGGTCTGGTATGGCTGCGTACTGCGCGGCGACGGTGACTTGATCGAAGTCGGCGAGGACACGAACGTCCAAGACGGCTCGATTCTGCACGTCGATCACGGTTTTCCCTGCGTGCTGGGCAACCGGGTGACGCTCGGCCATCGGGCTTTGGTCCACGCGGCGGTGGTCGGTGACGAAGCCATGATCGCGATCGGAGCGACCGTGCTCAGCCGCTGCGTGATCGGCGAGCAAGCCCTGATCGCCGCCGGAGCGGTCGTGATGGAAGGAACGCAAGTCCCGCCGCGAACGCTGTGGGCAGGCTGCCCGGCTCGCAAGATCAAAGACCTGACCGACGAACAACTGGCGCGAATGGCGCACGCTTGGAAGCATTACGTCAACAACGGCCAACTCGCACTCGCAAGATTCGGGCGACGACACATTGATGAAATTCTGACAACCGTCCGGCCAGCCTGAGTCCCAGTGACATCGCCCCGGTCGAACGACGTTCCCAAATCGCGAAACATCGCGCTATAATCCCGTCCCGCCTGACCGGCCCCAGCGGCGGGTGAGACTCACAAGCCCACAATTTTTGACGTTCTTTGAGGAGTGTTCGGCCCCCATGCTCACATCGCGAGTTCTTCTGCTGGTTGTCTTGGTGTTTGCCGCCGCGTTTACTCGGTTGGTGCCCCATTTGCATAACGCGACGCCAATCGCGGCCATGACACTGTTTGCCGCCGCCTACTTGCCCAGCCGTCGCTGGAGCCTGTTGCTGCCGCTCATGGCGATGTTTCTCAGCGACATCGTCTTGTACGCGACCAAAGACGCGGCCTTCGTCAATCAGGCGATCAGCAACATGGTCGTCGTTTACTCGACGTTCGCCGTGATTGCACTGATGGGCCAGTGGCTGCGTCGGCGAGTGACCGTGGGCCGAGTGATCGGAACAACGCTTGGGGGCTCAGCAGTTTTTTTCCTGATCACCAACTTCGGAGCGTGGCTGTCGTTGAGCCAACCGCTGAGTGCGACCGAGCCGGCCACCTACGCGCGCACGCTGAACGGATTGGTCAATTGCTACTTCGCGGGAGTGCCGTTTTTTCAAGGGACGTTTGCCGGCGATGTGGTTTACTCGGCGGCGTTGTTCGGCGGCCTCGCACTGCTGGAACAATTCGTTCCGCAAATCAAGCCGCAGCTCGTTGAGGCAACCGTTCGATAGCACTGGCGTTCGGACTCAAGAAGTCCGTGATGCCCAACCGCGACGATCAGACGCCGCTACCGCGTCGTCCGCGTGACGCTCGATAGCCGTACTCGATCGCGAACCAATTGGCGTAGCGTTCGCGATCCTCGGTGCGAGTGTTGCGCGTGTCGAGCACATGCCCGATCTCGTGGATCAAGACGTTGTTCAGGTAGAAGTCCTTCAGGGACTCCCGCGTCCAAGTCAAAGTCCACTCGTCGCCTGCGTCTGACCAAACACCGCCGAACATGCGTGCCTCGATCTGCTGTTGAGGTGTCGGTGGGCGGACATAGGTCTCCACCAGCGATTCCTCGATCGGGTACAGGTAGACGCTGGCTCCCCACTGCATTCCGTAGCAAGGAAACAACTGCCGCTTGCGAGTCATCCGGCTGAGTTGCACGACCTCGACTTTTTCCACGATGGAAATCGGCAGCAAGGACAGCCGTTCGCGAATGTCTTGAACTGTGACAGGATGCAAGAACGTCGGTCCCGGAGGCTGAACCACGAATTGAGGAAGTTTGTGTCGTTGCTGCTCACTCGATCGCGGCTTGTGCCAATCTTCTTGGGCGAAGAACGCGGATTGCTCGCCACTGCCACCGCCACCGCGTTTGCGAAAGGCCGCTACGGGACGGGTCGCGGTGTTCCGCCGACCATTGTGAAGTCCGGCAACCGAGCGGTTTGTCGAGTTGTTCGCTGAGCGTTTCATGGCGTTCCCTTCGCGTGCTGCGATGGGGCTTTCGGAGGTTTTCGATTGGGCGGACTTGGGGGCGAATCCGCCGCGAAGTGGCCGCCATCGTCCGGCCCGGTCCAGCCCCTCGCTACCTGTACAAAATAAGAGACAGGCCCACCGAGAGTTGCAGCGATTTCCGGTGCCTGGACAGTTTGACGGAAGCCAGTTCGCAATGAATACTCGCTGTCCGCCGGAAGCGTCGAAAGACTCCGCCATCATGCGCTTGGAGCAAGCTTGAGGGCTTGAGTGGGACGCGCGACGCGATTCCAATTCGTCCGGCTCTGTTCACTACTCGGCCGCGAGTTTTTCGACTGGCCCTGACGATTGTGCCGATTGCGCAACGGAAGATCGGCGATCCGGGAGGTTGGCAGAAGCGACGTCGGCACGGTTATTTGGCTTTGATACCCGCCGTCTTGTACGACTCACCCGCTTTGGCAACCAAAAATAATTCGGCGGTCGGAGCAGTCGCCTCGAATTGGATCGCGGGAATTCGCGCGCCGCCATTGCCGAGCAGGTCGCGTTCGCCGTTCGCGGCGTTCTCGGTCTTGCGGTCCGTCCAGTTGTTCTCGATCGGTTTGTCCGCGCTCATCAGCAAATTGAATTTGTTCTCGTCGTAACCATTCGCGATGAGCAACTCCGCCTTCACAGCGCCAGAAAACAAACAATTGCGCCATTTCAGATCGCCGGATCCTTCGCCTGGCATTGCGTCAAACAACAAACCGGATTCGGACTGATTGCGGAACGAGCAGTGATCGATCAGCACATTCTTCGCCACCACACCTTCGGCGAAGCGAATGCCGCTTGTTGATCCGGTCGCTCCGCAGTTTCGGATGATCAACGACTCGACAGAACCTTCGAGGAGCACGCCCGCCGACATCGAACCAAAAAATCGGCAACGTTGCACTGTGACACGTTGAGTCGCCCCGCCAGTACCCGACTTGCCGATCTGCACACCGGCCGCTGTGGGAGAGGCTTTCTGAATCGTGATCGCTTCCAGGACGATGCCTTCCGCTCCTTCGCCACCCACCGCACTGCTCAGTTCGATGCCAGACTTTCCAGGATCCGAGATGACACAATTCCGAATTCGACAGCGTTCGACGGAGCCCGAGATGACAATGCCCTTTTCCTTTTGCGGAAATCCAGACAAATCAATGTTCATATTCTCGATCGTCACGCCGCTGCGGTTTTTGATGGTGATTGCAGGCTCGGAAAGGCTGGGTGATGTTAGCGTCACTGGCTTTCCGGCGGTGTCCGAAGTCAGAAGGACTTCGCCGGGAAATGACTCATCGAAGACGATCGCTTCTTCAATCGTTTGGCCAGGCTTCACCTGGATGAGGAATCTCAACGGCTTTCCGTTGGCGGCCTTTTCGTGCTCCGCACGGCTCTCAACCGCAGAATGAACCGCTCGCCCAATCGATTTGAATTCGCCGCCGGCTCCAACAACCAGCGTTACCTCGTAAGCAGCTGACTTTTTCACACCGCCCGCCGTGCTGCTTCCGACCGATTTTCCCATTTTCCCCTTCTTGGTGGACTTCACGCCTGTCTTGCCGGATTCACCCAACCCACGAGTGCTCCACCAGGCAATGCCACCGATGACCACAACAGCCGCCACGGCCAACGAGACGTATCGAGCTGCGGGCTTCTTGAGCAGATCGCGAATCGAGTTCGCGGACTTTTTGGGACGTGGTACTACCGCCTCCGTGCGGCCGGCCTCGAAGGACAAATCGGAGACATCCGATTCTGGCTGTGGCGTTTCAATGACCACCGTTTCCACAAACAAAGGCTCAGGGGGAGCCGGCTCGGTCGAACCGACCAGTGCATCTGGTTCGGCTTCCACTGGGGGTGTCTCTTCGCTTTGTGAGCCAAAGAGCGTGAAAAGATTGTCGTCCTGTGCGATTTCTGCCGGGGCTTCCACGGGGGTGATGATGGTCACGTCATTCGCGGCCTGATCGTCAAACTGAAAATCGGTCGGGAACTCTGTCGATTCCGAAGATGTTTCCGCAAAAAAATTGATTGGCACTGACTCGGATTCAGCAGGAGTCGCCCAGGGAACGGCAGCCATCACGGGTTGCACCACTGGCGTTGCGACGACTAGGGCTGCGATCGGCACAACCGGCTTCGCAACGAGAGGAAGCGGGGCTGCAACCGGCTTGGCAATCGGAATAGCAATCGGTGGCGATGCGACCGGAGCAACAACCGGCACGGCAATCGGTGGAGCAACAGGTAACGTCGTCGCAGCGATCGGCGCAGTCACCAAGTTCGAAACCACCGGCTGAGCCGTCGGGGTTAAAGCTGGAGCGGCTGTCGCTATTGCTGGTCGCGAAATCTTGGTGGCCGATGATTCATCGGCGTCTCGTGGAATCAGTACGGAACCCAAGACGTCGGAAGTCGGCTTCAGAATCGCCGGGTCACTTTGCAAGTCGCGCAGCAGAGGAGCCGATCGTCCACTCGCTGAATTTCCACGCGCGAGCGGGATATGGGACTGTTTCCAATCGGCCCCGGCATTGTCGGCCAACCACTGACGACAGGCCTCGGCGACTTCCGCCGCAGATTGATAACGATCCTCCGGTTTCTTCTCGACCATCTTGCTGAGAATCACGGATAACGAGCTGGGACAATCGATCCGCGAATCGGTCAGCGGCGGAAATGGCTTTGTCTGATGCCACATCAGTCGCTGCGTCAGCGTTCCTTCCGTGAAGGGGGGATTGCCGGTGAGCAAAAAATGCAGCGAACAACCCAAACTGTAAATGTCGGCCCGCGTATCGACCGAGTGGCTGTCGAGTGCCTGCTCCGGTGCCAGATAATCGGCGGTGCCGAGCACTTTTTCGTCATGCGCCACCGTCAGTGGATTCTCGGCCTGGTCATCGAAGAAACGAGCCAATCCCATGTCCAAGAGTTTGATGGTACCGTTGGTGTCGATCAGTAAGTTCGCCGGCTTGATGTCCCGATGGACGAGACCCGCTCGGTGCGCGTGTTCGAGTCCCTCGGCCGCCTGCCGAATGTACTCGACCGCGTCAGCATAGTCGGCGGGTCCGTTGCGAATGATCAGTTCCTGCAGGCTCTGGCCGTTGACGTACTCCATCACCAAAAAGTGAATCTCCGAGTCACGGTCTTGAGCGCTATCGACGTCGTACGCTCGCACGATATTTGGGTGATCGACGGATGCAACCGCCTGAGCCTCTCGGTGAAATCGCGCCAGGTAGGACGAATCATTGACTCGCTTGGAAGGGAGCACTTTGATTGCGCAGCGGCGCTTCATCAGCACATGCTCGGCCAGATAAACGGAGCTCATCCCGCCCTTGCCCAACAAGTCCAGCAGCTTGTATTTACCGAGTGAAAATCCCTTGTGCTTCCCAGCCAGCAACTTCTCGGCCTGCCAACGCGTGATGACTTCGCCGCCGACCAGCGCATCTGCAATGGACTGAGCCTTCGTGACATCGACCCCGCGAGCTTTGTATTCCAGCAATAGTTTTTGGAGCTGATCCTTTTCGATCAAGCCGCTCTGCCGAACGACCTGCAAAAACGATTCGACGGTCAGCTTGAGGGCCATGCGAGATCAACCCAAACGTGCGGCGCGAAAATCGATCACGGATTTTTGTGGTCGGAAAAACGAGCGGGTATTAGACCAGTCGTTCCTTGTCCTTGCCAAGAGGTCGTCACCTTCTTGACGCTCCGCATCGAAGCCCGATACAACGCCACCCCTTGCCCCCTTCGTCTAGAGGCCCAGGATGTGGGATTCTCAGTCCCAATACAGGGGTTCGAATCCCCTAGGGGGTACTGATATCTTGTGCAGTAGAGTGCATGAGGCGGAAAGGCCCGGAAACACCGGGCCTTTTTCGTTTTCACGAATCGGGCGGATAACCGTCTTGCCGTCCGTTTCGCTCATTTCCGCCGCTGAGTGAGTCTGATTGTGAGTCGCTTTTTGGAAGTGGTCGTCAGTGACTTGAAGGTAATGCTTGGCCGCGATCAGTTGGCTGTTGCCCAACCATGCCGTGACGACGTGGAGCGGAAACGTCTCGGTCAATTCCGTCTCACGAGTGCTGCGGAGATTCTGAAACAGCTTCGGCCACGCGGTCAGTCCAGCTTTGTCGATGATTCGCAGGAGTTGTGTCCGCAGGTTGGCGTTGCAGTCGCGGTAGCGGGTGACGACGAACTCGGCCCCTTCCACCGCTTGGTCCCAAGCCATTTCCAGGTGGGTACGGAGTTCCGGGAAGATCGGCACGAGCCGAGAGTCCTTTCCTTCGTGATGCTCCGTCTTGGGGCTGCGGATCAGCAGCCGGCCGCGTTCCCAATCCACGTCTGCCCAACGGAGCGTCAACGTCTCTGAGGGCGTCCGCAGGCCACCAAAACGAGCCAGAGCGAAGATCAACCGCCATTCGTTGTCGGGACACGCTGCGATGACTTGAGCGGCCACATCACGCGAAATGAAATGCTCACGCAACTTGTTGGCTTGAACGGCACAGCCTTTCATGTCGGCGAACGGGTTCTCGACAATCAACCGCTTGCGGAGTGCAGCACGAAACAGTTGCTTGGCTCGTCCGCAGTGACGGCGGACGGTGTTATCGCCGAGCTTGGTCAGCATCCATCTCCGCCATTCATCGGAATCACCGGGGGTCACGTCTCGTAACGGCTTGTTCTCGCCGAAGTGAGCGACCAGGTGACGGCGGACCTGTAGGAGATTGATCCGAGTTCTCAGCTTCACGTCCGTTCGGCTGTCAACATAGGCGTCGATGAACTCGCCGAGCTTCGTGGTATCCTCCTGGCGTTTCGCTCGCGGAGCGATCAGCCCCACAGCCACCATCCTCTTGGCCAGGACGTCGGGAATCTCGCCCACCCACGCCGCGACTTCGGGAGCGAGTGGACTACGCGACAGCTTCGCTTCCACGAGAGCTTCGATCTTGGCGAGGATCGTCTCGGCAGCCTTCATCGGCAGCTTGCCGATTCGCACGATCTTGCGTTGGCCGTTGCCATCGCTGAATTGAATCTTGCGGTTGCCGTTCGTGTCGGTGCTGATGCTGGCCATCGTTTACTTCTCCTAGCGGCGTTTGGCCGCAGGCTTGGGTGTCTTGGTGATTTGCAGACCGAGCACTTCGCCGATCTTGTCGAGTGACTGCATCGAAAGCCCGCACTTGCCGTGAACGAACTTGGACAACACGGACTTGTCGATGCCGGTGATCTTGGACAACTCGTTGCGGCTCATTTCACCCGCTTCGATGAAGTGGCGTAGCTGGTCTGTCAGGGCTGTTGGTTTGGTTTTCATCGGCGGAAGGATATTCGCGGGTTGAGTATTGTTCAACCTCAGTCCTCCCCCGGTCATTTTTCTTGCCGGTCGGTTTGGTGACGGACCCCGCCGGCCGCATATCGACGCAACGAATCCCGTAGCCGCGTAGCATCGCCTTGAGCAGCCGGCGAAGTCGCGGAGTGAGCGGGACGGGGTTGCGCGGCTCGGCGTCCTGAATTGTCAGGGTGAATCGTTCGCGGGGCGGCATGGTCGGGGACTCCGTTCTGAGGCGTGAGGGGCTACGACTTGTACGACTTTGACGACGTAAGCCGGTCGGCAGGTCGTAGAAGTCGTCAACGTCGTTAGGTCGTGAGGTTGGCAAACCAGCGTTCTGTCGCGCGTCCGACTTCGGGAGCGGGATCGTCTTTGCGGTAGGCCAGGCCGTTGTCGTGGAGCAATCGCAGAGCTTCGGCGATGTCCCCCGCCGTCTTGTTCTTGTGGAAAACGTCGTGGAGCATCTCCGTCCGGGTCAGTCCGACTTCCGGGACTTGCCGCAGCTCGGCGAGCAACGTGTCCGCTGTGCGGTCTCCGAGTGACGAGCCGAAGATGTGGGCCGCCGAGCGTTCGCAGTAGTCCCACAACGCCAAGCCCGCTTCCAGGTGCTCCAACTTGATGACCGGCGACGAATCGAGCAGCGCGTACATGCACGCCAGCCGCATGACCTGCGCTTCGGCGCGAGCCGTCACCGCTCCCAGCAATCCCGGTTTGCCGGCCGAGAGCACGTCATAGACGCGGCACCAGCGATCACGAGCTTGATCGTCTCGGTCGAGCCGGCCCGCGTCGGCCGCGAACCTGATGGCCTCGCGCAGCCGA
>SYJG01000179.1 GCA_005798445.1 Planctomyces sp.
CGGAAGCGGTCGCCGACTTTGCAAAGTCATTGCCCAACTGCCAATTCCTGAAAAGCGTGACCACCAACAGCCTCAAGAACGACACGAAGTTTTGAGGCACACGCTCGATTCGAGTCTTCCCGCTCGCGCATCACATTGTCGCGCGGTGCGGTCGCTGACTCCTGAGTTGTAGCGCTGGCTGCGACCGCAATCTTGGATGAACGACTCGGAACGACCAGTCTTTGAACTTGTGGCGGCGGGCGACTTTGATGACATGCCGTGTGGTCAAAATAATCAGCCGCAAGGGAAGTTCTTTGGCCAATCGAGTTTTGATGGAACAAACGATCGAGAACTCGGCCGGTTCTGGCCGAAGGAGGCACGGAATCACGCTGGTTCGGCGACGATGTCTGTCGGTTTTTCAACGTTTGCGCACACGATGAACGATGCTGTGATCGGGCGGCGATCTAAGCCTTGAGCCGTCGATGGATGATTCAAGCGGCTCGGCGATCGTAGTTGCGCAGAAGGCCGCCGAGTCGTTCGTCATTTCCGTCGCTATGCGGCCCGCCGCTCGAAGGACCGAACCAGCCCGCCGACGTACGAGCGGACCTCAATCTTGTCCCGCGTCAGGCTGACCACGTCATCTGGAGCCTCGCGGATCGGCGGAAGATGATCACGCTCCATGTGACTGCGTCGGGTGTTGTAATAGTCCACCCACGAAGCGACGACGTAGTCCAAGTGTCGCCTGCCGAAAAGAATGAATCTGAACAAACACTCGAATTTTATGCTTTGCACAAACCTTTCGACCCTGCCGTTCAAATTGGGCGAGGCAATCGGAAGCACGTTTGTTCGGACATCTTTGGCTTTCAGCGCCGCCGTGAATTCCTTGGTGAACTTCGTATCGCGATCGTGCATGACGATCGACGGCTTCTTGTCTCGATTCACAGTCTGATCCAGGAACTCTTTCGTCTGCTCGACGACCCACGCGGAGTTGGGATGCTCGGTGGACGACGTGACGATGACTTCGCGAGTCTCCAGGCACAGGAACGCCAGCAGATACATGTCGCGCAGACCCTTGATCGTCACCGTTTTCACCGAAAAGAAGTCAACCGCCCAAAGTGTCTCAGCGTGGCATTTGACGAAGTTGTCCCAGCAGTCGGACGTTCTGTCCGGCCCCGGCGTGATGCCTTCTTCCTTCAAAATGTTCCGCACCGTCTGCCGGCTAATGCTTTTGATCCCCAATTTTCGCAACTCGCCAATGATGCGGCTGTATCCGAAGCCAGTGGTCGTCGCGATCTCGATGACCAGTTCTCGGACCTCTCGCGGCTTGCGCTGACCACCTTTGGGATTCGCTCTCTTCTTGCCTGAGTCCGCTTCGCGGCACCAACGATAAAACGTCGAAGGCGTGACCAACGTGATCAACTCCTCGACCGCTTGGCCGAGCGCCTTCCCGAGCTTCACCAGTCGCGACCGTTCATCCGGCTTGGTATGGATCTGGCCGGGAACTCGCGCTCTCAGGATCTTGTTCTCTTCCTTCAGAAATTCGACGTACTTCGCGAGCTCGTTGCTGCTGGCCGAGGCGATCAAGGCCAGCAGTGGGTGGAAGATTTTGGCGGTCATGCTATTGTCGCAACTCGTTATTAAGGTGGAGTCTGACACATTCGTTGAACAGCGCTAGGTGCTCCGGGAGCGACTCAGGAGCGGCCCAATCTATCGACCGGTTGAGGCTCAATGAGCGCGACTGAAGTCGCGCCGGATCGATGCCGTCTGCGCGACCGCCAGCCTGGTGACGGCCACCAATTCCACAGTCGCGGCAGCCCTTCTTCGCTTCCGTGGGCTCGCTCAAACGCTGCTCAGTCTTGGCACGGAATCTGGCACGGAATTCAGAGTAATTGGCGGTAATTTACGGTAAGATATGCACAAGTGAGCGAACCGGAGAGTTGTGAATCGCATTTCGTAAGTGCATGCCCGCAAAGACCTAGAGATCGTCAGCGAACCAGTTTTTGCCTTCGAGACCTCCGGCCTACGGAACCGAAGGGTGGCTGATGGCAGAAGTTTCCGCTCTCGAACGGCAGTGGCGATTGCTGCAAGCGATGATCGCGCGACGGAACGGGAAGACCGTTGCGGAGTTGGCGGTTGAATTGCAGGTCTCGGAGAAGACGATTCGCCGAGACTTGGTGTTGTTGCAAAAGGTGGGCTTTCCTCTGAATGAGACGGTCGGCCACAAGGGGCTGAAGCGCTGGAAAGTCTCGGCCGAACACGGGCCACCGGCAGCGATCCGCTGGGATGAAGCGGCCACACTCTATCTAGGCCGCAAGCTGATGCAGCCTCTTTCCGGCACGGGACTGGCCGATGCTTGGCAGTCGCTCTCTCGGAAGATCGAGCTGATTTTGTCCGACGATGCTCGGAAGTATCTCGATCGCATGGCGGCGATGTGGCTGGTGACGCAGCCGGCCGCGAGCGATTACGCCTCGCAAAGCCGATTCATCGAAGACCTCACGCTGGCGATCGAGGAACACCGCGTCACGTTTCTGACATACCAATCGCAGGCCGCCACCGAACCCGTGACTTACGACGTGCATCCTTACGGAGTCGTCTTGCATCGCGGCTCACTGTACCTCGTGGCCTATGCTCCGCATCACGGCGAAGTGCGGCATTACAAAGTGGATCGCATTTCGGATGTGGACGTCCAGACGCTGAAGTTTCCGAAGCCGAACGAGTTCAATTTGGAGTCTCACCTGTCTGGTTCCTTCGGTGTGTACCGAGGCACCTCGCCCAAAGACATCCACGTCCGAGTCCGCTTCGCCGCCGACGTCGCTAGATACGTCCAAGAGAAACGCTGGCACGCCTCGCAGAAACTGACGCCCCAGCGAGACGGCTCGGTGATCGCCGAGTTTGAACTCCGCGCGACCGAGGAGCTCAAAGCCTGGGTTCTGAGCTTCGGCCCCAAAGCGGAAGTGCTCGAACCGGAATCTCTGCGGGAAGAGATTGCCCAAGAGGTCGCTCAGCTTCACGAAATGTATTGCCCCGCTCCCACGCGAACAGCTCGGAGACTGCCGCGATGACAAGACCCCAATCACAGTTCGGCATGATCGCCGCTACGCCGAATTGCGCCCGCCACCGCTTGCTGTCCGACGAATTCAGCGATGAGATGCCGCACCGCAATTTGCATCGCGCCGCAGAATCGAAAGATTGAACATGCCGAAGAATCGCTCAAACCCAAAGGCCGCCGCCAAGAAATCGTCCCTGACGAAGTCACTCGCGAAGCGTCCCACATCGGTCGGTCCTAGCCGGAACGAGTACGTCTCGGTCCTGACCGACCTCACGCAATTGATTCGCGACGCGCGCCGTCGTGCGTTGGCGACCGTCAACCGCGAACTCGTCTGCCTCTACTGGCACATCGGCCGCACCATCGTCGAGCAACAAGAGACCGCCCATTGGGGTGACGCCGTAGTCGAACGACTCGCGACCGATTTGCGTGCCGCGTTTCCAGACATGAAAGGGCTGACCAAGGACAACCTGTTTCGCATGCGGAAGTTCTATGTGGCTTGTCTTGAGACTGATGAATGGTTGGTCGGGCGATCCACGGAAATCGTGGCGACAATCCCGCCACAATCGTCGTCGGCAAGAGCGACCAAGAAAGTGGGGGCAGCGCCCCCACTTTCTCAGGCCAAGGCTTCCGCTTCGGCAATTCTCTCGACAGTGTTGAGAGAATCGCCTTCCCCGCACGCAATTGTGGGGGCGCTGCCCCCACAATTACGCCACGTCGATCTGAGTCGAGCTATCACGTCACTGTCGTGGACCCACCTGACGATCATCATCGGGGCCTGCGATCGACCGGACGAACGCTATTTCTACATGACGATGTCGGTGCGCGAGCGCTGGTCCGTGCGCGAACTTCGCCGGCA
>SYJG01000180.1 GCA_005798445.1 Planctomyces sp.
ACTCGATGCAGAGTTGACGTTGATCGAAAGCTGTTTTTCGTCAGGACGTCGCTCAGCCGCTCGGCCCTCACCCGGCCTTCGGCCACCCTCTCCCGGAGGGAGAGGGGCATGTTCGAGGCCCAATGCCTGCGACAGATCAACCGCGATCGTTTTCGTTTTTCCGCCGGGGAAGCCGATGTACGGGATTGCTTCTCGCCATTCGCCGGATTCACTCGGAATCCAAATTGACGGCGGCTTGGGAGCTTCGCGATCCGGGTTCTGCGACAGCGAGACGTTGATCGAAGTGTCGGTTGGGAAGATCCAGCCCGTCAAAAACAACGTCACATTTTTCGCGTCGCTCAAATCGCCGAGGTCGAGTTCGATGAAATGCTTTTCGGTGAGCCCTTGCTGGATGATCTTGTCGAAGGGACGCAGGTACTCATCGTCACGACGAGCCAACTTGGGCAGCACGTCGCGCCCACGCGAATCGCGAGCGGCAACGGGCGTGTGACGTTTCCGAACCGGATGCAATTTGAATTCCGAGATGCTCGGCGGGCCGACCTTTTCGTTGCTGAAGAACTCGACGTCGGCCGGATGATCGACCGCCAGCAGTTGAACTTGATCGAAGTACGCGGCCTCCCAAAGTTCTTCGGTGAGCATCACACGGTACTCGCCGTTCGATTCGCGCAACCGGTCGCCGTCGATCTTGAGGTATTCCCATTCGCGGCAGGGAGCCATGACTCCCTCAGCCAGTTGCAGCCCGATCGGAGCGGCCCACAGGCAGTCGGTGAAAAACGTCCATTGCTCGCCATCCCATGTGTAAATGTAGGGGCACGAGCCTTTCAGAATCTGCTGCGCGGCGATCGGCAGCCCCGACGGCGGTCGCAGTACGTTCTGCGGAATGCCGTTGGTCCAGACAACGCGTGCGACGTCCGCCTGCTTGAGCGGGCCAAGTCCGAAGTGTGTGGACTGCCCATCGACGATCCGGACGTGAGACTTGCGCCCTGGCAACTCCGGCAGTCCGGCGGCTCGCAGTTCCAGCAGACTGCCGAGTCCGTGCGTGTTGACTCGTTCGCTGTTGCGTTGCGGCTTGCGATCCGGGTCGGCTCGTAGCGACAGGTCGATCCAACCGTTCTGGTTGCCACCTTCGTTGCGAACCCAAATCGGTCGCTGATCAGTGACGACGAACAAATCTTCGTCTCCATCGGCATCGAAGTCGGCGATTTCGCAAGTCATCACGGTGCCAAATCGTGTGGTGGCGAGCGCGTTGACGTTGTCGGCGGAATTCAGGTTGAGTGGATTCACCGACTCAATGTCGAGAAATTGATTCACCGAAACCCGGTCGTCGTCCCAAGTCAAATAGTCCCGTTTGCCGTCGTTGTTAAAGTCCAGCAGCCGTAGTCCGCGATGCGTCGGACGGTCTTGTCCGAGCAAATTCCATTTCAGCGGCTGAGACAGCAACGCACCCAAATGCAGCGAGACCGTTTTTCCGATCGACGATTCTTTCTCCGACCATTCGCGCCACCGCAACCGTCCATGAGAAATGTTTTCCAGCAGTCCCGGTTTCGTGACCTGTGGTCCGGTCACAATCACGTCGGTCTGCACATCGAAGTTCCAGTCAACTGGAAGCAGGACGGTCGCTTTGAGATCGGCCGGCGGCAGGGCTGAGCGGGACGAGATGTCGCTGAGCTTGGTGTGCTCGCGGCTGTCGTTGTTTTGCCAGATGCTCAGACCGGAGCCGCTCGAGACGATCAAATCCAAATCGCCGTCGTGGTCGATATCCGTTGGTGCGATGGCCAGCACTTTGGGCAGCGACTCGAACGCCGGGTCTTGGGCGAGAGCCTTCAAAGATCGGATCTTCGATTCCTTGTCGTATTCGTTTCGCAGGAACAGCACGCCATCATCGCCGAAGACCAGCAGGTCGATGTCCGCGTCGA
This sequence comes from Planctomyces sp., assembly GCA_005798445.1. Taxonomy (GTDB): domain Bacteria; phylum Planctomycetota; class Planctomycetia; order Planctomycetales; family Planctomycetaceae; genus SXKJ01. The sequence continues at coordinate 1,917 of SYJG01000180.1, forward strand.
TCGCTTGAATGGCGGCTCCGGTCGGCAACGCGGCGTCCAACTTCGTCGGCTGGCCGATGAAGCGATGATCGTCCGGAGTCTCTTCCGTGTCGCGGTCGAGATCGCAGGCGAGCAGTTTCGACATGCCACTGGGCACGACCGCTTCGCACAGCGTCGTCCAACGGGAATCCCCCTTCGAGCTTTCTGGCTGACCAAACACGATGACTTGTCCGTTGAGCAGCACGATCACATCCCAGCGGCCGTCGAGATCGAAGTCGACGATCTTCGCGTCACGAATTCCGGCGAGTGCTGGCAGTTGATCCGCAGCGGCTGCCTCGGCGAACGAGACCGCAATTGGGGATTTACGGACAGTCGCTGATGCCGACAACTGAGTGGCGTACTTTGCTCGCCACTCGACCGGGTAGTCCGTGACGATCACGTCCAGTGGGTGCATGGTGGCGCGCTTCATATCCAACTTGGTCGCGATTTCCGGCCGCAGCACATTCGCAATTGGCCGCACCAGCCGCAGTACCGTCGGCCAGTCTTGTTTTTCGACGGCGGCTTCAGCGTTCGAAAGCGCGTCGGGCAGGTTGAAGTTCAGCAGCTTCTGAATCAGCTCGACGAACGGCGGGCTGCACTCGTGCAACCTTTTCAAGGTCGTCGCCAGCGCGGTGCTTGCCGATGTCTCTGCGGGCTTTCCCCCGGCAACGGATTCTTGGATCGATGTCGCCTGCACGATGACCAGTTCGATCAGAGCCCACAGATTGTCCGGCTGAGCGTCGGCCACGCGCTGCAAGGCCGCCGCGCCTCGCTTTTGCAATTCCTTCTCGGTCGCGTCCCGTTCGTCGAAATTCCGAGTCGCCAGATACAACTCGGCGAACATGGCCGTGTCGTCATTCGACAGCCGAATCACCGTTTCCAACTCGTCGATCAGCTTGGTTCGTTCCGCACGAACAGCGTCCGTCTGGCCTGAGTTCAGCCATGTTTCGATCCGCTGCTCGGACAGTTTCGCGGCCAGCCAATGGCCAAGCGGAGCGTTCGGGCTTTTCGACAACAAGGTGGCCACCGCTTCGTCAGCCCTGGTCAACCCCGTCGCAAACATTTCCGGATGGCGCAGCCGTTCCGCATCCACGGCTGAGAGCGCCAACACGTAAGCGATCGCTCGGTTGGGAATCGAAACACTTTCATCGGCGGCGAGCTTGCCAGACTCTTGAAACAGGTCCGCTGCTGCCATGAACTCGTCGAACTTGAACGCGTTCTCCAGCAGTGCAAGCCCCTCGTTGTTGAGCTCCACCGCCCGTGCCGGATCGCTGGCCATCGCCGGGACCGGCTGGTCATCGCCGCCGCGTCGGACACTCCAAGCCACTCCCAAACCCACAACAAGCAGAACGATCACCCACCACAAAATCGGCGAGCGAGATCGAGGCGAATCCGACATGAGACGACTCCTTGAATTGCGCCGCGAGTTGTAATCCGAAAAACAGCCCAACAGAATGCCGCCGAATGGTCGTAGCCTACGGACTTTGCCACGGCTCTGATGGAAACATTTTGCATCATCGCGAGAAAGCCATGCACCACGCCTACGTCGAACGAGTCGTCGATCTGCTCGACCCTGCTGGAAACGTCCTGCTGAACATGTCCGTCGAGGAGGCGACCGAACGAGTCGCGTCCGGCGATGCCGCTCGCGTGCGAGAAATCGACGGGCAGTTCGCGCTCTGGGCGAAGCGTGGCAATCTCGTGCGACTGGCCCGGTCGATCGGTCGACCACTGCGCTACTTTCTGGCGAAACGAGCCGAAGGGCCGTGCCTGATCATCGCCGAGCGGATCGACGAGATCGCCGCATGGTTGCGAGCGGAAGGCTACAGCGATCAGTTTCATCCGTCGTACACGCACATGGTCCCGGCTCACCATCTGACCGAGATCGCGTTGCTCGGCTGCCCCGATCCGAATCCGACGCTGACCCGATTCTTTGCTCCGCAGCGCAATCGCCTGTCGACCAACCTCGATGAAATCGGCGCGGCGTACATCGGCACGCTCGCTGCCGAGTGCGACAAATGGCTCGACCGCATCGACCGCCGCGAACCGCTAGGCGTGTTGTTCTCCGGCGGCATCGACAGCGGAGCGTTGTTTCTGGTGCTGCATCACCTGCTGCTGCGTCGCGGAGAATCACCGGCTCGGCTGAAAGCGTTCACGCTCAACGTGAGTAGCTTGGACGCCCCCGTCCGAGCAGACGCAGATCGCCGCAGATCGGACGAGGGCGTCCAATCGACCGACGCCGCACAGGCCGCTCGCTTTCTTGACGAACTCGATCTCGGCTTGTTCCTCGAAGTCATCGACATGCCGAGCGACAAACTCGATGTCGCCGAGACGATCCGCGTTATCGAAGACTACAAACCGCTCGACGTGCAATCGGCAACGATGGCACTCGCCCTGTGTCGCGGAATCCGCCAGCGGTATTCCGATTGGAAATATCTCGCCGACGGCGATGGCGGCGACGAGAACCTCAAAGACTACCCGATCGAAGACAATCCCGAACTGACAATCCGCAGCGTGCTCAACAACACGATGCTGTACCAAGAAGGTTGGGGCGTCGAAGCGATCAAGCACTCGCTGACGTACTCCGGCGGGCAAAGCCGAGGCCACATTCGGACGGCGGCCCCGGCTCGCGCGTGCGGCTTCGTCGGCTTCAGCCCGTACGCGCTGCCGAATGTGATCGAAGTCGCCGAAGGGATCCCGTTCATCGAACTGACCGACTGGGATCATTCGCGGTTATACGCCCTCAAGGGTGAGATCGTTCGCCGCGGTGTCGAGTCCGTCACCGGCCTGACGATGCCGATCTTCGAGAAACGCCGCTTCCAACGGGGCGTCGTCGATGAAGCCCGCTTCGAGCAACTCTTCGCGCATTCCGAAGCCGACTATCGCCGAATGCTGACCGCTGCGTTTGCATGAACGTAGCCGCCTCGTTCCACGAGGCGGAGCAAACGCCAAGCGGTCCCATTCACGGCGCGGCTCAGAATTCATTGATTGCAACAAAAAGTTGCTCTGCCTCGCGGAACGAGGCAGCGACGTTGATCGCCTCGCAGCCGACTTTGAATTCACGATCGCCGCCCGATATCGTGCGACCCTTTCCGGTATCCCGTCTCAGGAGTCCAGTCATGCGTTTCGGTTCTTGTGCTGCGCTGCGGCTGTCTTTTGGTGTGGTGTTGTTGGGAGCCTTGATCGGTTGCGGAGGCGATTCGTCGGCACCTTCGGGGAGAACTTCTCCCAAGGCGGAGTTGGGAGAGCCAGCCACGAGTGCGTCCGGCAAATTGAAGCGGATCATCGTGCTGACCAACGGCAACGCGCCGTTCTGGGACGCCGGCGCAGCGGGAGCCAACGATGCCGCGAAAGAACTCAACTGCGAGGCCGAAGGTTTTCAAGTGGTCGTCGAGCGCGGCGAATTTGACGTCGCCAAGCAGCTCAACAAGCTGCGGCAGTACGCCGGAGCGACCGACATCGCCGGCGTCGCTCTGTCTGTCGTCGATGCCGAGAACGCGGCGATCCCGCGCGAGATGGCTCGGCTGCAAAAGGCGGGGATCAAGGTCGTGACGATTGATTCGGACGTGAATCGCGAGACCGCTCGCGATAGCCGCTTTGCCTACTTGGGGACCGACAACATCGTCGCTGGCCGCGAGTTAGGAACCGCTGCGAAAACGTTGCTGCCGGACGGTGGCAAGTATGTGACGTTCGTCGGAGTGAAGACTGCTGCCAACGCGAAAGAACGAATCGGCGGCTTCGCCGAAGGTGCGGGCGAGAAATTCACGTCGGCCGAGAATCTTGGAGATGGCGGCAAAACGGACGTTGCGCGAGTCAACGTCCGTGAAGCTCTGAACCGCAACGCCGACACGAAAGTGCTGGTCGGCATCTGGTCGTACAACACTCCGGCCATCATCGACATCGTCAAGCAATTGAACGCGAGAGAGAAGCTGAAGATCGTCGGCTTTGACGCCGAGCCGCAGGCGATCGCCTTTATGGGCGAAGGGATGCTCGACGTGATGGTCGTCCAGAATCCGCATCAGATGGGCTATCAAGGGGTCCGCCTGCTGAAGGCGCTCATCCAAAACGACGAGAAAGTCGTCAAAGAGATGTTGCCCGATCACGGTTCGCCCAACGGTGATTTGTACGACACCGGTTTGAAGCTGATCGTCCCCAACGAAGGCTCGCCGCTGAGCTCGGAATTGTTCGGCAAGAAGACCGAGTTTCTGAAGCTCGACGCCTTCAAGGAATGGCTGACGAAATACAACCTGACCGGTTCGTAGAAAAGTAAGATGGCCGCACTCTCAATGGCTGACACCAGCGATTCATCTTGGTTTTCTCAGTTCCTGCGCCGATATCGCGCTGAGCTATCGCTGATCCTCGCTGTCATTGCCGTCGTGTTGTTGACGATTTGCCTGGACAAAAACCGGACATACCTCAACAAGCCGGACGACAGCCTGTACGAGTTACTGCGGCATGCGTCGATGCTGGGGATCCTCGCGCTGGGGGCTTCGGTGGTGATCATCTCCGGCGGGATCGACTTGTCCGCCGGGTCGGTGATCGCCTTCAGCGGGACGATTTGCGCGTCGCTGATTCAAGCCCTCTCGCCAGTGGATGATCGCGGAACAGCGATCACGACGGGGTTGCCCTGGTGGGTGTTTGCCGTCGCGTTTTGTGGAACGATGCTGGTGGCTTTCTTGGTCGGCAGCCTGCACACGTGGCTGATCACGGTGGTGAGATTGCCCCCCTTCGTGGCGACGTTGGCTTCTCTGGTCGGTCTCCGCAGCTTCGCTCGCGTGCTGATCTCGAATGTGACGCATGCGATCTCCGGACAGGAGAACTCGCAGATCTACCTGTACGACGAATTCTTCCTGCGACTCGGTGACGACTGGCGCATCCCGCTGGTCATTTTCGCGGTGCTGGCGTTTGTGACGTGGCTGTTGCTGAGCCGAACGGTAACCGGCCGCCACTTGTACGCGATGGGAGGCAACGAGGCAGCCGCGCGGTTGAGCGGTATCCGCACCGAACGATTGAAATGGCTGGCCTATTGTTACAGCTCAATGACGGCGGCGATCTCTGGCATTCTCTACACGAGCTACACCAGCGCCGCCGACCCAACGACGATGGGGATCGGCTACGAACTCGACGCGATCGCGGCCGCTGTCGTCGGAGGTTGCAGCTTGGCCGGTGGCATCGGAACGGTCACGGGCGTGGCGCTGGGGGCACTCTTCCTGCGAGCGGTCATCGACGCGGTCAACAAGACCGTCACGTTCAAACCAGATGAATACCAAGGCTTGATCGTCGGCTTGTTGGTCGTTCTGGCCGTGACGCTCAACGAGTTTCGAGGCCAGCGCGGAGTGACTCGCCGCTTTCTGCCGGGCGGCCTTGGCATCGTAACCTGGCTGAACCTGACCTTGCTCAGCGGAGTGCTGGCGACGGTGATCGTCTCCACACACAAGCTGACGACCGGGATCGTGACAGCCGCGGTCATTGGAATCTTGCTGGGCAGCCTCGCACTTTGGGAGCGGCGTGGTGCGCGAACCGGTTGAAGCAACCATGAAACCGGCGAAGAGAGATGAAGCCGACGAGCACATCCCTTATCTTTCCTCAGACATCACTCGTCACTCACCCAGCCGGGAGCACTCGTGTCGCAAGAACATTTCGCGTGGATCAAAGCCCTCGAAGCGAACGTCTCGAAGGCGTTGCTGGGGAAGCCGGAACCGGTGCATCTCGCCATTGTTGCGCTCTTGGCGGAGGGACACATTCTGATCGAGGATGCTCCTGGTGTCGGCAAAACTTCGCTGGCGAAGGCGTTGGCGAAGAGTCTCAACTGCGACTTCAAGCGACTGCAATGCACGCCCGACATGCTCCCCAGCGACATTCTCGGTAGCAGCATCTATCTGCCCAACCGGGGCGAGTTCGAGTTTCGGCACGGCCCGATCTTCTCGCACATCCTGCTGATCGACGAGATCAACCGCACGACGCCCCGCACGCAGTCGGCGTTGCTCGAAGCGATGAACGAGCTGCAAGTCTCGATCGAGGGACACACCTATTCGCTCAAGCGGCCGTTCTTCGTGCTGGCGACGCAGAACCCGTTCGAGTTCGAGGGGACATTCGCCCTGCCCGAAAACCAACTCGACCGGTTCATGCTCTGCATCGACATCGGCTACCCCGAACTCGCGGTCGAAAAGGAGATCCTCACCAGCCACCGTGGTGGCGAGCCGGTTGATGCGTTGCAGCCGGCCATGACGCTCGAACATCTCGCCGAGTTGCAGCAGGCGGTTCGCGACGTGCGAGTCGATGACTCGATCAACGAGTACCTGCTGCGAATCGTGCAGGCCACACGGACACACCCGGAACTCTCGCTGGGCATCAGCACACGCGGGGCGTTGACGCTGTACCGAGCCGCTCAAAGTTATGCCCTGCTCGAACAGCGAGCGTTCGTCGTTCCCGACGACATCAAGCGGCTGGCCGTCCCGGTTTTGGCTCACCGAGCCATCAGCAAGGGGCTGGTCCGCGAGGGGCAGCGAGATCGCGTGAAATCCGTCATCCGGCAAATCCTGGAAAAGACGCCTGTTCCAAAATGATCGGTTTGAGGTAAATCTTGCCGCCGAATGGATTCGTTCGCCGTCTTCAAACTCACGGAAGAGTCTCAGGGGGAGCCATGTTTGCTCCGCATCGCCAACCGTGGTCGATTTTCGCTGTGGCACTGCTCTGCGGTTTCGTCGTCGGCTGCATCGACGCCGACCAAGGTGCCGTCGTCGTTAAGCCGCTGAAGCAGAAGTCGAAGAGTGGCTCGGTCGCTGCCGAGTCTTCGTCCTCTCGCAAGCCGACTCGCCGAGCGAACGGCAGCCGCGATCCGAAGTTGGAACAGGAACTCGCTCAGGTCGATGAGTTGATTCGACAGGCAGGTGGGTCCGACGCAGACACGCTCGGCAACGAACTCGACGAAGAGAGTCCCAGCAAGTCGGCGATCCGCACCGCGTTCGTGGAAGAGCCCGCTTTTAAGAAGACGGCGAACAAGACGGACAAAGCCAACCGGCTGGCGAAAGAGTCCAGTCCGTATCTGCTGATGCACGCTCACAACCCGGTCGATTGGTTTCCGTGGGGACCGGAGGCGTTCGAGAAGGCGAAGAAGGAAGGAAAGCTGATCTTCCTGTCGATCGGCTACACCAGTTGCCACTGGTGTCACGTCATGGAGCGGCTGGTCTTCTCGAACGCCGAGATCGCCAAGTACATGAACGACAACTTCGTCTGCGTCAAAGTCGATCGCGAGGAGCGACCCGACGTCGATGACATCTACATGACCGCGCTGTCCGTCTATTTCCGGCTGAGCGGCTCCGATCAAAACGGCGGCTGGCCGCTGTCGATGTTCATGACCGCCGAAGGGAAACCGATCGCGGGGGGCACCTACTTCCCGCCGGAAGATTCCGAGGGACGCATGGGCTTCCCGACGGTGATGAAACGCATCTCCGATCTCTGGCGAGACGACCGCAAGTCGCTCGAAGGGAACGCCGAAGTCCTGACGACGAACATTCGCCGAGTGATGACCACCAAGCTCGTCGTCCAAGACACGCCGCTGACGGCCGAACTCGCCGCGGCGACGGTGAAGCATCTCGCCACCACGCACGATGCGAAGTTCGGTGGCTTCGACTTCAACCCCGCGCGAACGAACGCGCCGAAGTTTCCGGTGCCGAGCAAGCTCGCGCTGCTGCTGTACGCGGCCAATCGTGACAGTGACGACGCGCTGCGAGCGAAAGTCACCTTCACGCTCGACGCGATGGCGGCGGGCGGCATTCGCGATCACCTGGCCGGCGGCTTCCACCGCTACAGCACTGACCGAGCTTGGAAGGTGCCGCACTTCGAGAAGATGCTCT
>SYJG01000181.1 GCA_005798445.1 Planctomyces sp.
CGGCGAACGTCCAAGGCTAACCCGTCGCCCGCGAACAAAGGAAAACCATGACTACTTCAGACACCGTTGAACCGCCAGCGGCCGGACGTCGGGTTGAGCCGCTTGTTGGGCCTTGCGTTGTTTGTCTCGTTTCTGGTCGCTTGCCAACAACCGACACGATCAATCAATGGCGTGACTGGGTAAAGCATCAGGTTGGTGAGGATTCATACGCGGAAATTAAGCACGAAACAGTTGATCGAATTTTTGATGCGGCAATCGTCGGGTTGCGATTGGCGCAACCAACTCTCAGCGCGCATTTCAAAATGAGCGGCCGTCAAATCCAGAATTGGATTTACACGGCACGAAAGCAAATGCGTACTGCACTGGGAGATGCAACATGAATAGGAAAAACACAGTGACGCTGGACGACATTCTGGACGAGATCATGCTCCAGGAATCTGAACCGCATTACCAAGCGCTGACGCGTTGGTGCAAGCAATACCCGGAGCACACGGAGGCTCTAACACGATTCTTTGGGCACTGACCTAGAAAACTCACTACTTTTCTGAAAATCTTCAGATTCTCAATTACAGAGTTGACGCACTACTATCCGATATCTAAATTCTGCCTCAGTCAATCGCACTTCGCGGTTGGCCAGCAATCTCAAGCGACGGCCGCGAACCGTCAGGGAGAACTAAAATGGACGCGAAACAACTGGTCGATTTCCTGAATTCGGTTGATGGCTCTTGCTGCTGGGCAATCGAAAACGAGAACTACTCTGGTGGGCCAGACAGCGAACTGCGGTTTGATTGCCCAGACTTGATCGAAGCGGACGTTGACTCGGCTGCTCTGGCTGCTGCCGGTGATGACTTCTCGGAGATAGAGGTTGTCACTGCGAAGGCTGTCGAAAATGCGTTTTTCCGAACTCACGACACTAGCGAGATCACCGACCGATGGCTGAATACCTGCGGTGCATACTGCTCTGGATTTCGTGACGCTCTTGAGCGTGTGGGATTGATTCCTGCGGTCGAAATCGACGAAGCCGAATAGCGCACCTCGCCCGCGACTTCCGGTCTCGCAAGCCGGCCCGAAAGGGAAGTGAGTCGCGGGCGGCTTTTCTTCTTTGGAGTCTTGATCGTGACCGAACAGCTCCCCAAGTCGCTGATGGAAGCCGTGCTCTACTTCACGCCGGCTCGCTGTGCGGAATACATGGTCGGAGTCAAATGGCCCGACAAGAAAATCAGGTGCCCGGCGTGCGGCAACGAGTCGTGCAAGCAGTTGGCGACGCGGCCCGTCATCAAGTGCAATCGGAAGATTTGTCAGAAGCAAACGAGCCTGAAAGTCGGCACGATTTTCGAGGACAGCAAGCTCGGTCTCGACAAGTGGTTCGTTGCTGTGTGGAGCGTGGCCAACGCGAAGAACGGTATCAGCAGCCACGAACTCGGACGAGCAATCAAAGTCACACAACAGACCGCGTGGTTCATGGAAATGAGAATTCGCGAAGCGATGAAGTCCGGCACCTTCACGAAGTTGATGGGGCCGGTCGAATCCGACGAGACTTTTATCGGTGGCAAGGCCAAGAACATGCACGCGAAGAAACGCGAAAACAACGCCTTCACCAAGACGGCAGTCCAAGGGATTATGCAGCGTGGCGGTGAGGTTCGGACGTTCGTTGTGCCGAGCACTGAGGGAGAGTTTCTCAAGCGGAACGTCGGCCGAAACGTCGAACTTGGTGAGTGGGTCTACACCGACTCGGCAACTGGATATTCGGGCCTTGCTGCTCGCTACCTTCACGCTGTCGTCGATCACACTCGCGAATACGTTCGCGGGAAGGTCCACACGAACAGCCTTGAGAACTTCTGGTGTCTGTTCAAGCGGTGCATCAAAGGCACTTGGACGCACGTCGCGCCGTTTCACGTCGAGAGATATGCCGACGAACAATCGTGGCGATTCAACAATCGCAAGACTCACGATGGCATCCGGTTCCAAACACTGATGAGCGGCGTGGTCGGCAAGCGACTGACCTACCGCCGACTGTGCGCGATTGATGACGCGGGTTTCATGGGATTGACTTAACGAGGGAGCGAAAACGATGGCCAAGAAAGCAACGACAAACAAGAAGCCACCGGGCTTCGCCGAGTTCGACAAGGTCTGCCGAGGGCTGCTGGCAGTCCCCAAGACGGAACTTGTCGAACAGCTTGGAGTCCGCGAGAAGCGGAAACGTCGCAAGGTCAAATGAGCGTCGTTCATTTCGTTCGATTCAAAAGAGATGCAGTGAGTCTTCTAGGTCAGTCCCATTCTTTGCAACGTGGGCAGTTCAGGAAAAGCAGACCGAGCGTCCCGCGATTGATGAAGACCGTGTCGCAAACCGAATGGTTAGCCACGCGCTCAATTTGCTCCACACTCAGTCGGCAAGGGGCGACGACAATGAAGACGAGGTCACGCCGAGAAACGATGAAGCCAGCCGACTGGGAGAAGAGCTGCCGCCGTTCGTATCACAGACCTGAAATGTGGCCATGTGCAGCGAAATGGCTCCCATTCTCTGACCGTTGGCGCGAAGC
>SYJG01000182.1 GCA_005798445.1 Planctomyces sp.
CCACGTGAGCTTTGACGATCGCGACTTTGTCCGCCGCTGAAAACTGACGTCGTGGTTTCTTCATCATGCGTCCTTTCTGGTGTGACTCTACAACACGCCAGTTTCAAGGACGCTCCATTTTCGAAAAGGGCACTACAAAATCACCACCAAGTCCGATCTGACATCACTGCATCTCTGGAACACGTCACTTACTGGCTCGAATGCGAGGAGTATTGCGGCACTCACGAAGTTGAAGATTCTCCACATCGGCATGAACCCACTCACCGATGGCGACATTGCATTCGTCGAAAAGCTGACCGAACTCAAAACGCTTGAGATCGGTGCCACGCAAATCGTGAATCACGGCTGGAGGAGCATCGCCAAGCTGCCGAAGCTCAAGCAACTGTATGCGTACAACATGCCGGTCACCGACGAGGCGCTCCGCCAAGCCGGACAGATCGAGTCATTGGAGTATCTCTCCCTCGGTGGCGATGCCTCGGAAGTCGGCGACGCCGGTTTGCAGCATCTTCGCTCGCTCCGCCACCTGCGCGAGTTGGGTCTCAACCATTGCCGCCGCCTCACGGACGCCGGGTTGGAGTCGCTCGCCGACCTCCCCGCGCTGGAAACTCTGCACCTCAACGCCACCCCGATCACCGACGCCGGCCTGATGCACCTCGCCAAAATCAAAACCCTCAAGTCCCTGAACCTTACCGACTGCCAACTCTCCGAAGCCGCCCTCGATGATTTGCAAGACGCGCTCCCCTGGTGCCGGATCCTGCGTCCAAAATCGCCGTGACCATTCTCAATCGTCGCTCCGCGACGAACCGAATTTGCGTTGCCCGAAACCGTGGGTTGAAACCCACGGCTACCTGCAATCGTCGCTACGCGACGAACCGCATGTTTCGTCGCGACGCGCTTGGCTGTTGTCCATGGTCGCGGAGCGCCCACCGACGGGAGCCGTGGGTTTAAACCCACGGGTGGTGAACCCAACAAATGGTTTCGTCGCGTAGCGACGATTGAACCGTTGCCGGGCACCAATTCAATGCGGGTCACAACGCCCCTGCTCCAATCGTCGCTACGCGACGAATCCATTGTTTGTCGCCCCAAATCCGTGGGATGAAACCCACGGCTACCTTCGGATGTCGCTCCGCGACAAACCGCACTCGTCGAATCGTCTTACGGCCCTCTCCTCAACGATGGATTGCCGCCGCCTCACGGACGCCGGGCTGGAGTCGCTCGCCGACCTCCCCGCGCTGGAAACTCTGCACCTCAACGCCACCCCGATCACCGACGCCGGCCTGAAGCACCTTGCCCAAATCAAAACCCTCAAGTCCCTGAACCTCACCGACTGCCAACTCTCCGAAGCCGCGATCGACGATTTGCAAGACGCGCTCCCGTGGTGCCGGATCCTGCGTCCAAAATCGCCGTGACCATTCTCAATCGTCGCTCCGCGACGAACCATATTGGCGTTGCCCGAAACCGTGGGTTGAAACCCCCGGCTACCGGCCATCGTCGCTACGCGACGAACCGCATGTTTCGTCGCGACGCGATTGGCTGTTGTCCTTGGTCGCGGAGCGACCACCGACGGTAGCCGTGGGTTTCAACCCACGGTTGGTGAACCGAACAAATGGTTTCGTCGCGTAGCGACGATTGAACCGTTGCCGGGCACCAATTCAATGCGGATCGGGTGGCACGCTCTGACCAACGGGAAGGGCGTGGGCTGCAACACGAAGCCACGCCCTTCGCTGATGGCTCAGGGCGTGCCACCCAGGCGAATGCAGTGCCGGTGGATGCGGAACTGATTGCGATTGCGAAGCTGTGTCTGGAGATCGACCCGAAGGATCGGCCGCGCGATGCGGGGGTTCTGGCCGAACGAGTCACCAGCTATCTGACGTCGGTCGAGTCGCGGTTGCGACAAGCGGAGGTGGAACGTGCGACCGAGGCCGCTCGTGCGGAAGAGGCGTTGCAGACGGCGAAGCAGCATGAGCTGGCGGCGAGCGCGGAGCGGCGTGCTCGCAAGTTGCAGATGGGCTTGGCGGCGGTCGTGCTGTGCGTGTTGACGGTAGGAGGCATCGCGGCGACATGGACGGCGGCAGAGTTTCCGCGGACCGCATGACAACAGCGGCGAGTTGAGGCAGAATGCCGCTGATGATGAGCAATTAGAGAAACGACCTTTTGTTTGGTAGTCTCGACGAATGACCGCAACCGCCATACGACAATCCAGAGCGAGACAAGAAGAACTCGGACAGTTCTTTACCGCTCCGCCTGTCGCGGGGTTTATGGCGTCGATGTTCGGGCCGCTTCCGCCGGTTGTGCGTTTATTGGACGCGGGAGCAGGAGCGGGGGCATTGACGCTGGCCTTCGTTGACCGGTGTTGTGAAGGAGGCGATGGCGTCCGTGCCATTGATGCAACCCTTTACGAACTGGATCGCGAGGTTCTGGAATCGCTCAATTCGACTATGCGGGAATGCCAGCGACGTTGCACCAATGCGGGCATCGACTTCACGTTTACGATCCATTCTGCGGACTTCATTCGGGAGATGTCGGCGGCGCTCGCGGGAGGGTTGTTTGGCGAAACGCCGCCAGTCTTTGACGCCGCGATAGCAAACCCGCCATACCGGAAAATCAGCACCGACTCGCCAGAACGGCGAGCGTTACGCTCCGTCGGTGTTGAAACAAGCAACCTCTACACGGGCTTCATCGCCCTCATTCAACGGTTGCTTGTTGCAGCGGGCCAGCTTGTTGCGATCACGCCCCGGAGCTTTTGCAACGGCCCATACTTCCGCCCGTTTCGAGCGGATTTGCTGCGGACGTTGGAGCTACGGCGACTCCACGTTTTTGAATCGCGTCAGGCGGCGTTTCGGGAAGACAACGTCCTGCAAGAGAACATCATCTTTCATGCCGTCAAAGGGCGACGACAGCCTGACGAGATCGTCGTTTCGAGCAGCAGCGGCCAGTCAGGTGATGCCGTCAGCGAATCGGCGGTTCCCTTCGCTGAGATTGTGCATCCACACGACGACGAGAAGTTCATTCACATTCCGTCCGACGCTAGTCACGCGATCGCCAAGGCATCGTTGAACGGCCTCAGTGCCAGCCTCTCGTCACTTGGCGTGACCGTTTCCACGGGCCGTGTTGTGGACTTTCGACTTAAGGACTCACTTTGCAAAGAACCAATGCAAGGCACAGTCCCACTGCTTTATCCCTGTCACTTCAACGGCGGAACCGTGCATTGGCCCAAGCCGGAAGCTCGTAAGCCCAATGCCATTCTGGATAACGAAGAGACGCGACCGTGGCTGGTTCCGTCCGGGATGTATCTGCTCACGAAACGATTCACTTCCAAAGAGGAACGCCGCCGACTGGTCGCTTGCTTGTTTGATCCCGACCAAGTGAAGGCCGAGCGAATCGGCTTTGAGAATCACCTGAATTACTTTCATGCGAATGGTCAGGGTTTGGAGCGAAACCTCGCCGTTGGGCTGTTCGCTTTCCTGAACTCAACCGTGGTGGATCAGTATTTCCGCCGCTTCAGTGGACACACTCAGGTCAACGCGACCGACCTTCGCACGTTGGCTTACCCCGACCGCGACACCCTGCAAGCAATGGGACGTGCCATTGGTTCGCTCGATCTCTCGCAGACCGAAATCGACCAACTCGTAACGAAACACATTCATGCCTGCTGACAAACCCAATCGCAAAACCGCAGCTCGAAAACGACGACTGGCAGAAGCCGTTGAGGTGCTCACGGATTTGCAATTCGGCCCGAAGCAGCGAAATGAAACGGCCGCATACACGCTGCTGGCACTTCTCGACCTTCAGCCCGATTCGCTGTGGGCGAATTCGCAAGCACCGCTCAGAGGCATCACGCCGATCATTGATTTCATCGCGGATGCCTACAACGTCCGGTATGCCCCCAACACCCGCGAGACGATTCGCGATGACGCCGTGAAGTTCTTCGTCGAAGAAGGGCTATTGCTACGCAACCCCGATGACCCCAACCGCCCGACCAACAGTGGAAAGACGGTCTATCAGGTCGAGACTTCCGCACTCACGTTGCTTCGTATGGTCGGGACACACGAATGGACTGCCGCATTGAACGGCTACCTTGCAAGTCGCGAGGCCATCAAACACGAAATTGCTCGCAAACGCGATTTGGCTCGCGTCCCCGTCACGTTGCCAGACGGTTCACAAGTCGCACTCTCTCCCGGAGGGCAGAACCCGCTCATCAAGGCCATCATTGAGCAGTTTTGTCCGGCATTCGCTCCCGGTGGAGTCGTCCTCTACATCGGCGACACCGAAAACAAATTCGTTCACTTGGAAACTCAAGGGCTGGCTAAGTTGGGAGTTACTTTGGACTCCGCCGCGAAGATTCCTGATGTCATCGTTCATCACACAGCGAAGAATTGGCTCTTGCTCATCGAAGCCGTCACCAGCGCCGGACCCGTCGATGGCAAACGCCGCAAAGAACTCAAAGTCCTGTTCGCGGGTTGCAAAGCCGGGTTGGTTTTCGTCACTGCCTTCGAGAATCGTCGAACCATGCAGACGTTCCTGTCACACATCGCATGGGAATCCGAAGTCTGGATCGCCGAAGACCCCGATCACATGATCCACTTCAACGGCGAACGCTTCCTTGGACCGTACCCCGACGTGATGCCACCAACGCGGTGAAGTCGGATCGTTACCGCATCAATTCTCGCAACAGTGCTGATCGGCTGCTGGCGACGGCAGTCACCGGCAGGAACATGGCTCAAGTCTGGAGCCTCGCGACCGGCGAGAAGGTCGGCATCGCGATGCCGCATCCCGGCGACATATACGGCTTGTCTTCGCTCTCGTTCAGCCCCGATGGCAAGAGGCTCGTGACCGGTCACAAGGATGGGAGAATTCGTACTTTCCATTGGCAGACCGGCGAACTCGTTGGCGTCCCGCTGCAGCATCCCAATCAGGTCCATGACGTGAAGTTGACTGCGGACGGGAAGTTCCTGCTGTCGTGCGGGCGCGAGGGACAGTTGCAGGTGTGGGACTTCGCGACTGGAAAACTCGCGGTTCCACCCTTGTCACCCGCGAACTCACAGTTCAACACCGCCCATTCGATTGCAATCTCCGGCGAGCGGGTCGTCGTCAGTAGCATCTACTCCGTCACCGTGCTTGACCTTTCGATGCTGCTGCCGCCGATCGAAGAGGACTTGCCGTCGCTGTTGCGGCACGCGGAACTGGCGACGA
The DNA here is from genome assembly GCA_005798445.1 of Planctomyces sp. Classification (GTDB taxonomy): domain Bacteria; phylum Planctomycetota; class Planctomycetia; order Planctomycetales; family Planctomycetaceae; genus SXKJ01. Next base: position 5,194 of record SYJG01000182.1, read on the forward strand.
ACCAGAAGCAGCAACTCGGCGAACTCGTGCCGCTGGAGCCGGACGAATGGAGCACGCGCTGGGAGCAACTCGTCGCCGCGCGGCAGACTCCGGATCAAGTAGCCGAGTCGCTCGCACGGGCGTTCGATGACGCGGCCGATGCTCCGGCGAGAAGTCTCGTCATTGCCCGGTCCACGCGGCGCGGGGTTCTCGAACACCTGCAAACGCTGCGACCAAAGTCCCCGCAGTTGCTGTGGGCGCTCGTGCTCGACCAGGGACGGCAGTCACGAAACGGACGGCAGTCACTCCCGGAACGACCTCTCGACGCCGGACGCCTTCGCGACAAGGTGCTCAAACATCTGAGTGAGGTCGGGACGCATGACTCTGTCGAGCCGAGCATGACGAAAAACATTGCTCAACTGCTGACGGCCGACGCACCCGGCGGACGCTGGATTCCACTCGAACCGACGGCGATGAAAGGGGCGGCGGAGACGACGTTCACGCCTCAACCCAACGGCTTCATTCTGGCCGGGATCGGAAACAAACAGCCCGAAACCTTTTCCATCGAGGCGCGTCCCGCCGTCAAACGGGTCGCCGCGTTGCGGCTGGATGTTGCTCCCCATGCTTCGTTGGCGAGTGGGTCCGGCCACGGAGGCGGGAACCTTCATCTCACGGCGGTTCGGGTTCGGGTCCGTCGTGCTGATGGAACGGAAACCGAGATGAAGCTCAGCCGGGCGGCGGCGGATTACGTTCGTTCGCCGGAACCGGGGACGAAGGAAACGGATGGCCCGTGGGGAGTGCTCGATAGCGATCAGCAGACGCGCTGGGACATCTTTCCGCATGCCAAGCAACCGCACTGGCTCATTCTGATCCCCGATGCGCCGTGTGACATGGCCGCCAATGACAGCCTGATTGTGGAACTCGATTCCGGCGATCAAACCTATCGGGACACACGGCTGGGACACTTTCGATTGTCGGTGAGCGAAGAGTCGCGCGCGGAGCTGGCCGATGAACTGATCGCCGCTGTGAGACAGGATGCTCTGCATTCCGATGAGTTGCTGGCCGCCGCGTACCTCATCAGCGGCGAGGCTCAGGTGGCGCTCAACATTCTGCAACACGCTGAAAAACGGAAGGCCGCAAAACGGGAGGGCGAGGCTCCTGCCGAGCCGCGAACGACGAAAGAGCCTGACTCAACCGCGAACGGCTCGGCGGGAGCCTCGCCCTCCCAGCAAGCCTCGCCCTCCCGAACGCTGCTCCGAGCGTTGTTGCTGGCGGCTGCTCAACAGCAATTGGGACAACGCGAGGTCGCTCAGCAGACCGTAAAAGCAGCCGTGGCCGATTCACCGTTTGACCCGTGGCCGCATTCGCTGACCGGCTTCTATCGGCAAGCGCTCCGTGACTTCGGCGGTCTGTCCCACGACGACATCGTCCAGCGGCGCGCGGCGCGTGACGCCGAGCGCGCCGTCGAGCACGAGTTACGCGACCTTGAACGGGAGCTGGTCCGGCTCGCACGAATGATCGAAGCCAAGCCAACCGACGCAACGAACCATGAGGCGCGAGCAAACTCCCTGATGAGGCTCGGTCGCTGGCGCGAAGCGGCAGACGATTGGACTGTGGTGCGAAAGCTGACCTCCAATGCCCGACACCATTGGTTTACCGACGCCAACTGCCGACTGCTCGCCGGTGACGAAGCGGCTTACAAGCAACTCTGCCAGGACATGGTCCAGCAGTTTCGCGGCTCAACCGATGCGCAGGTCGCCGACTCCATCATCAAAACCTGCCTGCTGAGTCCCGGCAGGATCGACCCCTCCGAACTGCCGACTCAGTTACTTCACGACGTACTCAAGGACCCGACGAAGGTCAGCTTTCATCCGTGGTTCGTGGGAAGTGCCGCGCTGTCCTCGTACCGCGCCGGGAAGTACGACGAGGCGCTCGCCTGGGCGAAGAAGCATCCCGACAACAAGTCGCAAAGCGGCGCTCTGGCGCTGACCGTCCGTTCGATGGCCGAACACCAACTCGGCCAACACGAAGAGGCTCGCAAGTCGCTGGATCAAGCCGAGGCCGAGATCCCGAAATCTCTCCGCCCCTCGTCAACTCCCGCCCCCCAACCTCAACGCCCCACCCCCGCCGCCGACATCG
>SYJG01000183.1 GCA_005798445.1 Planctomyces sp.
GAACCGAAGGTTGCTGGTTCGAGCCCAGCGGGGTGTACTTTCTAACTTACGCCGAACGCATTGCTTGCGTACCTGTCCGCGTTGGACAGTGCGGCACCGAGAGCTGCTGAAGTCCGGTAATCTACCGGATTTCTCAGCCCAAAAGGTGACTGCACATGTCCGATCGACTTCCTTCCTATCGCCATCACAAGCCCTCCGGCCAAGCTGTCGTGACTCTCAACGGTCGTGACTTTTACCTTGGTGAGTTCGACTCGCCAAGCAGCCGTGACGCTTACGATCGTTTGGTCTGCGAATGGCTATCGCATGGCCGTCAACTTCCAAACGTCGTCGCCTGTGGCAACCTCTCGATCGTCGAATTGATGGCAGCCTATCTCCGGTTTGCGGAGGGCTACTACTCCCGCGACGGTAAGCCCACCAGCGAGTACACCTGTATGAAGGACGCTCTCCGTCCGGTTCGTGAGTTGTACTCGCGGATCTCGATTCGAGAGTTCGGCCCGATCGCCCTGAAAGCCGTCCGGCAGCGTATGGTGGATCAAGGACTCTGCCGTCGTCTGATTAACCATCGTGTGAATCGCATCCGCCGAATGTTCAAATGGGGCGTTGAGAACGAACTAGTCCCACCTGATGTTCTCCACAGTCTGCAAGCCGTCGCGCCACTGAAGAAAGGACGCACCACGGCTCGTGAATCAGAGCCAGTTCGTCCAGTTGCACTTGAACACGTCGAGGCCGTATTGCCCGCCGTTGCTCGTCAAATTGCCGCCATGATTCAGTTGCAGTTGCTCACGGCGATGAGGCCAGGCGAGGTCGTGCTGATGCGGCCGGCTGATATTGATCAGTCAGGCGACATTTGGATTTACCGCCCGCAGCGCCACAAGACTGATTATCGTGACCTCGCCCGCGAAGTTCTCTTGGGACCGAAGGCTCAAGAGATTCTGCGACCCTGGTTGCAACGCGACCGCGATGCCTACTGCTTCAGTCCAGCGGAAGCAGTTTGCGAACGGAATGAACAGCGTCGTCAAAACCGAAAGACGCCCATGACCCCTAGCCAGGCAGAGCGTCTACGCGAATCGTCACCGAAACGCCCGACCCGCCAACGCTATGATCGAGACAGTTATCGACGAGCCATCGAGTACGGCATCAAAAAGGTCGGGGTGCCTCATTGGCATCCCCATCAACTTCGACACACCTGCGCAACTCAGGTGCGTTCTCAATGCGGCCTGGACGTCGCCCAGGTTGTCTTGGGCCACCAATCTGTTGACGTAACACAAGTATATGCTCAAGCGAACCGTACGAAGGCGAACCTTGCGATGTCACAGCTTGGATAAGGTGAGAGAGGACTATGCCCGCAAAAAAACTTCAGCGTGTTACCGACCCCGCTCGAGCCAAAGCCGCATTTGACTTTGGTTACTTTTCTCAATGGAGCTGTACCCCCACGCTATCGGAATCCTTGTCGTGCCTTCGGCGCGACGTACCGACTGTAACTCTCGATCTGCTGTTGGGACTTTTGAGAGACATTGACCGCTACTACGCTGAATGGGAACGGACTCGAAACCTATTTCGTCAGCAGGACATTTGGCCCAAACCAGAAAGGCAACTGGATGACGAGCCTGGCGAATTGCGTTTTCGTCTTAACGAATTCCGTGAGATTTCAGAGATGGCAATTCCGCAAAATTGCGAGCTCCGGAAAATCTTCGATCTCGGTAGGACTCTTGGAGCACTGCGTCGAATCATCCATAAGACGCAGCGAACAAAGGTGGCGAAACCAATCACCCTCCCCGAACTTAAGATCGCCCTATCACACAAGACCGATAGCGCTCTCCAAAGTAAATCGAGCGACCGTGACCCGGAACTGGTAGCAGCTATCGAGGAACTGCGACGACTGCTTCACAACAAAGCTGACCTTCGCAATTTGATGCAAGGTCTGGTAGCAGACGCGAGCAACCACTCTTCCGTTGAGATAGCCAATGGTGGCGATGTGTCGGCGCTCCCCGTAGTTGAATTTCTCGAATCGGTAATCGAGAAATTGCGAGTTACTGTGACATCGTGCGAGTTTGACCGCAGCGTGTCTGAGAATTTGGCGGATGTTCGAAATGCTTGGTTGTACGAATTGGCCAAAGGTGGAGTGACGTACAAAGAACTCGAAACTGCACTGAAGGAAAAGAATGCTCAATTACCGGCCGATGAAAAATGGCCCAGTTGCGGCTTTGAAGGTATTCGCGATGCCGTTGATGAATACGCCGCTTGCAATGGTCTGCCGCCGGTAGAAATGAAAGTTGGCCGTCCGCGGTCTGCTAAAACCGGGAAGAAGCCGGGATCTTAGATCCACCGTCGTTGTGGGAATTTTCAACGGCGCGTAAGCCTTTATGTTTTGCACGACTCTCGATTCTCATCGAAAGGGTGCGAAACATGACAGACCCGTTCTCAGACTTGGTGAAGCTCAGCGTTGCGGCGCGAGAGCTTCCGGATCCGCCGCACACAAGCACATTTATCCGCTGGTCATCCAGGGGTATTCGCGGAATCAAGTTACGTTTGGTGCGTATTGGCGGGCGGCACTACGTCTCTCGCAGCGCGTTGAAGGAATTCTTTGAAGCACTGAGCGCTGCCCCGATTGGTCCAACAAACGAAACGATCACCGCTAGTCAGCAGGCACGCAATAACGTCGCTGAGCGTGAGCTTGATGCTCGCTTCAATTCCGCTGGCAAAAAGTTGGCATCTATCCGACGAGCGCGTCCGACGTCGTAAGCGAAGTGCGATTGGTCTGCAAAAGTTCGCAGACAAAAAGGCATCAGCGCGCTAGCAACACGCTGATGCCGAGTGTCTCCACCATCCCTATTAGAAAGGCTTTGACGATGGAAAATTTAGACTCGAACAGCAACTCCGGCAACCGACATTTTGGCGACGGTTTTCAACCGCAAGGGGGGGAGTCCACTTTTGGAGCGGTCTCGGACGGCGTTTGCCCCACCAACAACTCTGAGGAATCGCACGTCTCGGATGTTCCTCCGGCCCCAAATTGCAGTAACTCCGATCCATTCGCGAATGTTGAATCATTGCGGCTGTCACAGAATTTCTCGGCGTTGGCCGCAGTAAAGGCTGTCATCACGACCGTTGCGGTGCGTAAACCGAATCGGCATGAGTTTGTCCGCGTTCGTTCTGGCAGCGAGTGGCGGTTCGACACCGGCTGCTTGACCGACAAGGAGTCGAAAGAGGTCTATCTTGTCGCGCCGGCCTTACACGCGGCGATCCCAGGCGAGGTTCAACCGACCGTGTTAGTGGTCACGATCAGTCGCAACTCTCCCGTCCCATTTTTATGGCCTATCACGCTTCCTGGACCGGACGGCCGGCCAAACCGCTGGAATGAGTCAGCATTGGAAGCTGCCCGCCATGCAGAGCAGTCTTGGCTGCGTGTGGCCTCTGACATGACTGCTGGCTGCTATGTCCCACATGTCGCGGCAGCCAACCTGCCTGATCCCGTTTGGCCCGCAGACTTGACGCTCCCGGAGCTTCTCCGATTGGCATTTCGTGGCCGGTTCATTGATTCGCTGGACCACATCATCCTCCGGAAGCTGCGGGGTGAAGTGTGACTGACCAACTGCAACAATTCACCGCAGTCTGGTTGATTGACTTCGAGTTTCAGGCACCGCCCGGTGAGCGGCCACAACCGCACTGCTTGGCGGCGCTTGAAATTCTCTCAGGCCAGCGTCTGCGGGTTTGGTTCGACGGCAATCGCGTCGAAGTGCCGTTCGACGTCAGCGACCGAACGCTGTTCGTCGGGTATTATGCTTCCGCCGAAATCGGTTGCTTCCTTCGCTTGGGCTGGCCAATTCCCGCACGCGTTCTCGACTTGTATGTCGAGTTCAGGGTCGCGACGAACGGCAAGATGCTCCCTTGCGGAAAAAACCTGCTCGGCGCGATGGCTTACTTTGGACTTGATGCAATCGCTGCCGCCGAGAAGGGTGAGATGCGCATGCTGGCGATGCGCGGGGGGCCATACTGCGAGAGCGAACGTGATGCCTTGCAGGACTATTGCCGGACAGACGTTGACGCACTGGCTCAACTGTTGCCGGTGATGCTTCCACAAATCGACATGCCGCGAGCACTCCTGCGTGGACGCTTCATGTCGGCAGCGGCAAGAATCGAATGGAATGGAACGCCGATTGACGTCAATTGGTTGATGCTGTTGCGAGAACACTGGAGTCAAGTGTTGGAGCGTTTGATCGCGGCAGTGGATCGCGACTACGGCGTCTTTGACGGTAACACTTTCAAGTCAGACCGCTGGGCCGCTTACCTCTACAAACACGGCATCCCCTGGCCGCGACTTGAATCGGGCAACCTCGCGTTAGATGACGACACATTTCGCGAGATGTCTCGGCGGTATCCAACACACATAGGTCCGATTCGCGAACTACGCGTGACTCTCGGCCAGATGCGGCTCGAAGACTTGGCCGTCGGCAGCGATGGCCGGAACCGTTGTATGCTCTCGGCTTTTCAGTCCAAAACTGGACGCAATCAGCCGAGCAACAGTGCAAGCATCTTCGGACCATCCTGCTGGCTTAGAAGTCTTATCCGTCCCGGCGAAGGCCGAGCAATCGCGTACATCGACTGGAGCCAACAAGAGTTTGGTATCGCAGCAGCTTTATCCGGTGATCGGAATATGATGGCTGCCTATCAATCAAGCGATCCCTACTTAGCGTTCGCAAAACAAGTCGGTGCGGCCCCCAAAGACGCGACAAAGGACTCACACCCCAGGGAGCGAGCCCAATTCAAAACGTGTGTCTTGGGAGTGCAATATGGCATGGCTGAACGGTCTCTAGCTCAATCGCTTGATGAGCCAGAGATTGTCGCTCGCGAGCTTCTGCGACTACATCGTGAGGCATTCCCGTCCTATTGGCAGTGGTCGCAGGCAGCGGTCGATCACGCAATGCTGTTTGGTTTCATCCAAACCGTGTTTGGCTGGCGCGTACATTTGGGAGCTGAGGTCAATTCTCGAAGCCTCGCAAACTACCCATGCCAAGCCAATGGCGCAGAAATGCTCCGCCTTGCTTGCTGCTTAATGACTGAGCGAGGAATTCAGGTCTGCGCCCCCATTCACGACGCTGTGCTTGTCGAGGGGCCGTCCGACGACATTTACCACATCGTCGCCGAGGCTCAACGGGCTATGCGTGAGGCGTCAGAAATCGTCTTGAATGGCTTCAGTCTCAAGTCCGAAGCGGAGATTGTCAGATGGCCAAACCGCTACTCAGATGAGCGTGGCAAGCGGATGTGGGACCGCGTCACTGGAATCGTTGCGGACATTACACGGGGGCACGACCCTGTTGATGGAGTAATAGGGTACCCCCACACTGGGATGTCGGGCACCTCACTACTGCAATGTCACCCCGTCCAATCTCTTCATACGTCTGGTCAATGAGTCTTAAATGGTAGTGCCATGAATTCAGAAGATTTGGAATCGTTCAGACTAGCGCCGACACAGATTGTTCCCACATCGTCAAAGCCAGCGCCGAATCGCCAAGTCGGCAAGTTCATCCTCGGTCCAATCCCAATGTCCTGGCTGATTCGAGCAGCTAACCTCCCCGGTAAGTCGCCAGTCTTGATTGGATTGATGTTGTTCCACCTTGCGGGACTTCGGCGGACGCGCGAACGACTTTCGCTTTCAGCCAGGCAGATGAAGCAATTCGGAATTGCCAACTCCCAGACGGTCAGAAAGGCACTGCGTGCTTTGCAGCAGGCTGGGCTGGTAAATATCGAACAGCTTCCGGGCAGAAGTCGTCTTGTCACTATTTTGGAACCAAACTTAACCGAGGCGACGGCCGCTAATAATTCTGCTGCTTGAAGCTCCGATCTAAGCAGCAACCGCCCCACTACACACCGACCCACGCTGCCGACGTGATCGTCACCGACGCGACGGACACGATCGTGTTCGATTCCCGCCAAGCCACGGGGAACAATTACCTAACGCAGCCCTTCGGCGACCGGCTCCGCATCCATGAGTGGCAGACCGACTCGGCGATCTGCCGCCTCGTGCAGCACACCGCGTTTGAAGACGCTGAAGACGCGATCGCGTTCCCGGCCAGCATCCAGCCCACGCAAGGCGAACTCGACGCCCGCACCTACGAGCCGCTGCCGTCCCGCGTCCAAAGTCTGCGGGTCGGCCTCGTGCAGTTGGCTGGCCACGTCCGCCTCTTGTCGGGCTTCAACACCGTGCTGACGCCCGACGAGACGAAGCTCAGCGGCTTGCAGCGGGTCACCAAGCTGACGCTCTCGGCCACGCCCGGCTCCGGCCTGGGCGCTATCCCGGCTGCGAGTCGCCCGACATCGTGATTCGCGAGATCAACGGCCAGCGGCCCGACGAGCACGGCCGCTTCCTGCTCAGCGCCACCGGCTGCTATTGGGTCCGCCAGCCGCAGAACACCGTGCCCGGAGCCAGAAACCTGCTGGCGCTCGAACCGGCCACGCTGCAAATCGGCAACGATTGCGGCCCGTGCTGCGTCTGCGACGACTACGTTCGCGTCTACAAGGGGTTGCGGCGCGTGTGGCAGACCTACAAAGAGATTGGGCAGCGGGCCGTGGCCACGCGCGATCAGCTCGCGCTAAATATCCTCCGCTTCGAGGAGTCGAAGGCGTGCCGCCAGAACCGCATCCTGTCCGTGCAGGCGCTGCCGCACAACGGCAACAAGGTGGAGCTGCTGGCCGCCGTCTGCAACGCTTCGGGCGACTGCACGCTCAACGTCGAGCTGCGGTTGCGCGTCACAGTCAACAATCAGAAGTTTCCACCAGACCTGCTGGCAGCCGCGCTCGCCCCGACGGTCGATTGCGGCTCGGTGCTGCTCTCCGGCGATCGCGGCCTGGAGCCCAGCCCGATCGCGCTCGTGGACGGGGCCTACGTCGGCTTCTGGGACTACGTCGATCCCGGCCAAACTGCCACGATGCGGCTCCGCATCAGCGTGCCCTACGTTGGACCAGCCACGAGCGTCACCGCCTGCGTCACCGCAACCGTCGATGGCGTGGCCGTCCCCGAAGATCCGGAGTATCAGGAGGACTGCGTGACCGTTGGCTTCCCGCTTGATTGTGAGGGAGGCAGCTAATGATCCGTAATCACGAATGGTACGCCGGTAACGCGGTGCGGGCTTACCCGCTCTCGGACGCCGCCACGACGGTCGATGACGCGGGCCAGTTCTTGCCGCATGACATACTGGTGGACTGCCAGTTGGCCTTCCCCAACACGCTCGGCCAGGCCGCCTTCGTGGGCGCGGTGGCCGTCAGCGCGCGGCTGGTCCAGTGTTCTTTCCAGGCTGCCGCCGATGTGATGAAATCGAACGCGAATAGCACAATCGCCGTCATGCACTGATCGTCAAAAACACCGCGTTGTCTCGGTCAATTCCGAAGAATCAACCTCGATCCAACAGGTCGTTTCCACAAAACCAACATTGACTTCAACACGCAAAAATGCCGTGTCTTGTGTTGCTGATAGCTAAACAAAAGCGTGTCAACTTTGAGCCAGCACTCGAACCCGCTCGCCGCTCCGCTGTCTGTGAATGACAAGCGGAGATCGGCGAGCGGGCCGAGCGAAGCGACGCGCAGTCAACGGCCGAAGACCTACCCCGTCCAATTGCGGCATGCGGTTTGAAACGGACAAGTCCCGCAGTTAAGGGGCGACACAGATGGAAAGTAGTTGCCGGCTTTGATCGCCTGCCAGACCCGCTGCGCGATCCGCTTGGTTCGTTCAATTCGCGCGGCATCAATGGCAACATCGTGGCGAGTAATGACGACCTTCTTCGCTTTGGAGAGGACGACAAACTCCAAGCGAATCTTTAAGCCGGGGAACCGCTGGCTCACCAGCAATGAGTACAACCGCAGTTGGTCCGCAGCGTCGGCAGCAGCGTCGGCCGACCACGCGCTCCTTGACGTTTTGAAGTCCGAGACGATGAGCGTGCCATCCACCTCGCGCAAGAGGTCAAGCCGCGCCAGCAGATCGGGTGCGTCGTTGATGACCCGGCCGCGAAGCTCTTCCTCGATACCAAGAATGTGACCACGCGGTTGCGACACGTCACTGTCTTGGAACGCCGCCAACATGCGAGTCGCAAGTTGGGTCAGGTCGTCGCGGGAAGCTGTTTTGGGAAATGCGATTTGCTGAGCCGGCGTCTCGTCCCAGCCTGAATTGAACTCAGCAAGCATGGCGTCGAGCTCGGGTGGTGCATTGCCGGCCAACAGCTCCGTGAAGTGGTGCTCGATCGCTCGGTGGATCGCTCGGCCGAAGACCAGGCTGGCGGCGGTGGACTCTTCGGGAAGTTGGGCGACGTACCGAAAGTGGTAGCGCAGCGAGCAGCGCTGAAACAGCGACAGTGCCGAGAAGCTCACATAATCACGGACCCGCTCGCGAGGTGTGTCTGCATTCAACAAAGAGCCAGCAGCGGGCGACACACTCACCGCAGGACTTGCACGCGGTTCGGCGAATAGTGAGATCATCGGCGACCTCCGGCGGCAACAGTGTTGGTGGCGTTCAACTCGTCGATCAATTGGCTGGCTTCGGCAACGGTGAGCACTGCTGCGTCGCCGAGATTGAAGCGGTCTTGCACAACGGCTTCGAGGTTCAGACCCAAGCGGTTGGAGATCGCGTGCAGCGCACGGATCTGCGAGGTCGTGGCGGGCGGGGGATTGTTCGTGGTCTGCCGACCGTTGCCGTTGGAACGATATCCGGTTGCCGTGCCGCGGGACGCTCCATTGCGACCGTTGGCATGTGGTTGTCGAGTCGTCGTGGATGCTTGCCCGGTCGAGTGCTGCACGTTGGCTGTGGGCTGCGTTGGTTCGATATGCAGTTCCTCGTCGATCGACGCCTTCGCCAAGCAGAACAGCTCGCGGATGCGTTCCTGCAAACGGTCTGGTTCTGAGGCGAGGGTTGAATCGACTTCCAACTCCAAATTCACGGTCGCACCGCGCGAGCCGTAGTTAGCCTCGCCGATTTTTCGGGAGAGGCCGACGTTCAATTTCAGAGGCATAGCGGACTCCTTGAGAAGTGGTACGGGGTATTTGACGAAGCGCTGACCAACGCCGACGTTGTCTTCAGCGGCGCGACCGGCGACGACGTGTCCGGCATGGACGACTTTGATGGTCGGGCAATCGCGGCTTGGGTGGGATTGGTGGCGCGGGATACTGGTAGTCCACGTCAGCGCGGATATCGCCTTCGTACCAGGCCGTGGCGACGAAGAAGATCGTCGCCACGATGAACGCGCCGAATGAATCGCACAACCACCCCACAAAGAAGCCGAGCAGGATCGCCCATTTGAAATGCGCTCGGTTCAGTTTTTGGCGGGCACTCATGCTCCTGCCTCCGAGTGTGAAAGAAACAGGCGGCTTGGCATCCGCCCAGCCGCCCAGAAGTGCGAACGGCTCACGAGGCAGCCAGCCCACGAACCGCGAAGAACCGCATGGCGTTGGCCGAGCAGTAAGACTCGGAAAACCATTCACACGTCGAGAGTCTGCAACTGCCTGAGCGATGACAGCGTGCTCTGCACCAACTTCGACTGGCGGCGATGCCGCTTCAGCGCGGCAATCAACCGGGTCACTTGTGAGTGCGCCGCGCGGAGTGAAGTCTTCACGGACTCCGCCTCGCGCAGCACAGTGCCGAAGCTCGTGGATTGTTCGGCAGCGGAGTTGTTGGGTTCGACATGCGGTTGTGCCGTGTCGTTGGCTGGCTGCGTTGAGCCGGCCAGCGTCGCGGCGATGCGATTGTGTGACATACGAGTCGGTGTCCTTTCGGTGGGTTGGTGGTGACGACGCGGAGCAGGAATGCGATGTCGCTGTGCGATTGTCGCCACGGTAGAAACGGGAGAATTGAGCGGGACCATGTCGTCGGTTGGAGCCAGAGCCTTGTCGGCTTCCAGCAGCGCCCAAACGTAAGCACGATGCTCGTCGCGGCAGACGACTGGCGATTCAGCCCCGTGCAGGCTGACCTCACGGAAGCCCAACCGCATGGCGCGGGCGAGAAACTTGCGATTGGTTTGCCATCGCAGTTCCGCACCGGTGCGCCGCGAGTTGCTCAGCACGACCTGCGTGATCGGAGTATCGCCAACCGCTTTCGCGAGCACCGCGACGCGGCCGTTGAGGTCCAGCGTCACGGGATCATTCGTGTCATCGTCGCTGGGAAGCCGTGGCATCACGTCGAGCAGGTACGCAGCGTCGCCTTCATGCAGCGCGAGCCGAGTTGTGGCCGTCGCCACGTCCGGAATGATGCTGTCCGTATTGGGGAATCGTCCGTTCTTCTCGATGTTGAGCCAGAGCGTCCACGGCCCCACGCGAAGGACGACGTGATTATCCGTGCGGCCGATCTCGACCGGCTGATCCACTGGCAGATCGCGGCTGGCGAACACGTTTGTCCGGGGCACCAGGACTTCGTCGTCCCAAGACAAGTCGAAACCATTCTGCTGGAGAACCTGCCCGCCATCGGTCGCAATCAGGCTGCCGTCGCGACCGCGAAGTTGAACGCAGTGGAGCGCGTACCGGCGAGGATCTTGCTCGGTCGTCTCCATCGCGTCCATCAGAGCGGTGAGCAGTCGCGGCGGGTTTGTCGCGAACTGCGTGGGTAATGCCGGCGCGTCCGGCCCTGCCGGCCGCGATTCCACGATGATCGAGCGCGGGACTGACCGATCCTCCCAGCGCAGCACGATGTCGCTGCCCCGGACCTCCAGCGTGACCTGCTCACCGGGACGAGTCCCTTCACAGACGCTGAGAGCATCGAGCGTGACGGCGAATGAATCGGCCTGAGTCGCGCCGTCGAGGCGGTATTCCGCCGCACCAAGGCGAGTTTGCAGTCGCACGCGCAGTCCGTCGCGGTCGCTGACGAACTGAACGGTCTGATCCTGTTTGCTGTGCGAGCGCGGCAGCATCCTTCGGAAGATACCGCGCAGTTGCTTGACGAGTTGTCGAGACAGAGTGATCAATGAAAAGTCCTCCGGCCGGGTGAATTGGTTTGGAAAGCCGAGTCGCACTCACGCCGCTTTCTTGCGGCGGCGCTGCGGGATGACGGCGACGTTGTGGTCGAGGTCATGCTCATCCCAATCCATCGTCAGCGGCTCGCGCTCGAAGGGAATGGGACGCAGCTCGACGAAGCCCATGCCGGCGATCGTGTTGATCGACTCGCCAGTGGCACGGGAGATCTCGCGGTTCAGTTCGTGTTGGGACATGTCACAGACTCCTTGGGAGAGACAGCGACAGCCC
>SYJG01000184.1 GCA_005798445.1 Planctomyces sp.
CCAAACTTGGTTGGCGTCCATCATCAGGCGGCGGTCCCAGCCGATCTCTTCGCGGATGATGCGGCAGCGGCGGATGTCGTCTTGCAGGTCACGGCCGACTTTGATTTTGAAGTGTGTCCAGCCACGAGCCGACAGATCGCGACACAACCGTCGCAGCTTGTCGTCGTCGTAGCCCAACCAGCCGGCCGAGGTCGTGTAGCTTGGATAGCCGTCGCGCTGCATCTCGGCGACGCGATCCGCCTTCGTGGCCTCGCGCTGTCGCAACAATTCGATGGCTTCGCTGGGTGTGAGTGCGTCGGTGATGTATCGGAAGTCGATGCACCGTACGATCTCTTCGGGCGACATGTCGCACAGCAATTGCCAGAGCGGTTTGCCAGCGACCTTAGCCCACAAATCCCACACGGCGTTGACGACGGCCGCCGTCGCGAGATGAATCACTCCCTTCTCTGGCCCGACCCAGCGAAGCTGGCTGTCGCTGGTGACATGCCGCCAGAACCTCCCCATGTCGGCGGTGAATTCTTCGAGCGTCCGCCCAACCACCAAGTGCCGCATCGCCTCGATCGCCTGTACGCACAGGTCGTTGCCTCGGCCAATCGTGAAGGTCAGGCCGTGACCTGCGAGGCCATCAGAGTGGTCGGTCTTCAGAACAACGTACGCGGCGGAGTAATCCGGGTCCGGATTCATCGCGTCCGAGCCATCAAGGCTGCGCGAGGTGGGGAAGCGAATGTCATGGGTCACAAGGTCAACGATGCGAGTCACGAAGAATTCCTTTGGACAAAATGATGGGACACAGAATCATAGGGGCGAGCGTGAGCTATCGGATTTTGGCCGGGGCTTTTTGGCCTTTGGGGATGAGCGACGTGTACTTTCGCTGGTCCATGCGCTTCGCAAAGTCTTCGCGCGCGGCGTTCAAGACGTCCGGCTTCTCCAGCAGGTCGAGAGCCGACACGGCGAGAACTTTCGCGGCGGCAATGGTCCCCTTCTCGCCGATGGTTGATCCGATGCAGGCGACGTTTTGCCAACTGTGGCCGGGGGAGTCGGCGGCGAAGCAGGCGACTCGCAGGCCGCAGGTGGGGACGAACCAACTGATGTCACCGACGTCGGTCGAGCCTTTGTTCGGTTCGTCGGCGAAGCTCAGTGGTTGAATCGACTCGTCGATGGCTACTGGAAACTTCGAGCCGAACTCATCGATCAGCGATTGCTGCACTTTGCGAGCGAACGTCCTTTCGTCGTCACTGAATTTCGGAGCGCCAACGGCGGTGAGGTTGCGGTGCAGCAACTCGGCGAGCGGGCGGTTGCCGATGATCTCGTGACAATCGGTATCGACTTGGAGCTTAACCTTCGTCCGAGTCATCTTGGCCGCGCCCTCCGCGATGTCGCAGACCCACGCGAAGTATTTCTCGACGTCTTCGTGCGAGTTGGCTCGGACGTAGTACCACGACTCGGCTTTGGCTGGGACGACGTTGGGAGCGCCGCCGCCATCGGTGATGACGTAGTGAATTCGGGCGTCCTCTTTGATGTGCTCGCGCATGAAGTTCACTCCGACGTTCATCAGTTCGACAGCGTCGAGCGCACTACGTCCGCTGGATGGACTACCCGAAGCATGTGCTGCTGTTCCGGAAAACGAGAACTTCACGCTGACCGCCGCTTTGCTGCTCATCACCCAGACGTTGTTGACCGACGCCGGATGCCAGTGCAAGCAGGCATCCAAGTCATGGAATTGCCTGTCGAGCAGCATGTAGACCTTGCCGATGAGCGTTTCCTCGGCGGGGGTGCCGTAGAGGCGGATCGTGCCTGGCAGCTTGTGCTTTTCCATCGCCTGTTTGACGGCGATCGCGGCGCCGAGTGCGGCGGTGCCCAGTCCGCTGTGCCCGCAGCCGTGGCCGGGGGCTCCGTTGGTCACGGCGACTCGATCGGCAGCCACTTGTTGCGAGAGATTCGGCAGCGCGTCGTACTCGGCGAGGATCCCGATGACTGGCTTGCCGGAGCCGTAGCTCGCGACGAAAGACGTCGGCATGTGCGCGACGCCGGTTTGTACCTCGAAGCCCGCAGCTCTGAGTTTCTCGACCAGTAGTGCAGACGAGCGACGCTCTTCCAAACCGACCTCGGCGAACTCCCAGATGGCTTTGTTGACGGCTTTGAGTTGCGGTTCCAGTCGAGTGACTTCTTGGAGAGCCGACTGTTGAGACTCGCGCCACTTCGCCGAGTTGGTCGGTTCATCGGCGCTGGATGATGCGGTCGCTGTGAGGACGCAATAGGCACTCAAGAAACTACGCAAGGTGCTTTGCATGACGATTGTCTCCGTGGCTGACGAGAGAACTCAAAGGCATTGGACCGAGCGGCTTCGCGCGAGGCAAGCGGCCAACCGCATTCACGAATTCGGCCGCACTCGACCGCAGTTCTTGCTCGGCTATACTCCGTCCGCCCAGTCTGGGCCGGAGTGTGTTCCACTGGCAAGGATGGCAAGATGGCCGAAGCGAAGTCGTTGCATCAAAAGCTCACGGAACTGACCAGTAATCTGTGGTGGAGTTGGCAAGCGGGACTGAGTGAATCGTTCCGCGCGATCAATCAGCCGTCTTGGTCTGGCAATGGCCATAACCCGGTCGTCCTGCTGGAAGAGTACCCGCCGGAAAAGCTGGAGCAGCGGGCTCGCGAACTTGGTCTGCACTCGCGCATCAACTACGCCTATCGCCGCTGGCAGGAGTACATGGCCGCGCAGGACACCTGGGGCGCGACGCGAGCTGGAATCTTGAATCACCGCCCGGTCGCATACTTCTCGGCGGAGTTCGGGCTGCACGAGTCGATGCCGATATATTCCGGAGGCCTCGGCATTCTGGCGGGAGATCATCTGAAGAGTGCCTCGGACCTGGGCATCCCGCTGGTCGGAGTGGGACTGCTGTACGGCGAGGGGTATTTCTCGCAGCATCTCGATGCAAACGGCTGGCAGCAGGAGAGCTATAAGACCATCAACCCGGACAAACTGCCGTTGAAGCCGGCGCTTGGCAAAGACGGTCACCCGGTGGTGATCTCGGTACAGACGCGGTCGGGTTCGATCTTCGCTCGCGTGTGGCGAGCGAACGTCGGTCGCATTCCGCTGTACCTGCTCGACACGAACATCCCGAACAACTCCGACGAGGATCGCCGGCTGACGGCTCGGCTGTACGGCGGCGATCAGCGCACCCGCATCCGCCAGGAAGTGATGCTGGGCATCGGCGGGGCACGAGCACTCGCGGCCGTCGGCATTCAGCCGAGCGTGATCCACATGAACGAAGGTCACTCCGCGTTCGCGCCGCTGGAGATCATTCGGACTCGAATTCAAGAGGACGGCCTGGCCTTCGATGCCGCGCTCCGCGAGACCGCCGCGAGTTGTTGTTTCACGACGCACACGCCGGTCGATGCCGGACACGACCGCTTCGATTCCGAACTCGTCGAAGAGCACGTCGGTCCGCTGGGTGATCAATTGGGTTTGAGCCGCGACTCGTTAATGGGTCTCGGTCGAGTCAACCCGCAGAATCACAACGAAGCCTTTTGCATGACGGTGCTGGCGTTCAAGCTCAGCCGCAAGGCGAACGCGGTGTCCTCGCTACACGGCGTCGTCAGCCGCCGCATGTGGGCGAGTCTCTGGCCGTGGCAGAGCGAAGAAGAAATTCCGATCGGCCACATCACCAACGGCGTGCATGTGCCGACCTGGCTGGCGACCCAAATGCGAGTCCTGTACGACCGCGTCTTGCCGGTCAACTGGCACACTCGCACGGGCGAACCCGACGTCTGGTCTGCCTTCGAGCAGGCGACTGCCGGAGAATTGTGGGAGACGCATCAATCTCTGAAGAACCAGTTGATCGGCTTCACGAGACGACGGCTCGAAACCTGCGCTCGGCGCAACAACGCCACCGAGCAGCAAATCTCCGAGATCGCCAACGTGCTTGATCCGCGTGCGCTGCTGATTGGCTTTGCTCGCCGATTCGCGCCGTACAAACGGACGGATTTGATCCTGCGCGAGTTTGACTTGCTCGCCGAACTGGTCAGCGATTTGCAACGCCCGGTGCAGTTCATCTTCGCCGGCAAGTCGCACCCGCGCGATGACAATGGCAAGGCGATCCTGCAACGAGTCTGGCAAGCGACCCAGCAATCCAAGCTGAAGGGCAAGGTCGTGTTCCTCGAAGACTACGACATCAACCTCGCGCGGCACTTGGTGCAAGGAGTCGATGTGTGGCTCAACAATCCGCGCCGACCGCACGAGGCGTCGGGAACCAGCGGCCAGAAGGTCGTGCTCAACGGCGTGCTGAATTTGTCGGTGCTCGACGGTTGGTGGGCGGAGGCCTACGACGGCACCAACGGTTTCGCAATCGGCAACGGTCGCACGCATGTCAACGACGCCGTCCAAGACGAACGGGATTGGAAGAGCCTGGTCGATACGCTGCGGAGCGAAGTCCTGCCGATGTACTACGAACGGGACGCCGACGACCTGCCGCAACGCTGGATCAAACGAGTCAAACGCTCGGTTCGCACGCTGGGCTGGCGATTCAATTCGGATCGCATGGTGATGGACTACGTCAATCACTGCTACGTCCCGGCCGCCGGCGGATTGTCGAGCCAGATTCCGGCGATGTGAGGTTAGCCTCTCGGGGCGCCCCGCCCGTTTCGATCATCTTCGGAGGGTCCGACCAGTTCAAAAAGTCCTTTGAGGAAGTCGTCTGAATGGCCCGCATTCTTCCCGGACCCCAGACACGGTTGTAGCACACGTACTCGCCCCGCACTTGATCCCAGAAGGCCACGTTCTGGGCGTCGGTTTCGGTCTTCTTGATGATCCGCTCGTCCTGCATCAGCGACCAGTGAATTCCGTCAGGCGACTGCAAGGCGACGAGTCCGGCGCCCGGCGGCCAGGGGTAACCGGTGGCATCGGGTTCCGGAGGAGCCGGGTCCGGCAGGTTCAGCCAGCGTCCGATCGCTTTGTAGCGGGCCTCCGGCTTGCAATCGGGATTGCTGTCCTTGAACGGAACGAAGTTGTCGTTGGAATGGATCTGTTGTCCCTGCCCAGCCACACAATGTTATTCGGCGATGGAACCGTGAACGGCCGTTTGTAACGGTCGATGAACTCGCCCGAGAACAGTTCCAGATTGGGCCGAGTCC
>SYJG01000185.1 GCA_005798445.1 Planctomyces sp.
GAGCGTTTTGGTTGAAGGCCAGCAGAGCGTCCATCTTCGCGTGATACCAGAAGCCGTAGTACACCATCTCGGCGACTTCTGGGGCGAGGCGGTCGCGGAGGTGCATCAGGTCGCGGTCCATTGTCAGTTGCTCGACGACGCGGTGCGCGTGATACAGGATCGTCATGCCGGGAGCCTCGTACACACCGCGGCTCTTCATACCGACGACGCGGTTCTCGACCATGTCGATGATGCCGACTCCGTTCCGCCCGCCGATCGTGTTGAGTTCCTTGACCATCTCGAGCGCCGACTTCTTCTGCCCGTTGAGCGACACCGGCACGCCCGACTCGAAGTGAATCGTGAGCGTCTCCGGCTTGTCGGGAGCGGCCATCGGCGTGACACACATGCCGAACTCGACCAGTTCGACGCCGTTGGTCGTCAGCGCTTCGAGCTGGCCCGCTTCATAGCTGATGTGTAAGCAGTTCTCGTCGGACGAGTACGGCTTCGAGGCCGACGCCTTCACCGGGATGTTTTTCTTCGCGCAGTAGTCGATCATCGCCGTCCGGCCGGGAAACGCCGCTCGGTACTTTTCGATTCGCCACGGAGCGATGATCTGCACTGCCGGATTGAGCGCCTCGGCCGCGAGCTGGAAACGGCACTGATCGTTCCCCTTGCCGGTAGCTCCGTGAGCAAACGCCTCGGCCCCGACCTCGCGGCAGATGCGGACGCACTCCTTCGCGATCAGCGGCCGAGCGATCGACGTCCCCAGCAAGTACCAGCCTTCGTACTTCGCCTGAAACTGCATGATCGGAAACGCAAAGTCGCGGCACAGCTCTTCCTGCACATCGACGATCTGCGAGGTCTTCGCTCCGCAGTTCTTCGCCTTCTGCAAAATCGCCTGCCGATCCTCACACGGCTGGCCGAGGTCCACATACACCGCATGGCAGTCGTAACCTTGCTCTTGGAGCCAACAGAGAATCACAGACGTGTCGAGTCCACCCGAATAAGCCAAAACACACGACGGCATGAAACACCTTCCTGAGCGAAATCCAAAACCCGAAATCCGAAACGGGCGGCGATTCTGGCCAGCCGGCCAGTCGGCAGCAAGCATTGGGGTCACGTCACCACTTCAAGCCCAGTGATTTCTGTCGTTCGTGAAGTGTTTTCGGATTCCACAATTCGACGGACTGGCTGAAACAGCGAGCCAGCCAGTCCACATTGGGGCTGAAGCTGATGGACCTGTCGAAGGTCGGGTGATTCGTGATTTACCGACGATTCCAATGAGAACTTGAATCGTCCGACCCACAAGGGGTCGGGCAATAGTCCGCGCAGCTTCACCAATTGGCTTGTCCTGGCGTCGTCGGTTGCAGCGTGTTACTGCTCGGCTCACCGCGCAACTCAATCGCCGCGAGCCTTCGCAGCTCGTCATAAACCAACGGCAGCAGCTCAGCCGAAGCCTGCTGATTTCCCTGCTCGATGGCTGCCAGATTACGGTGGCCTCGCTCATCGTCGCAGCATTCACTCGCGTGGGGAGTGATGAGCGATTCGGCGAGCGGCAGGGCGTCAGCCCTCCGAGTCAAAACCGTTGAAATCACTCGGAGGGCTGACGCCCTGTCGCTCACCAAAAACATCTCATTCGAGGCCGCGTGGGGTATAACCCGATCCGACCATGAATTTGCCGCACCAATACTGGTCGCTGCGTCGGTCGAGCATCATGGCCAATCGACGTGGCATTGCTGGAGTTTTTGCCGCACGAGTTTCAAATCCCAGAGTTCCACGGTCTGTCCGGTGGCATGCAGCAGGTGTCGTCCATCAGGGCTAAATTTGAGCGGCCCCGTCGTCGCACGATCGGTCGGAGCGAGAACGGCGAGCCTTTGCAACGTCTTTCTGTCGAACAAGTGAATTTCGCGGCTCGCTGGAGTGACTGCGAAGAGTTGGCCCGTCGGACAGAAGGCGTAGGCACCGGGAGCATCGGAAGCGTCGGTGCGAGCATGTTCCCAAAGAGTTTCCGCCGTGGTGACGTCCATCAATCGAAAGCGTCGGCTTTCGGCGATCAGCAGAGTGCGATTGTCCGAGGCAAACGTGGACTGGGCACTGCTCGCCTCAGGCCAGACATCTCGCAGCAACTTGCCGGTGCGACGATCCCAAATGCGGACTCCGGTTCCGTGGAAGATGGAGGTGGCGATCCAATGGCCATCCGGGCTGATCGCGACGAAGCTGACCGGGGCGTCGCATTGGATGGTGACTGCGGCGTCGTTCTGCTGGCCGTTGTGAGGCGGATCGTCGTGCCAGACGCGCACCTGTTGATGGTCGATGATCGCGGCCACGGTTTTGCCGTCGGGAGTCGCGGCCAGATAGCGTTGGGCCGAGCGAAACGTGCCGGCGTGCAACATCGTCAGCGGGCCGAGTTGCTGCGAGTCGCTCGCGAACGGCAGCCGTTCGATGCCAGTGTGTGTGCCGCAAAAGAGAGCCGGTTGCTGGTGATGCTGACCGAAGACCGCGCTGTAGCAGGTTGTCGGGTGATGCTGACGGCGTTGGCCGGTGGCGAGGTCAATCAAGTTCACTCCCGAGGACGACGCGGCCGCCAGAGTACGACCGTCGCTGGAGAGTTCGAGTTGCGAAATCAAATCCCCTTTCGGCAGCGGCAAGTCGATGCGGCGGAATTCCTCGCCACGATGAATTCGATACCGCGAGACGCTCCGGCTGTCGTAGAGGGCGACTTCGTTGGCGTCATCCAGGAACCGAGAGAATCGTCCGACGGACGTGGTCGCCAACTGAGCTTTGTTCAAGTCCCAGAATTCCGTCTCTTCCAGCTTGGTTTCAATCGCGAGCAAACGGTCGTCGGGGCTGAAACCAAACGTGCGGACCTGTTCGCGGCGGATCGGAGTGACTCGTTGTTGCAGCGCGTCCCAAACGAGGACGTTGCCGTCGGCATGTCCCGCCGCCAGCCAACGTCCTCCGCGCGACCATGCCCCGGCAAAGCGTTCGTCGGGAAGAAGAAACGAGGAAACTGCGGTTCCGGTGGTGATGTCCCAAATCGAAATCTCCGTGTGCGTGGCGGCGGCTTTGAAAAACGTCACTTGATTCGGCTGCGGGCCGGAGATCGTGTTGACCGGCACGAACGGCAGCGGAAACGAGCGGACTTGCTCGCGAGCAGCGAGGTCGATGATCCGCACCTCGCCCGCCTGGCCCGCCGCGATCGACGTGCCGGGCGCAAGATGCGCGACATCCACGAACGTGATGAACTGTGTCCCGTCGTGCGAGAAGTCCGAGTACGCGAATCCCGGCTCCATCGGGACGGTGAACACGATCTCGCGAGCGGTCAAATCCCACACGACGAGTTGATTCCGGCCGCTGGCAAGATGCTGCACGATCAGCCAACGGCCGGCCGGGCTGAAGATCGACAGCGTCGATGACCCCGTTCCGTCGAACGGCGGCGGCAGAGTGAACTCCAAGTGACCACTCGCGTCGTGAATCTCGATCCCCGCTTCGGCGGCCGTGCGAGCGTAACGGTCGCCGCGCGGGCTGAACTCCAAATGAAAGCGAGAGGACTCGTGTGTGTTGCGATGCATCAACGACAGGTCGTCTTGCAGCGAGAGGCTCGCGATGACCTCGTCACGCAGCAACTTCTTGTCAGGCTCGTCGATTTGCAGATCGTGTCCGAGTGCGACCGCTCGATCGATCAGCTTGAAGGCATCCTCGCGTCGGCCAGCTCGATCGGTGCGGCGTATCAGGCCGATTTGACTGACCAACGACCGCCATTCGTTGTGTCGAGCTTTGCGTTCGCTCTGAGTCGCTTCGTCGCGAGCTTTCGCCACCTCGTCTCGTTCGATTTTCAACCGACCAGCCATCAGCCAACCGACTGCCGCCGCGAGCAACAGCAACAACACGCCCGCCGCGACCAGTTGGCGGTTGCGGCGCGACCAACGGGCCGCGTGCTCCAGCAAGCTCGGCGGTTTCGCGTGAATCGGCTCGTCGTCGAGAAACCGCCGCAGGTCGTCCGCGAACTCTTGAGCGGTCGCGTAGCGGTCGGCGGGATTCTTCTCGATCGCCTTGTGGACGATCGTCTGCAATGGCGGCGGAATCTCCGGCCGCACTCGACGCAGCGGACACGGTGACTCGAAGATGATCCGCCGCAGCAACTCCGCCCGATCCGTTTCGGGAAACGCCGGCTCACCGGCGAGCAGTTCGTACAACGACACGCCCAGCGAATAAATATCGGTGCGGTGATCCATCGGGATGCGCCGGGCCATCGCCTGCTCCGGGCTGAGATACCGCAACGTCCCCATCAAGTCGCCCGACATCGTGACGCTGGGCGAGTCCGCCACCTGAGCCAGTCCAAAATCGGTGAGCCACAAGTCACCGTGAGCATCGACGATCATGTTCGACGGCTTCACGTCCCGATGCACGACCCCCATCTTGTGCGCGTGATCGAGCGCCTCGGCAACCTGTCGTCCCCACTTCACGATGCGGCGAATGTCGCACCGAACGTCCGCCGCAGGCGGATCACGCTCCGCGTGATGAGCCGAATGCTCGCTCGACGTCGTTGAACCGTCCGGCTCGTTGCGCGGAGCGCGAAGACGACGTTCGATCTCTGCTTCCGCATCGGTCGGCAACATCGAGCTGAGACTCTTGCCGTCGATCAGTTGCATCGCCAGGTAGTGCGTACCGTGCGACGAGCCGACGTCGAACACCTGCACGATGTGCGGATGACTGAGCCGCGCGACCGCATGTGCTTCGAGCTGAAACCGACTGAGTCGCTTCGGATCGAGCACGGCGTTGGGCGGCAGCAGTTTCAACGCAACTCGCCGATTGAGCCGTCGATCCAGAGCCTCGTAGACGACTCCCATTCCGCCGCGGCCGAGTTCGCGCACCAGTTCGTAATCGCCGATCTGCTGCAACTCGGCGGACGGAGCCGCATCGACGAGCGGGCGAACCGGTCGATCCAACGCGACCGAACTCGCACACTCGGAAGCCACCGTCGGCAACACAAACGGCGGCAAGCTGTCCGAGTCGTCAAACTCGTCCAACAGGTCGCGTGAGTCAGGTTGTCGAGAAGCTGATGTCATGATCTTGAAGTGAGTCGATGGCTTAAAATCCCAATTTCCAAAACCCAATGACCAAGGAAATCCAAAACTCCAATTTCCAAAACCCAAACGGAGGATTGCGACGCAGGGTCGGAACCATCAGGGCAACGACTCATTGGGATTTGGCGATTGGTCATTCATTGGACATTGGGTTTTGGACCTTGGAAATTTACGGCATCGCCGCGCTACACTGTCGCTCATGTCCGTCGCTGACGCCACGTCTGAACTTGACACTTCCGTTGCTGACTCGCGGCTGGCGAAGCTCTCGACGATGTGGACGATGCTCCGCAAGGCCCACGGCGGACCGGGGCATTCGGAACTGGCTGCTCAACTGGAGTTCTTGCGGCGGTATCAAGGAGCCGTGTTTCGCTTCCTGCGGACCTCGCTTCGAGACGACGACGCGGCTCTCGAAATGCTGCAAGAGTTCGCGTTGAAATTCGTTCGTGGCGACTTTCGCAACGCGAGTCCCGCCAATGGCCGCTTCCGCAGCTTCTTGAAGACGGCTCTCGCCAACCAGATGCGCGACTACCGCGCCAAACTGGCGACGCGTCACAAGCACGAGGTCACGTCGCTGGACGATGTCGCTGAGCCAGCCGCAAATGACGCTGCCGCCGAGCCTCCGTTTGAGAGTTGTTGGTCCGAAGAACTGTTGTCGAGAGCCTGGACCGCGCTGCTGGATCACGAACGCTCGACCGGCCAGCCGTTCTATGCGGTGTTGCGGCTGCGCGTGACCAACCGCGACAGAACCTCTCCCGAACTTGCCGACCTGCTGACTCGTGACCAGAGCCTCTCGCCACCGATGTCCGACGCCTTGTTTCGCAAAGCCCTGCAACACGCTCGCGAGAAATTCGCTGAGCTGCTGATTGCCGACATCGCCAGCCAATTGGAATCCCCCACGATCGAAGACGTCGAGGCCGAACTGATCGAATTGAACCTCCTTCCGTACTGCCGAGCCGCGCTTGCCAAATGGCGAGCGTGAGGTTCCGTTAGAAAGTTGAAATGTCCGACCGGACTCTAACGGATTTCATGCACGCATCATTTTGAGGTTTACGCCGTAGGCGTTGTGTCACATAGCCCAGGGTTGCTCGCGAAGCGAGCTACCCTGGGTTGAGAATCAGAATCAGAACGGTCGATGTACCCCGAAGGGGTTCCGTCATCAAAATCTCTCGAATGACGCAACCCTTTCAGGGTAGAGCGGGCAACTTCTTCCCATCCCAGGGTAGCTCGCTGCGCGAGCAACCCTAGGCTATGTGACGCAATCCCTTCGGGATAAAGGCAGTTGCCGACCACACCAAACTTGCAACAACAGGATTTCAAATCTCATCGATCCACGCGGCGTTAAAGACGAACGCTTCGTCGCGTGCGGCGGCGAGTGCGGCGGTGAGTCCGGCGAGATCCGCGGCATCGCGAGTCACCGCGTCGCCGACGTCGATTCCGGTGCCGCTGCCGCCAGCGATCGTGTCGGTTCCGGCGTCCCCTTTCACGATGTCTTTACCGGACTTGCCCAGGACGATGTCGTTGCCGGCACCACCCAACATCGAGTCGTCGCCACCGCCACCAATGAGCGTGTCGGTGCCGTCGCCGCCGAGCAGCGTGTCGTTGCCGGTGAATCCCGAAAGGCCATCGTTCCCTAATCCTCCGTCGAGTGAGTCGTTTCCGGCACCTCCGTTGAGTGTATCGTTGCCATTTTCTCCGAACAGTTTGTCGTTGTCGTCGCCCCCCTTGATCGAGTCATGTCCCTCGCCACCTTTGAGCTGATCCGCACCGCCGCCGCCGTCCATCGTGTCGTTGCCCAAGCCACCCCCGATGATGTCGTCGCCAAATCCGCCATCGATCGAATCCGCTCCATTGCCACCTGTGATCGTGTCGTTGAAGCCGCTGCCGACCAACGTCACGGAACCTCGGAAGGCCGAGGCGTTCAGCGACACGCCAGCGGGCGAAAATGCCGCGCTGAGTTGTGCTCGTTCGATGCCGCGCAAGGTTTCGACTTCCGTGTCGCCGTCGAAGTTGTCCAGCGTCAGCCGCGACGGGGTGAGCGTCGCATTCAGCGTGAACTCGGAGATCGCGTCCGAACCGGTGCCGCCGTCGATCGTGTCCACGCCTTCGCCCGCGCTGACCGTGTCATTGCCGGCTTGACCGAGGACTCGGTCGTCGCCGTCGTCGCCGCTGACCGCATCATTGCCGTTGCCACCAGCCACGACGTCGTCGTCGTCGCCGCCGAAGAGCGCGTCGTTCCCATCGTTGCCGTTGAGAACGTCGTTGCCCTCTTGGCCAAACAGTTGGTCATTGCCCACGCCACCGTTGACGGAGTCGTTGTCGTCGCCGCCGGCCAGACTGTCGTCTCCCAAACCGCCGTCGATTGAGTCACGTCCTTCGCCGCCGCCGATCAAGTCGTTCCCCAATTCGCCGCTGATGCGATCGTTGCCGTCGCCGCCGGTCGCCGAATCGTTGCCGTCGCCGGATGCGATCACATCGTCGCCGTCCTGTCCCGCGAGCACATCGTCACCGCTGCCACCGAAGAGCTGATCGGCTCCGTCTCCACCGGAAACGCTGTCGTTGTCGGCTCCACCGAACAACACATCGTTGCCGTCGTTGCCTTCGAGCGTGTCCGCGCCGAGTCCGCCATCGAGCCGATCGTCGCCCGTTCCGCCGATCAAGGCATCGCCGCCGCCAGTCGCGAGTAGAACATCGTCGCCAGCGCCACCATCGAGCGTGTCATTGGACGGCTTGCCAGCATCGTCGTCATGCAGCACATCGTTGCCGATGCCGCCGCTCAGAAAGTCCGCGTCTTCGCCACCTTGCAGAGAATCCGATCCCGACTCGCCGTTGAGCACGTCGGTTCCCACGCCACCCGTGAGCGAATCGTCCCCCTCCTGGCCGTCGAGTTGATCGTCGCCGCTGCCCCCGTCGAGCGAATCGTTGCCGGTGCCGCCACTGAGCAAGTCGCCGCCCGCCAAACCGCTGAGCACGTCGTTGCCTTCACCGCCCGACAACACGTCCGTGGACTCGGACCCATCCAGCGTGTCGTTGCCGACTCCACCGATCAGCAGGTCGCCGAAGTCCGAGCCATCGCCAGTCAGTACGTCATTACCGCTGCCCCCATCCGCCGAGTCCGAGTTCGCGCCGGTGTGAATCACATCGTCGCCATTGTCGCCCTGCAGCGAGTCACTCCCCTCGTCACCCGCGATGACGTCGTTGCCATCGCCGCCGGAGACGGTGTCCGCACCGATTCCGCCGAAGACGGTGTCGTTGCCAGAGGCGGATTGAATCAGGTCATTCCCCACGCCGCCGTTGAGCACATCCGCATCGGCTCCGCCGCGAATAATGTCGTTCCCAGTTCCGCCATCCGCGACGTTCGCCCCGCCTCCCGCTTCGATCAGGTCTTCTCCCGCGTCGCCGAAGATCGTGTCGCTGCCACTGCCGCCAAGGAACGTGTCGTGACCGCCGTAGCCTTTCACCAAGGTTCGCAACGCCGACTGCTGCCAGTTCACCAGATCGTTTCCGTTTTCTGGCCTGTGCAGTTCATCCGTATCCACGCGAACGACCAGCGGGTCGATCGACGACAACGACGAAGTGATCGTCAGTTGGTCGTTGCCGGCCGTGAGCACGACATTCATCTGCCGCTTCGGCGTGCGGAAATAGGCCGGCTCGAAGACACCACGCACAAACGCGCCATCGCCGAATTCTTCCAGCGTTCCCCCCACCGAAGTTTGCAGCGGATCGATCGCGACCGTCGCCACAACGTCTCGAATCCCGCGAGCCAGCTCCGTGAAGCCGGCGAAGCTTCGCCGCGGAGTGAAATTCACGAAGGCACTGTCGCTCTCGACGTTCACCGTGATTGGTTCGAGGTCTTCGAATCCGATCCGGCTTGCTCCGACCAAAATCACACCATCCTTTAACCCCGAGTATTCAACGCCGACTTCGGTGAAGACTCGGTCACCCCCAATGATCTCGATGCCGTCGCCCGACGCTGTTGCTTCACCGCCGCCGTCGAAGTGGAAGTCTTGCATCGACACATCGCTGCCGGAGAGGTCGAGCCGCAGCGTGTCGTCGCCGGGAGTCCCCATGATTTCCAGCCGCTGCCGGCCGTCGAACGGCATTTGGAACAGCGGCGAGCGGAAGCCTATCGGATCCCGCCCCGCCAGCGTCAGCAGCCCGCCATCGACGAAGACGTCGAACGACGCGAAATTGGGAGCACCGATCGGGCCTTCACTGGGAAGTTGCAGACTCGCCGTGGTTCCCTGATCCAACGCGGAACTCAGCGTGATGCGATAGTCTTCGACCTCGCCATCTTCCGCCTCACCCGTGGGGCCTAAGCCACCCAATGAACTGATCCGAAAACGAGCAATCGTGCTCCCCGCCACACAACCGATGTTCTCATTACCAAAGATGCCACCGGGATGGGCCGCTTCCGGCACATAGAACCTGATCAGGTTTCTTCCCGGTTGCACAACGAGGCTATCGGTATCCAGTCTTTCAAATTCGCCGAATTGCCCATCTCGGTTGTAGTCGATGAAGGCATCCAAAATTCCCATTGCAGAAGCTTCGACAGTCACCGTGGCCGCGACAGGATACCTCGGATCGAAGAACAGCGTGTCTGACATGAACGTGACGCCATCTTCGTCGTCGGACGCACCCGGCCGCGTGTCGTCGAAATCGGCGTTGAGACTGGGCTGACCATCAAGCTCGGCATCACGACGGGAACCCAGCATCGGCCCCTCGGCACGATGTCGTGGTCCGTCATCGGCAAACAACGTCCCGTATCGACTGGGCGCATCGCCGAAGTCCATCACCGCGCGCACCTCAATGAAGTCGATCCCCGACGCACTGGGGTGATGCTCGGTCGAGCCGTTGTAGCGGGCATCAATACTGCTGACCCCCGCATCCAGATCATCCGTCTCCAACGTCGCCACACCGTCTTCGTCCAACGCGGCCGTTCCCACAACGGTCTCTTCGTGAGTTCGTACGGCGACAACGGAACCAAATTCATCTTCCTCAAGTGCGGACGCGTACTCATATGGCGTGTCCGACTCAATGTCACCTTGGTAGAACATGGCCTGCGAAGAGACGAGCGTCCTCAAGCTCGAAATGGCGCTCGTCCCCGGGCTGGTGACGCCGGCCCGCAGAACAAATTCTGCCACGCCATCGCCATTCACGTCGCCAACAGCGACTCGCACGCCGCCGCGAAAACCGGACGCGAACGCGAGTTCGCTCAACAGGAACGAGCCGTCCGCTTGAAACACCTTGACTTGCGGCAAGCTTCCCGGACCTTTGGCAGCGAGAATCTCCGGGAACCCGTCGCCAGTCACATCGCCGACCGCAACATTCACTCCGCCGCGAAACGTGGACTCAAATGGGGCGAACGAACGGAACACGTTGCCCGTCGTGGGATCGATGGCTTTGATCGACGGTGCCACGCCGGGGCCGGTGGCGACAATCACATCGGGAACGCTGTCGCCGTTCAAGTCGCCCACGGCGACGCGGACTTCGGAAATGCTCGTGCCGAACGGAGTCAGATTGTGCAGCACGGAGGAATCCTGGCCGCTGTAGACGATCACCTTCGGGCCGCCGGAAACGATGATGTCCGCGAAGCCGTCGGCGTTCACGTCGGCGGACGCGATGTTCAAGCCGCGCGTGCCGATCAGCGGATCGCTTACGGCGATCTGTTCAATCGCGGTGGCCCCGAACTCCGAACCGTCGCCGCCACTACTCACCGAGAAGACATGGACGATGTTGTCGCCGCCCGGACCCGGAGCCGTGATCACCTCAGCCACCCCGTCACCGTTGACGTCGCCGAGGGCCACTCGGACACCGCCGAGGAACGACGTCGGATACGGGCTGAACGAACCGAGCGGCGTTCCCGACTCGTTCAAGACCCTGACCGTCGCAGTAAATCCGACATCGCTACCGAAGGCGATTCGTCCCACTTCGCGCACACTCACAAATTCAACAGTGCCGGTCGGCACGCTGCCCCCCTGCGTCGTGGGAGTCACGGTCGCCGTCAACGTCACGACCGTTCCCTCGGTGGCGAACGGCGGGATGTTCAGTCTCGTCGTCGTCGGCACAGGGACCGGTGCCACTTCCGGATCGGCCCGGAAGATCCCGAAGCTGCCGTCCGTGAACGACACGAAAAACGCAATTTTTCCGGCGCTGTTGGCGGCATTCGATCCCATCGCAATCGTGCTGATCACTTTGCCGTCGAGCGTGTCGCCGTTCTCAATCACCTTGTCCGCCACCGGATCGGACCCGGTCGCGGTTCCCGTGTAGATGCCGGTCACTCCCGAACCACTGAGCACGCCTCGGAACACCATGCCGCCGACGTTGTCGGTCAGATTCGGTGAGTCAAACTGAACGAACCCCGGATTGGCCGCGGTGACTTGGACGTTCTCAACGGCTCCCGCGTTGGAATAGCGGATCAAACTCTGCGCACCGGCGTCGGTCGAGACGTTGGAAAGCACGTCGCCATCCTGACTGATCGACGTCCGCGAGAATGCGTCGAGCGACCCGCTGGAGTCACGCAGGTTCGTGCGAACTCCGCCCGGCCCCGGACCGGTGTGCTGCGCGATCACCTTGTCACCGCTGGTGAGCTTCGCGTTGAACGACACCCCGTCCGCGGTGTTGAGACTGACGAATGTCTCGCCGACGGTGAATGGCTGATAGCCGTCACTCTCCTGAGCCAACATCTCGACAGCTCCGCCGACCGCTCGATGAAAGACTCCCGTGGTGTCCGGCCTATCCCCCATGAACGCGATGTCGCCGCTGTCGTTGATGTCCGGCAGCCGATCAAGCTGCTCGAACTCGTTGGTGCCTGCGGCGGCTGAGCCAGTCACCAATGTCGTCGCCGCTGCGCTGCCGTTACCCGCCGCGATCCCCTGTAAACCGTTGGTATCGTGCGCCGCCCAGAACACAACCGTTCCCGCCGCATTGATCGACGGCTCACCGAACTCGAAGTACGGCCCCGCGTCTGTCTCAATCGTCGTGATCGGTTCGCCCGGTGCGCCCGTTCCCTTCGCCACGATGTTGAACGTCCCTCCCGACAACAACCCGGACGCCCGAAACGCCACCTCACCGTTCTCGCTGAGAGCCGGGTGGACCCCCAGATTGGAATACGCCGCCGAGTCCGCGATCTTCACAAAGTTGTAACTCGTCAGCAGACACCGCGGCTCCAACCGTTCCGCCGCGACTCGCTGTCCAACCGGAGTCCCGTGTCCTCGACGCCCACCTCGTTTGGCTCGCGAGCCGGCCCGACTTCGAAACGACAACTTCAACGCCGACAACCAGTTTGATGCCAACAACATGATCGAATCACCTCGTGAAATGAGTCGGAGAACGTGCGGCGAACGCCGCTTGGCGATGGCCCGCCAAGACTCATGTACGGAGTCAGTCGAACGTGTGAATCAAAAAAGCGATTTAACCCAGCGCACTTTTGTGTTGGAGTCCCGCCTTTAGGCGGTGCTGCAACCGGCTAAAGCCGGGACTCCAGCTCGAAGGTGCGCCGTCGGACTCATTTGGCCCGCAGAGCGGATTGGGTCGGCGAGCGGCAGGGCGTCAGCCCTCCGAGTGGTCCGAGTCCGCAGTAATTCGAGAACTCGGAGGGCTTTCGCCCTGCCGCTCGTCAGCGTCACTTCGACTCAGTGATGCAGCAAATGCGGCCCGTCGGTGCGATAGGCTCCGGTGCCACCTTGGTCGCGGCGGCCGTGGTGCCAGCCGAGCCAGATGCGTTTGGTGAAGAGGCGGCCGTGGTAGTCCCAGCCCCAGGTGCCTTCGTGGGCACAGCGACCGTCGCCGTGGAATGGAGCTCCGCCGCCGACGTAGCAACCCGACTCGTGGTCCGCCAAAGGCGGATAGGATGGGCGTGCCCAGCGCGAGAGGCACTGTGGCCAGCCGGCACAGGCGTGTCGGTCGTAGCGCTCGCAAGAGTCGCAGTGATGGTCATTGGCCGTCAGGGAAGTTGCCCCGGACAACACGACTAGCAGGACGGCGAATGACGAATGGCGAATCACGAATGACGAAAGAATGACGAATGTCGAATGTCGAAGAATGACACGCGGTTGTTTGTCGTCCAATGAGGGGCGTTGAGCGTTCATGGTTTGGCTATCGTCCTGACGATCCGTCATTCGAGCTTCGTCATTCTTTCGTCATTGGGTACTTCGAGCTTCGTCATTCACTCACGCGAACGGATTGCGGTTGAATTTTTGATACGGCAGGCGTGTGCGGCGAACAAAGAAATCGTCGGCTTCGGTGTCAGTTGGCGGAGTGAAGCCTTTCGCTCCAAAGAACGTCACGACGTCGTCTTGATCGACGCCGTCACCGCTGATGCCGAACCCGCCGACCAGGCCGCCGGCTTTGTAAATCGGGGCGCTGCCGGGGAAGAAGATGATGCCGTTTTGGTTGGCGATTAAGTTTTGGAAGACCGGCAATAGCGGATCGAAACCTGGCAGGCCGGCGATGTACGCGCTGCGTCGGAAATTCGTCCCCGGATTGAACGAGTCAAACCCGACGACGGACACGAACGACGTGGAGAGCGCCGGGACTGGGAACTTGTTGTTGACGGCTCCGGCGGCCGTGGTCGGGTTCTTGGATTTGAGCAAATCGTTCTGGAATCCAGCGTCATTGAGGATCGAGAAATCCCCCTGGCGCGTGCCATCGACCCCTTGTGGGTATCGCGGTTCCGCCAGGAACCGGAAGGTGCGGTTTGAGAAGGCGGTCCCGATGGACACATCAGATACGCCGTCGTCGTTGTCATCCACGAAATCGACGGATCGCAGTTGCGTGGGATCGGCGTAGTAGCCGGTGTTGCGAGCTTTCGCGACCGCCACGTCGATCGAGAAGATCGTGGAATCGTGCATCCGGTACAGCCCCAGCACGTTGCCGTCTCGATCGGCAACCGCCAGCACCATGCGGCTGCGAGCACCGGGGTTAGTCGTGACTCGTGTTCCGCTGACATTCGCTTTCAGGCGAATGGCGGCGCGGACATTTTCGGCGGCGGTGATTCCTTGATTGATGATGGTTTCGACGTCCGCGGCCGAGATCGGATCGACGGCCGACGCTTTGGGTGAGACGAGCCAGCCTTCGGGAACGGCGGTACCGGCGATGGTGAGATCGCCCATGCCGTTGACCACCTGATTGACTCCGGTGTCGTTGCCGACGCCGATGGCTCGCCCCGCTTTTTGAACGGCTCGCACGCCGGAGACTCCGGCCGTGGGGCCAATCAGTTCCAGCGTGATGCCGACGAGATCAATCCGACCGAACGGAAACAGGAACGGCACGGCTGCGATCGGATTTCTGTCCTTATCGGCGAAGGCCCCCATGACATCCTTGTCACCCAGGCCGCCAAACTTTCCGCCGCCGGCGGCGGTGAATGCGATGTATTCGGCTTCCAACACCTTGGGCGCGTTCGTGCGCTGCTTCTCGGTTTGTCGCTTGGTCGGATCGAAGCCTTGCTCGAACGTCGCATCGCCGATCCGGCCAGGGTCGGCTCCATCGGGATCACGGACGCCCGGAAAGAAGACTCCGATGCCTCCGAGCACATCGATCTCTCCATCGGCGGTTCCGTTGCCGTCGCGATCCGCGAAGAGATTGGGGTAGATCGGAATCCCACCGGGCAACGTCGCGATGCCCCGTGACTGAGCCTGCGGCAATCGGCCGGACACGAACCCGTAGCTTTCGGGAGCCTCAATTTCCTTGCCGGCATCGAACGTGACGTTGAAACGGCCGGGCAACAGGATGTCGTCGCCACCGAGCACGGCGAGCGAGGGGTCGGTGGCGACGGTCGGATCCGTCGTCTCGCGTGTCGCGTTGAACCCTGGATGAATCATGCTGTCTCGGTTGGTGTGCTCGATGCCGAACAAGTCCACCTGCGGAGTGTGAGCAATCGCCGGCGGAAAGTGTCCGCCGATTCCCACGGGAGCCACGAAACCTGGGCCTCGCACGGTCAACTCGGCCGAGTTGGGATTGGACTGCATCTCGCGTTGCGTGATCGTGGTCTGACTGATGTTGCGAATGGTTCGCGAGGTCAACGGCCCGACCGTGGCTTGAAGTCCGGCCGGGTCTGCGCCAGTTTCGGGATTGATGCGCGCGTCGGCGGTTCCATTGGCAAAGAAGGCCGCCGTGCGAGCCTTCGCCACGGCTCCGTCGATGGCATAGACCAAGGTTCGTTCTTCATCAGTGCCAGAGTCGATGACGCCATTCCCGTTGCCGAGATTAGAAAGGGCGTCGATACCGTCGATGATCCCATTGGCGTTTTTGTCCTCGCCCGGATCCAACATGCCGTTGACGTTCTTGTCCTCGGTGATCACCGATTGCTCGACACGCACTCCCAGAATTCGTCCGCCGCGATCTACGACAGCGATGATGGCATCTTCGGAATTGGTTGCGACAGCCGCGCGATTCAGTAGCAACTCAACTTCCGCAGCGGTGATTGGGGTGGCGGCCAGAAGCTGTCGGGACTCCAGACATTCGACCACTGACGCTTGGCGGCGTGCTCGGCGCGGGGCGCAGTGCAGAAACGAGAACAACCGAGACATGAGCGAAAATCCCTTTGGCCCGAAGTTTCCTCAGGCTTGTCGTCGTTCGCACAAACTATTTGCCCCGGAACCCCAAAGCCACCTGAGTTTCGTGCTTTCCACGATCCGCACGAGACCGGGCCATTCTTTCATCGGGCATTAGAACCGTGCGCAACGGATTGATTTGGTTTTGTCGGCAGAACCGATGGAAGCGGAAAAGCCGTGGCTCATCGGTGGGCGCGGCCGGAGTGTTTTCACGCAAGGATGCGAGTCGCGCGAAGCGGGCGCGGCGACGTGTTTTCATGGAAGAGGCGCAGAGTGCCACGCCATTCGGAGACGTCCGAATTGCCGTTGCCACGAATCGACACTCGACGTCGAAGCGTTGGCCTGCGCCCCAATTGCGCCGAGACGCCACCGGGGCAGGGTCGAGGGCGGGGCATGAGTTTGTTGGTCGTACGAGCGTCAGCGATCAGCCTCCTTGTGTTGCTTGCCTGGAGGACAGTCTTCGCATCTCCGCCCCTCAGGCCTGGAGAGGTCTTGCTGACAGGCATCGAATCTGAAGAGGAAACTCCGTTCGTCGAATTGTCCATCGCCACCGAAGAAGAAGAACTCGAAGAGATGGTCGATGAGGAAGAGGAAGTCTTTGAAGATGAGCCTTCTCCGACCTCCTCCGACGATGACGAGGTTCGCCCGCCCGTTTTGCGACGGCCGTTTGAGCCGACGTTTCCCGACGCCGATCCGCTCTTGTTGCCGGAGCTGCCGCTCGAACCGGACATGCTCTTCGCGTATCCCGTGGAGGCTCCGCTCGGCTTCACCGGCCGCAGCAGCGTCCTGCCCAGCGAGGGGCAGGAGAGCAGTCACTTCGTCCCGATGGAGGATCGCTGGCGAGCGGGCTTCCCGGAATGGGATCGCTACGGCAAAAAATATCCGCCAGTGGACGACTACCCGTTCATGCAAGGGAACATCCTCGACCCGTACAACCAAAATGTGCAGAAGGGAGACTACCCGATCATCGGCCAGCACACGTTCTTGACGGTCACGGGGACCAGCTTGACGATCCTCGAAGCGCGGCAAGTCCCGACTCCGACGACTCCGTTCGAGAGCACCGGTGGCCCAGGTCAGACCGAATTCTTCGGCGACCCGAATCAGTTTTTCTACGCACACAACTTCCTGCTGTCGTTCGACCTGTTGCACGGTGACGGAGCCGCGTTCAAGCCCGCCGATTGGCGCATCAAATTGACGCCGGTCGTCAACATGAATTACCTCGACGTCGAAGAGCTGGGCATCGTCAACCCGAACGTCAACAACGGCACGACACGCTTTCGAGGCGACGGCGCACTCGAAGAGTGGTTCTTCGAGACCAAGCTGGCTGACACCAGCCCGTACTACGACTTCGTCTCCGTGCGAGCCGGCTCGCAATTCTTCCTGAGCGATTTCCGAGGCTTCATCTTCAGCGACACGAATCGCGGCGTGCGACTGTTCGGGAACAACAACGCCAATCGCGACCAGTACAACGTCGTCTTCTTCGATCAGACCGAGAAGCAGACCAACAGTCTGCTCAACACGTTTGACGACCGAAATCAAAACACGCTGATCGCCAACTACTACCGGCAGGACTTCATCTGGCCCGGTTACACGACGCAGGCCAGCTTCCACTGGAACCACGACAAGCCGAGTACTCAGTTCGACAAGAATGATTTCCTCGTGCGACCTGACCCGGTCGGCATTTTTCAGCCGCACCAAATCGATGCGTACTACCTCGGCTGGGCGGGTGACGGACACATCAACCGCTTCAACATCAACCACGCGTTTTATTGGGTGCTCGGACAGGACACACTCAACCCGCTGGCGGGCAAGTCTCAGGACATCAACGCTCAAATGGCCGCGATCGAGCTGTCGTACGACCGCGATTGGGCGCGCTTCCGAGCCTCCTTCTTCTGGGCTTCCGGCGACGACAACATCGACGACGGCAACGCCGAAGGCTTCGACTCGATCTTCGACAACCCGAACTTCGCCGGCGGTGGATTCAGCTATTGGCAGCGACAGACGATCGGTCTGTTTGGCGTGAACCTCGTCAACCGAATGAGCCTCGTGCCGGACCTGCGGTCGAGCAAATTTCAAGGGCAATCAAACTTCGTGAACCCCGGCCTGTTCCTGTTCAATCTGGGTGCGGACTTCGACATCACGCCAAAGCTCCGACTGATCAACAACTGCAACTTCCTGTGGTTCGACGAGACGCAGGTCTTGGAACGCTACGTCTTCCAAGAGACCGTTCGGCAACGCATCGGCACCGACCTGAGCACCGGCGTCGAGTACCGCCCGTTCCTCAACAACAACGTCGTCATCATCGGCGGAGTCTCCGGCTTGATCCCAGGCAGCGGCTTCAAAGATCTCTACAACCGCAACAACAGCAGCCCCCACGGCTTCTTCGCCAGCTTTCTGGAATTGGATTTCACCTATTGATTTGGAGTGCGGCAGCCTTAGCTGCCGCTTTTCAACCAGCATTGAATGTTCTGTTGATGTGAGCTTCTCGCCACCTCTGCACGATTTGAAAAGCGACGGCTTAGGCCGTCGCACTCCAAAGACGAGACAAGGACGTCTCTGCCATGCGATTCATTACACGAACCTCGTTGATCCTCCTGACGCTTTGCGGCGGAGTCTCTTTCGCCGGGGAGCCGACGTTGAAGGACGCGATTCTGAAGCTCAAGCGGCGTGACCCTGCCGTTCAACCGGCATCAACGCGACAGCAGCAGCTTGTCCCCCCCGCGCCCGATCAGCCGCTGACGCTCACGCCTGAAGTAGCTCCGAAAAAGATTCACGGCGGAGGAACTCGCGAGCCGTTGCGGCTCGACGAGTTCAGCCTCATGCGGCAGACGGCGGATGAGGGGTACGCCAAGAGTTGGGGCTGCGTGCAGTGTCACAAGAGCACACACGACATGCACAAGGCGGGGACGACGCATCTCGGTTGCGTTGACTGTCACGGCGGCGACGCTTCGACGACGAACAAGTGGCAGGCTCATATCCAGCCACGATTCCCCGATGTGTGGGCTTCGACGGGCAATCCCGTCCGGTCCTACACGGTGCTCAATCACGAGTGCCCGGAGTTCGTTCGCTTCGTGAATCCGGGCGACCTGCGGATCGCGCACCTGTCTTGCGGCACGGCCGGTTGTCATCCGAAAGAGACGCTCGAAGTCAAAAAGAGCATGATGACTCACGGCTGCATGTTGTGGGGGGCGGCTCTGTACAACAACGGCGCGATCCCGAAGAAACGCTCGCAGTACGGCGAGAGCTACTCGATGAACGGTGTGCCGCAACGGCTGCAAACCGTGCCCGCTCCGACCGAGTACGAAATGAAATTCAAAGGGATCGTCCCGTTCCTCGACCCGCTGCCGCGCTTCGAGGTCTCTCAGCCGGGCAACGTCCTGCGAATCTTTGAACGAGGCGGCCGCTTCCGAGGCGAAGTCGGCATCCCCGTGCGTGACGAAGAACCGGGCCGGCCACGCAGCCGCTTGAGCAATCGTGGTCTCGGTACCGAGAATCGCACCGATCCGGTCTTCATCGGTTTGCAGAAGACGCGACTGCTCGACCCGACACTGAACTTCCTCGGCACGAACGATCATCCGGGGGACTACCGATCGAGTGGCTGCACGGCGTGTCATGTCATCTACGCCAACGATCGCTCGCCGGTCCATTCGGGACCGTATGCCAGCGCGGGAAATCGCGGGTTGACGCTCAATCCCGATCCGACCATCCCGAAGGACGAGCCGGGCCATCCGATCAAGCACGAGTTCACGACCGCGATCCCGACCAGTCAGTGCATCGTCTGCCACATGCACCCCGGCACGAATGTGCTCAACAGCTACCTCGGCCTGATGTGGTGGGACAACGAGACCGACGGTGAGTTCATGTACCCGCCACAGCAGAAAAATCCGACCGCCGAAGAATTCATCCGCTCGGCGATGAACAACCCCGAAGAGGCGTCGGCACGAAGCAACATCTCCGATCCGGAGTTCCTCGCGAAGACAGCGGACCTCAACACTCAGTTGCGGCACTCGCAGTTCGCCGACTTCCACGGTCACGGCTGGGTTTTCCGAGCGGTCTTCAAACGTGACCGCGAAGGGCATCTGATCGACCACAAGAACAAGCCGATCGAGGACGAGACGACCGCGAAGCTGAACTACGCGATGCTGCATCCCGACTGCCGAGCCGAGAAGGACGGCATGCCGGTCCATTTCATGGACATCCACCTGGAGAAGGGGATGCACTGCGTCGATTGCCACTTCAAACAGGACAATCACGGCAACACGAAGCTGTACGGTGAAGTCCGAGCGGCCATCGAGATCGCCTGCGAAGACTGCCACGGCACGGCCTACGCGCGAGCAACTCTCCGTACGAGCGGCCCCGCCGCGCCGGAAGGAGGCACAAATCTCGAAGCCCTCACGACGCCGTCCGGGCAGCCGCGCTTCCGCCGAGTCGGCAATAAGGTCATCCAAACGTCGATGGTCGAAAAGGACGGCGACAAGCCTCGGCAGTGGGATGTCCCGCAAGTGCTCGACACGATCACTCCCGGACATCCGCGCTACAACGAGAAGTCGCATCTCGCCAAGACGGTTCGCTTCGTCGGAGACGACATCGTCTGGGGGACGCGGCCGAAGGACTCTGCCAAATGTGCTCACGACAGCAACAAGATGACCTGCGCGGCGTGTCACTCGTCGTGGAATCCAAGCTGCTACGGCTGCCACTTGGTTCAACGAGCCAACATGAAGATGCCGAGCCTGCACAACGAGGGGGACGTCAGCCGCAACTACACGTCGTACAATTTCCAGACGCTCCGCGACGACGTCTACATGCTGGCCAAAGACGGCAACGTCATGAAGAACCGCATCAGCCCCGTTCGTTCCGCGTGTGCCGTGCATGTCGGCAGCTACAACAACAACCGCGAGTCGATCTACGTCCAACAGCAAACGATCTCCGGCGACGGCCTCAGCGGCATCGCCTTCTCGACCAACGTGCCGCACACGGTGCGCGGCAAAGACGGCACGAAGCAGTGCAACGACTGCCACCTCAGCAAGGACGAGGACAACAACGCCATCATGGCTCAGTTGTTGATGCACGGCACGAATTACCTGAACTTCGTCGGCCGCTACTGCTGGGTTGGAGCGGGCGAGCACGGCCTCGAAGCAGTCGTCGTCACCGAGCGGGACGAGCCGCAATCAGTCATCGGCAGCACGATGCACAAGATCGTCTACCCCGACAACTACGCCGAGCACATCGATCACAGCGGCTACCTCGAACACTCGCACGAACACCCCGGCCGCGACGTCTCCGAGCGACTGACGCATCCACGCCGCAAGCCAAATATCCAAAGCCTGCAAGCACGCGGCGAGTACCTCTACGCCGCGTGCGGCGAAGCGGGACTGCGTGTCTTCGACATCGCCTTCATCGACCACAAAGGCTTCTCCGAGCGGATCACTTCCGCACCGGTCTCTCCGTTTGGCCAGCAGTTCTACGTCCCGACGAAGAACGCTCGCTTCGTGACCGCTCCGGCGACGACCGCCCCCGATCCGACGCGCAAGCAAGACCCGGAAAATGAAGAGCCGGCGGTCCACATGCTCTACGCCTTCCTGTACGTCGCCGACGCCGAAGAGGGACTCATCATTGTCGGTGCGGGCACGCTGCTGGACGGCGATCCGACGAACAATTTTTTGAAACGCGACGTGACCTTCAATCCGAACGGAATCCTCTGCGGAGCACGACACATCTCGTTCGCGGGCACCTACGCCTACATCTGTGCCGACATCGGAATCGTGGTCGTTGACCTCAGCACGCCGACGAATCCTCGCATCGAAACGGTCATCGGAGCACCATTCGTCAATCAGCCGAACTCGGTGCAGTTCCAGTTCCGTTACGCCTTCGTCACCGACTGCGAGGGGTTGAAGATTCTCGATGTGACCAACCTCGCGTCGCCAGAGCTGAAGGCATCGCTGCCAATCGACGATGCTCGCAGCCTGTACGTCGCGCGAACCTACGCCTACGTCGCAGGAGGACATCACGGATTGGTCATCGTGGACGTCAAGAATCCGCTCGAACCGAAAATCGACCAGATCTACAACGCCGACGGCTGCATCAACGACCTGAACGATGTGAAGCTGGGGATCACCTACAACAGCGAGTTCGCGTACCTCGCCGACGGCCACAACGGACTGCGTGTCGTGCAACTGACGAGTCCCGAAACTCCCGGCAACATGGGCTTCAGCCCACGCCCGACTCCGAGGCTGATCGCCACGAAAAAATTCCCCAAAGACAGCCACGCGACGTGTGTGGCCGAGGGAGTCGATCGCGATCGGGCCGTCGATGAATCGGGCAACCAGCTCAGTGTCTTCGGCCGCATCGGAGCAAGACCGTTCAACCTCGAAGAACAGCGGCACCTCTACATGCACAACGGCAAGTTGTGGCAAGTGAGCAATGAGCCGGAGTTCTTCCGCCCGGGCTATCGCACTCCGAAGACCTCAAGTGCGGTTCGACGATGACGAAGTGAAATGGAGGATGAGCACTCTTGCCCGTCTCCCTCGAAATCGAAATCAGAGTCACCCACAACGAGGAATGATGACAGACGCAGAACTTTTCAGCATGGCTCGCGCGCGGACGAACTCGAAAATCGGTTTTTACATCCACAGTTCGGTCTTCGTGATCGTGATGCTGCGCGACGAGATCGCGCGAATCAAAAGCGGACAAGCCACGCACGCCAATTATGAGCGAACAGCGGTTCGTTGGTGGGACAGACATTCCTGTCCGTTGCTCATTGAGGACGGAGAAGATCTCTGTGCTATTTCCTGGTCCGTTTTGTCTTCGAGGCCGCTGTCGCGGCTGTGAGCTTGGTCGCCTTCGACCTCTGCGGAGCCTTCGCCGATTTAGTTGCCACTCGCTTGTTGGCACTCCGTCGACTCGACTCGTAGTTGGCGATGTACTTCTTCGCTGGTACACGACGAATCGATTCGCCAATCACGTCCAGGGCGACGTCCTCCAACTTCTTGAAGCGGATACAACACTTACCCATGTCGAGTTTCTTGCCGGTCTTGGCCCATGCTTTTTGAAACCATTTTGCGTGGCTCTCGGAGCCGTACACGCACATCAGATACACGGCCATGTGATTCTTCTGCGACGCGAGTCCCGCGAAGCACAACGGCTGCGAGGGGTCGCAGTGATATCCGGCCGGGAAGACTCGGTGCGGCACGAAGTACCCGATCCCACCGTACAGCATTCCTTCCTCGTAATCCTTATCGAGGTTTTTGAGGATCACTTTCCGCACGGCGGCGATGACCGCGCGGCGATCCTCTGGCAATTCCAAAAGATACTCTTCGACGGTCGCGGCTTTGCTTTGCATGGAATGCTCCCACAAATAGAAAGACGTTCTCCACAAACAGAACTGCCGTTGACGATCAACACCATATCAATCGGTTCCACCCAGCGGGAGGCTCCGGACTTTTGTGATTTGGCTTGCTGCAACGGGGCCGGATGCAAGATTATCTTCCCGATCCCGTTGCCGCTGACTTTTGGGACTCCTTCTCTAAGCGAGGGATTTGCGATGTTGAGCATTCTTGGCCAAGGGACGCAACTCTGTGACGGAATCACGCGGCGCGAAATGTTGCGTGTCGGCGGGCTGACGTTCGGTGGCCTGACGCTGGCGGATGTACTACGAAGCCGAGCGACCGCTGGCTCAGGCGCGAAACGTCCCCAATCGGTCATCATGATTTGGCTGCGCGGCGCGATGTCGCACATCGACAGCTTGGACATGAAGCCAAATGCTCCCGCCGAGATTCGAGGCGAGTTTCAGCCGATCGCCACGAACCTGCCGGGTGTGCAAGTCTGCGAGCACTTGCCGAAGCTCTCGCAGATGTTGGACAAGCTCGCGATCGTGCGCGGGATTAAGTCGATTGACCTCGGCGACCACACGCCGCACTTCATCCTGACCGGATTCGGCGAGCGGGGAAAACGTCCCGTGTTCGGTTCGGTCGTCAGCCATCAGCGGCCGCATTCGGGTGGTCTGCCGCCGTATGTCAGCCTGATGTACAAGACCCCGGGGTTGTACGACAACGAAGGCCCGACGTACCTCGGCCCCGCGCACCGGCCGTTCGTCCCGAAGGCGGAAGGGCTGGCGAACCTGAGTCTCGCGAAGGAGATCTCCGTCGATCGCCTGCGTGACCGCCGTCAGATTCTTCGCGAGTTCGACACGCTGAGCCGTGACGTCGATGCGTCCGGTGGGCTGTCGGTGATCGACACCTACACGCAGCGTGCGTTGGAGATGATCACGTCGCCGCAAGTCCGCGAAGCGTTCGATGTCTCGCGTGAGACCACGGAAACGCACGCTCGCTACGGCAAGTACTGCGAGAACTTTCTGATGGCTCGGCGATTGGTCGAGGCGGGAGTCTCGGTCGTGACACTGAAGGTCGGCGACTGGGACACGCATGAGAAAAACTTCAGCGAGATGCGTGCGCAATTGCCGCAACTCGATCAGGGTTTCCATGCTCTCGTCACCGATCTGCACGAGCGAGGCTTGGATCAGGACGTCGCCGTCGTCCTGTGGGGCGAGTTCGGCCGAGCACCTCGCATCTCGCGTGGCGACGGCCGCGATCACTGGCCCGAAGCCGGAGCGGCCGTCATCGCTGGCGGCGGATTCCGCATGGGCCAAGTCATCGGCGAAACCGACTCACACGGCGGCCAGTCGCTCGGCCAGCCGTACACGCCGAGCAACGTGCTCGCCAACCTGTACCAGCACCTCGGCATCGACCCGGCGATCACGATCCCCGACCACAACCGCCGACCGATGCACATCCTCGACGATCGCGAACTCGTGAAAGAACTTGTCGCGTAGGTTGGGACTCCGTCCCGACCGAGGGAAGCCCTGATGCGACTCCTCGTCCACCAAAAGTTGCTGTGGTGGATGCTGACCGTCTTCTCCGAGGAGCATCTTCGCAAATGACTCATTTCCCAACCTTTCGCAAGTTCTTTCTGGCTTATTGCGAGTTCGTGAATTCACGCATCCCCGCCGTGACCACACCCCTGCAAGACTCACGTCTCCGGCTGATCGCTCAAGCCCTAACGCTCCTGGTCGCTCTGGTATCGGGAGTTGCTCTGTTTTTTTTGACGCCACGAATGGCTCCGATTCAACCAGGTTCTGCCGTCCTG
Organism: Planctomyces sp.; assembly: GCA_005798445.1. Lineage (GTDB taxonomy): Bacteria > Planctomycetota > Planctomycetia > Planctomycetales > Planctomycetaceae > SXKJ01. The sequence goes on from SYJG01000185.1 coordinate 24,758, forward strand.
TTTTGGAGAGCCGCAGCCGGAGCGCGCCTCAATGAACAGGATGACGAGACTAGGCTTGGCGATGCCCATTTTGGCGATGCCCATTTTGTGGAAGGCGTGTGGTGCACCTATGAGTTCAGTCACTGGCATGGCAGCGAGCTGTATTCGGTTCCCCGCCACGAGGTCATGCCGTACTTCGACAAGGTCGTCGAGTTGCTTCGGAAAGATCACGAACAGGGAAAAGACACGCCGTTCGTTCGTGGGTACAGCAAGTGGTGCGAGCTTCATTTTCAGCAACGTGACGCCGCGGCCTTGGTCCAGAGTATTAACAGTGAATGGCAAGAGAAATACGCCGCCCAGGGAAGCGGTGTGCTCGCCGTGCATTTGATGGGTGAGGAACTTTTCTGGAGGCGATGGCGACAATCCAGTTGGTATTGGGCGTGTGTCGTTTTTGAATGGACGCTGTTCACCGGATTGGCATGGTTTGCGATGTCGCCGATCCTCCGCCGTCGCTCGCCATTGTGGCTGGCATTCCATGCGGCATTGGTCCCGACGCTGTTCATGTTCCCAACGTACTTGGGATACGCGACGGCGGCTTTCACCACGGCCGGACCTCGAGGAGGTGTGCTCTACCCGTTCTTGCTTCGATTCGTGCGCGGTGGATCGAGCAACCAATCCGACCAGTGGCTGCTCACTCATCTGCCGCAGATTCTGGAACCGCTGTCGCCGTCGATCGGTCAGCCGGCCATGCTGTCAGGTTTGGGAATGCCTGGGCCGACCAGCACGCTGATCGTCGGCTTCGTCCTCGGACTTGCGGTTCTTGGAATGTCTGTGTGGATTCGCGGAGCCAATATCCGGGGCGACCCGCTCAATTGCCCGAAGTCTTCCGTAAATCGTGCCACAACGGATCAATGTCCGACGAGCGAAACCCCAATGGCGAGTTGTAATGCGGAGGATACCTGAGTTGCTGACGCAAGTTGGCCAGCGTTTCCGCACGACCCGCCGAATGAAATGGTTCTCGGCCGGTCACTCGAAGAGAAGACTGTGCCACGGTGACCACCGCCAGATATCGCTGAACCTGCCCGTCCCAAGTTGGGAGCCACTCACGATCAGATTCGGCTGCGAGCAGACGATGCAGCAGTTGCGAAGACTGCGCTGGATCGACGCTGGCGAACTCCAGGGCGCGCGACCACTCAGCAAGGTCGCGGCTTGTTTGCCGAGAGGTCGCGAGGAGCACGTCGGCGGGAGTCGTCCCGATTCGAGATTGATTCATCAAGTTGATCAGCTTCGACAGCGCCGTTTCGGCGGCGGAACCGTCTTGTCCAAAGGCCGATTGCGAATGTCTTGCGGCAAAGCGAGCAGGTGCGATGGTCCACGAACCCCAGCGCGGTGAGCCGAGAGGGCTGGAGAGCGTCGGACGTCCGCGCGTCGGTTCGGCGAGATCGTGATGGCAGGCATGGCAATCGAACTCCGCGAGATCGGGAGTGACCTGTTTGGCACCGTTGGCCAACGCGGACTTGGCACGAGCGGCGGCGATGTCCGACATCGCTTTGGCGGAGGCGGCGTGGCCGACGGCCCAGAGGCGAAGTTCTTGTGCGGGATCTCGGCGTGATTCCGCAGTGGCATCCCAATGCTTCGGGAGCAACGTGTGGTAGGCCGACATTTCAAACGTCAGGCGGGGATGCCCGGCGGCGATGAGGTCGTGATCGACGGTCGCTCGTGGAGAGCCGACGTGGCACTCGGCGCACTTCTCGGCGCGAGCACTCGCGGGTTTGAGGTCGTGAAATCCGAGTTCCTGTTTTTGAGCGGCAGTCAGAGTTCGCCAGGACCGGTCGGTGTGTCGGCTCACCCATGAACCCGCCGCGCCGTGACAGCTCTCGCAGCCGACACCGAATTCGACGGCGAAGCGTTCCCCTTTCGCTCCGCTCGGATGAGCCGTCTCTGTCGAGTGACATGCCAGACAGCGGGCCTCGGTGTGCGCGGCTTTGAGTCCGAGCTGCTTCGTCATGCGAACCGACGTCTCGTTGAACAAGACGTCGTAGGCTCGACGATGCACTGCGTCGCGAGTCAGCCAGGCGGACGCCTCGCCACCAGTCAACGATTTGCCGCCGTGACAGCTTGCGGCGGTGCAGCCAGCCACGCCGACAACTCGGTGAACGGTTGAGTCGTCCGCTTGGATGCGGCTCGGAAGGTTCGCCGCCAATATCACCATGCAAGCTGCGATCAACGATCGAAACGGATGTGACACGAACGGGTTCCTGCGAAAAGTGGACACGGAACCTCTTGCCTCTCGGCATTTCCAGTGTCTGGAATTGTCGAAACCATCCTGGTATTCGATGACCGTCGATCTCCGCAATGTGCCGCTGGCACGACTCGACCGGTCGCCAATTCTGGCGGCTCGTGTCGAGCTTTCGTAACTGCTACAACCGGCATCCTCGGACGGCCTGATTCAAACGCGTTGCGAACCTCGGCGGAGCAACTTCGCGTGTCATTCGGTCGTCGGCCACATCGAGTGGAGTGTGGCCGATGTTATCGCTTCGCTCGACCACGCGGAGCTTCTTTCCCAGACTTCTGCGCGGAAAGGTATCTCTCAATGTCGTCGATGAACGCGAATGTGGTCTTTTCGATGTTGGCAGTCAGCGCCTCTGGGGAACTGAAGTCGATGTCCTCGGCCAAATCGCATTCAACGATTGAGTCAATGCCCTTCGCGGGCGTGACAACGCGGTATTTGGGCCATCGGCTGTCCCGAAACAGTTCCCAGTACTGCCGCTGAACCTTTCGGTTGCGTCCCGTGAGCCAAGCTTCGAATTTGAATTCGTCGTAGTTGAAGACAATTGCGATTTTCAGATCGCGACGCTTGAGAGACGGTGGAAAGAGGGCGAAGAACGTGATGTCCATGTGACCCTGATAGAGGCCGGATACGGCAATCTCCGGATACCTGGTCGCGAAGTGCGTTCGCAGACTCATGATGTAGGTGAGCAGTGCTCGGTACGCTTGCTGGATTGATCCGTGGCTGAGTTGCTCCCGAAACTCCTCCATGTCTTCCCATGTTGAGTGCATGTTGAACTCCTGGTCGTCGCGAGAGAGTACCGCGAGACAGCCTGGCATCGCCGATGACTCTCGGTTCGGAGCGGATTATCGAATCGGGGCGATGACTCGTGAGGCATGTTGCTTGTTGAGTTGGACCGTGTTCTTGGCGACGACCGCATTCGCCGGAAACTCCAGAGCGAGTGGTTCGCCGGTGTTCGGGTTCGGCTCGAAGAACGGAGCACCGGTGCTCGCGACGGTGACGCGGATACGATGGCCCTTCGCGAAGATCTGGCTGATCCAGCCGACCTCGAAAGCGACCTTCTCAACCTTGCCGGGGGTGAAGAAGACTTCCTGCTCGAAGCCATCGCGGTAGCGGCCACGGCGGATGTAATCGACCAGCAGAATCGAGCGGCCGTCGGGGTACACGTCGCAGACGCGGACGATGAAGTCGGTGTCCTTCGCGGACGACGTGACGAACAGTTCCGTCTTGACGAGGCCGGTCCATTCGACCGGTTCGGTGAGCGGCTCGGTCGTGAAGGTGCGGACCTCGGCTTGCTCTTCAAACTTGCGAGCGTCGGCCGCACCGGGGAACCCGCGCGTGTTTGGGATGTTCGCCGGCTTCAGCGGATCGGCCAGGAACGTGGCCGCCGCATCGGCTTCGGTTGGCGACGAGGTCGTCAGTTTTCCGCCGTCACGCAGGAAGTAATCGGTCGGAGCCGAAGAGACCGGCCAGTCGTTGGTCTCACGCCAAATGTTGCCCGCTGGAGTTCCGCCTTTAGGCGGCTCAGCGGAACCGCCTGAAGTCGGAACTCCAACTTCGCCCATGACGTAGTAGCGGATCGTTGGATCGCGATCGACGAGGTTGTCTTTTCCCTTCAGCCAAAAGTCGAACCAGCGGATGAGGTGCGATTCGGAATCGAACTTCGCGTTCTCCGGGAACGTCAGCTCGCTGACTTTGTTCGTGTTCTTGCCGAGATACCCGCCGTGCAGCCACGGGCCGATGATTAGTTGCTGCTTGCCGCGCGAGTTTGGGCCGGCTCGGTGCTGCCGGCCACGATAGCTTTCGATCGAGCCGATGTTCATGAAGTCGAACCAACTGCCGATCGTGAAGCACGGGACGTCCATCTTGTCGAAGTGCCGCGAGCAATCCTCCTGCTTCCAGTAGTCGTCGAAGGTCGGGTGCTTGAACCACTCGGCAAGCTGTGCTCGGTTGTGAGCCGGCTCGCGGCAGACGGCGTCCATCCCTTTGAACCGCTCCGGCCGAGTCGTCCCGCCGATGCGATAGCCTTCCTGGTACAGGCTCAACCCCGTGTCGATCATGTACTGCGCGACGAGATGCGGTGGCCGAGTCACCGCCAGAAAGTTCTGAGCGAACCCCGCCTGCGAACTGCCGAACGTGCCGATCTTCCCCGTCGACCATTTTTGTTTCGCGAGCCATTCGACCGTGTCGTAGCCATCCTGCAATTCGCCCCAACCGAGTGCTCGATAGCCGACCCACGTCCCTTCGGACTTGCCCGCTCCGCGAAAGTTCTCGGCGCAGACGACGTACCCCGCCTTCGCCAGTCGAGCGTTTCCTTGGCGTGTTCCTGCCCCTTTCAAGTCCGCGTACCGCTGCTCGTAAAGCACCGGCCACGGGCCGTCCCCCGACGGGAAGTAGAGGTACGCCGAAAGCTTCGCCCCGTCGCGCATCGGGATCATCACATGCTCTTCGCGAACGCCGTAGAGGTCGATCGGGTCTTGAGCAAGCAAGTGTGTCGTGGTTAACGACCAGAACGTGAGAACGGCAATCAGAGTGAGTCGCATCGGCAGGTTCTCCGTGGAAGTTGCAAGAGGATGACTGGCTGTCATCAAACTCGGAACCGAGCCGGACTGCAACTGATGGAACACCGAGGACAACAGAGAAACCACAAAGGCACGAAGGCACAAAGAGAATTCTTTGTGCCTTCGTGCCTTTGTGGTTCAAAAATGATCCATCGAACCGCTATTTCGCGCGGCTCGGCGTTGTCGGAGTCGGCGTCGTCTGCTGCTTCATCTGCTTGCCGAGCATCGTCTCGGTGAAGCCTTTGAGGTCGGTCCAGAAGGTTCCCTCACCGGCGTAGAGCAGGTTCAACTCGATGTCCTCCGGCAATCCACTGGCGAAGACCCATTGGTTGTAGGCTTGGCCGCCTCCGAATGCCTCAACCGCGAGTTTGAACTTGTCGGCCTTAGCTTCCTCGATGCCCTTTTTGGCGGTGGAGGTCGCTTCGCCCAAGGCAATCGTGGTCTCCTTTTCGATCTCGGCGGTCTCGCGAGCGATCGCGGCGACCAGCTTGGACGTTTCACCCTTCGTTTCGGCGGCCGTCTTCTGGCCATCGGCCAACTTGACCGCGACCATCTTTTCGGTTTCGACGCGAATCTGTTCGGTCTGCAACTTCACTTTTTCCTCAGCCTCGCGCAGGTCCCCCTCGGTCATCGCGGTGAGTTGTTCTTGTTCGCGTGTCAGCTTCAGTTCGTCGGAGATGTAACCAAGCTGAATCGGCAGACGAACTTCTTGCGGGATGTAAATGTTGCGCACCAAGCCCTGCTGCACGCTCAGCCCTTTGCTTTCGAGGATCGCGTGAAAGGCCAATGAGACTTCCGCTTGGTAACTTTGCCGTGTCTCGCCATCGAGCAAGTCGGCGGCCTTGAGCTTTGCTCCGTAGGTGCGGCAGAGATTCCTCATCTGTGTCAGCACCACCTTGTCTTCGACGGCGGCTTCGTTGCCGAAATTGTCAATCACGTCCACGGCCTGGTTGGGCATGATGCCCCAGATGGCCGTGAAATCGAGTCGAATGGGAAAGCCGTCGTCCGAGGTGAAGCCGATGCCACTGTCGTCATCGGCCACGATCGGCTCGCCGCTGGGATCGACTTTGGCATGTCCATCCGACATCTCGGCCAAGCTGGTTTCGATGCTCTTCTCGCGAAAACCGATGTTGACGACGTTGATCTGCTGCTCCCATTTGTTGATCGGATAGATCCCCGGCTGTAACACGTCTTTTTGCAGACCGTCCTTCGCCTGTGTGATCGGATTGCTGGTCAGATTGGTGACGACTCCGACGTAGCCCGGATTGATGAGCACCCAGCCGGATCGCGTTTCTTGTCCGTCCGCGGTGCGTGCCACCTCTTCGCCCTTGATGACGGTCACTTCATAGGCGCGCGGGTTGATACGGTAGCGTCCGGGGCCAAGCAACTTTCGCAGATTGCCTTGGTATTCGGTTTTCCCCAACTCGCCGTCCACCAAGTTTTGTTTGGCACCGGTTTCCTTGCCGATTCGACTGGTGACCACGGCCACTTGCTTGGCCTCGACGACGACGTCGGGAACCTTTTTGCATTCCCAGAAGAACGGGTTGTAGAAGTGACGACCCGGTCCGACCATTTCCGCCAGCACGCCAATTTGTTTCGGGCGTCCTTTGTCATCGACCTGTGCCAATTCCGTGTCGGTAGACGCCGGCAAAGTCAGTCCCGGAATCGGCAACGGCGGACCTTTGTAGGTCAGTTGCAACGAGTAACCCTCGTCAACGTACCAGTAACAAAAGGTCCATTGAAACGCTTGCCAGCCGACCGAGGCGAAGAGCACTAGGCAGACGACGGCCGAGATCAGAATTCGTTGACCACGAGAAAGATTGGACATGGTTGAGGGCCTTTGACGGCGGAGGAATTGATGATTGATGATTGATGATTGGCTATTGGTGATTGGCAAATAAAAAATAGCCAATTGCCAATCGCAAATAGCCAATTTCATTTCTTCGCCGGGGTGTCTTTCACCGACTCGTTGAACCCTTCAAAGATTTTCATGATCGGGCTGTCGGCTGTGTTGACCATGATCTTGCGATAGGCGGTCGATAGTTTTTGGAACAGGACATATTGAGCGAATTGGTTGCCGTTGCCGCTGAACGCTGTGACGGCTCGTTTCCAACCGGCCGCTTCGGCTTCGTTTTGCAGGCGGATGACTTCCGCCTCGCCTTGTCCTTTGGCGACCAATGCGGCGGCTTCGTCTTTGGCGGCGTCCAATTTCAGCTTGGCGACGGCCAATTCCTGGTTCGCCTTCGTGACGGTGATTTGCTGTTCGCGTTCCGCTTCGGTTGTGAGCTTGACGATCTCTCGATCCACCGCGACCAATCCCGCTCGCTGGATCACCAGCTCCTTCTGTTCGGCCAGCTTCTTTTCTTGTTCCTGCTGTCGCTTCATCTGTTGGAATTTTTTCTCGTCGAGCCGCGCGGTTTCGCGAGCCTTGATCGGCGTGGCGATTTGCGACGGCGGATGAATGCTGGTGATCACCGCCTGAACGATCTCGACTCCGAGCGAATCACAGTCCTTCTTCATGGCGGTTTCGAACTTCTTCTCGAACACCATTGCCGTTTCGCCTTCGATGAATTCGCGTCCGAGTTTGCTGGAACCCTCCAGCCGGCAGATGCTACGTGCGTTCGGCAGAATCACCTTGCGGATGATCTCCTCGTCAATGGCGTCGCCGTTCAGGTCCTCGTTGTAAACCACGAAGACTTCGGCCGCTTTTTCGGGATTGATCTTAAACTCGATGCGTCCGTCGATCGTGACCCAGAAGCCGTCCTTCGACGGGAAGCCCATGTCCTTTTTTTCCGCCAGGTTGAATCGCTGGCTGCGGCAGTCGAGCTTGCTGATCCGCGTCATGTACGGATTGATGTAGTACATGCCGGCGTCCAGCGTTTTCTCTTGGACGCCTCGCTCACCGTCTTTGACCAGCAGTTTGTTCGATTCCTTCGAGGACGGTCCCGTGAGGTTCGTCACGATGCCTTTGAAGCCCGCCGAAATCGTCACTGGCTCGTGCGTGTCCTCGACTTTGAACAGATACGGATTGATCCGATAGGGGCCGGGCTTGAGCACGTTGGGCACGATGCCCTTGGTGATGAGCTTGCGGCCGCTGATGACCTCCGTGACATCGGTGATCGGCTGGCCGTCAGCGGCCTTCGCGAGAAACTCGCCGTACGGCAGATCGTCACCCGTCAAACTCACGAGCACACCCATGTTGCTCGGCTTGATTTCCACCAACTTCTTGATTTCCCAATCCCAGTTGAACGGATCGTAGAAGTACCGTCCGGTCGTCAGCACTTCCCGTTGAATGCCCTTGTGATCCTTGCTGGGAGCGACCTCGTCGGAGTTCTTGATATCTAGCCCCGTCTTGCGAATCAGGACCGCGAACTCATCCTGCCCGACATCGATGCGGAACATCGTGTATGTCATCCAGGAGATGACCAGCAGCAGGAACCCGCCAGCGAAGATCAGTCCGGTCGTGACTCCCGCTTTGCTGGCGGGCTTGTCGGCGTCTTCTTGAAAAACATTTCTGGCCATGAGCAAGGCTCCAAACGGAGTGTGTGATCTGCGAGTCCTTCGCGACTCGTCCCCATTTCTTAGCTCAGTCTGCGGCGACCGGATGGCCAGCCGGCCCGTTTCCGTCCTCGCCGACCCCGGAATCCCTTCCCTGTTCGGCACATCCGTGACAATCGCCGGCCGTTGCCGAGTTTCTCCAATCTTCAGACTTCGGCCGACGGCGGTGCTCAATCCGAGGAAAACTGAACGGATCGGGAAAGCTGTAACGGCCCGCTGTCGCCGCCATGATCGTCACAACCCGACCACGTTTTGCAGATTCGCCAGTCCAACTGACCAGACGACTTTAGCTGACCGCTCAGGTTTCACGATGACTGATCCACGGACCACGTTCGGCTCTCTACGAGCCGGCGTGATTCCAGCGAGACATCATCATGCGTTACGACCTGATCATTTTGGGAAGCGAGACCAGCGGCTTGGACGCGGCGCTGGCGGCCGTTCAACTCCACAAGCGAGTGGCAATCGTCGCGCCTCCGAAATCGGAGGACGTTTCGTCTCTGGCCGGACTTCGCGAAGCCGCAAAGCTGTTGACGGGCGATTGGCATCGAGCACACTCAACAGACCCGATGGCTCGTCACCGCCGGTTGCCGATCACCCAACTACGGCAGATCGCGCGAGAAGTTGATGCGCAGAAATCCGCTGGCCGTGAAGCACAACTCCGCGAGCGAGGTGTTGACCTCTTCATGGGTTCAGCGCGCTTCCTGGGGCCTCACGAAATCGAAGTCAGTTCCGTTGCCAATGGTTCGCAGCGTTTGCATGGCGACAAGATCCTGTTGGCGGTTGGCACGCAGTCGGCGCGGCCCGATTGGATTCCATTTGATGGCGAGACGATCTTTGACAGCGACGAAGCTCTGTCGCTCAATCGCATTCCCAAGTCGATGGTCGTTGTCGGTGGCGGCCTGGTCGCGCTGGAATGCGCGACGTGCTTTGCGTTGCTCGGCACGCGTGTGGCCGTGGTGGATGCTCAACGGCGACTGTTGGACTTCTGCGATCGTGAAGTCTGCCGATCGTTCCGGGAGAACGTCGCCCAGAATGGCGTCCGATTCCGACTCGGCCGTTCGGTCCATGCGATCGAGCGGACGAGCGACGGTCGCGCTGCCGTTCGCGTGGAGAACGGAAAGAGATTGCTCGCGGAGTGCGTGTTGTTCGCCGGCAGTCAGTGTGGCCGAACCGACTCGCTCGATCTTGCTGCCGCCGGATTGCAATCGGACGAGCAGGGCCGCTTGTGGTGCAACGAATTTGGACAAACTTGGGTCAAACACATTTACGGTGTCGGCGCTGTTGTCGGTTTTCCGGCGATTTTGGGCCTCTCGGCGGAGTCAGGCACACGAGTAGTTCAACATGCGTTCGGGCAACCAGTCAGCGACACGCTGCCGGTTTCGCGTGGGCTGATGACGGTCCCGGAACTGGCGATGGTCGGCGCGACCGAGCAGCAACTCCGCGACGACCTTGTCGCCTACGAGGTGGGTGTCGCTCGATTTGGTGACGATTCGCGTGGCCAAGTGGGCGGAACCGCAACCGGGATGTTGAAGTTGCTGTTTCATCGCGAGTCGCTGGAACTGCTGGGAGTCCACTGCCTCGGTGAAACCGCCTCCGAGTGGATTCGACTCGGCCAGACCGTGATGTCGTTGGGGGGCACGATCGAAGCGTTCCGCGACGAGAACATCTTCAGTTCAGCGATCCCCGAATGCTTTCGGTTGGCGGCGGACGATGGATTGCGGCGACTGGAAGAGGAGCTGTCTGCTCCCAAACCGACGCTCCGCATTTGGCGGCCGAGATCGCGCCGTCGCCGTCTCGCGACAAGCATGTCCTGAAATGACCGATGGTGACCGGGGGCCGAGCAGCGTTCGGCTGTGTTCCACTCACACAGCACCGCGTTCCGGCACGCTTCGAGCTGCCGCCCCCGCTCGCCATCGAGGTCACTTGCCGCCGCCCAGCCACCAGCCAAGCCACACGGCCAACAAACACAACACGACATTCGCTACCGTGTTGAGCGTCGCCAGTGCGAACGTGTCGTCGCGCGCGAGCATCAGAGTTTCAAAGCTGAAGGCCGAGAACGTCGTCAGTGCTCCGAGTCCGCCGGTGACGAGTAGCAACCGCCACTCTTCGCTGAGTTGCTCGCGTCGGGACATCGCCATCAACCATCCAATCGCGAAGCAGCCGATGACGTTGACCAGCAGAGTGCTCAGCGGCCAGAAGCGACTGAGCTTACTTTCGAGCAAGCGTCGGCAGAGTTCATTCGAGGCATGTCGCGCGACGGCTCCGATCGCTCCGCCGAGCGCGACCAACAACACGCCGAACCACGGACGCATGATTTCTCCCAACGTAGGTCAGGCTTTCCAGCCTGACCCGAATTGGCAACACCGTATCGAACACCGTTCGGGCCAGCCTAGAAAGGCTGACCTACTTCGCCTCAGCGATCTTCCACAGGAAGGCATCGCTGCGGATGAACAGCGCGTGGTCGCTGATGGCCGGAGTCCCTTGGATCAAGTCCGCCGGTTCTGCCTTGCCGAGCTTCAGTTCGTTCGTGCCGACCAGTTCTCCTTTCTCACCACCAAGTTGGACGACTTGGCAGACGCCCGCTTCGTTGACGAAGTACAGCCGATCTCCGGCCGCGACCGGAGAGGCGGTGAACGGACCGGTGAGCCGCAGTTGCCATTCCGTCTTGCCATCTTCGAGGCTCGCGCACGTCACGACACCGGCACCACCGGTCACATAAATCTTCTTGCTGAGCACCAACGGACTCGGCGTTGCCGGGCCGAGCTTGGCAACATTCCAAAGTTGTTTCGGCTCCGACTTGCCCACTTCGGGTTGCAACGCGGTCAGCCCATTCGATGGAACGTAGGCCACTCCATCCGCGACCGTCAGCGACGGGATCGTCGAAGCACCGGATTTGTAGGTCCAAACGACTTCGCCGGTCTGCGGCCGAACCGCTTCGACTCCGGCCGAGGCTTGAAGGAGCGCGAGGACTTCTCCCGAAGAGTCCGTCAGCGCGGATGGGGACGCCCAATTCGCTCGCTTCGGACGAGTTCTCTTCCAACGTGTTTCACCGGTGTAGACATCCAAGCCGGAGGCGAACGAGTCGGCATCGTTCTCGGTCTGAGCAATCAGCGTGTCGCCGACCACGATCGGGGACGATGCCATGCCGAGACTGTTGCTGCAATTCGGAAAGTCGTGCGAGATGCCGCGATACCACTGCAAGTTCCCTTCGAGGTCGAGGCAGGCGACATCGTTGCTGGAAAACAGGGCAAAGATGCGTTGCCCATCGCTGCACGGCGACGAGGCGGCTCCGCACGTCTTCGGATGCGTCATCGTCCGACCGGTCGCCCAGAACTGACGCTCCCACAACTTCTGCCCCTTCTTCGCATCGAAGCAGAGCACATGCAGTCGGTCCTGATGAAAGCCGCTGCTGCACGTCACAAAGACTCGCTCGCTGACAACGATCGGGCTGCCGAGTCCGCGTCCCGGCAAAGCCACTTTCCAGGGGATGTTCTTTGGCTGGTCACCGTCCACCCACTCAGTCGGCAGCTTGGCATTCGCTTCGACGGCGGTCGACCAGTTGCCACGGAACTGTCGCCAATCGCCGAAGCCGTGACAGGTGCCATTCAACAACAAGCCAACGGCGACGATTGAAATCCACAAGCGAAACAACATGACGCGGTCCTCGCGAAGTGTCTTTGTAGGGTGGGTCGAGTCATCGAGACCCACCAAGGATTGGCGGCGATTTGGTGGGTCTCGATGACTCGACC
>SYJG01000186.1 GCA_005798445.1 Planctomyces sp.
AGTATCACCCGGAAGCCTCGGCCGGCCCGCACGACAGCCATTATCTGTTTGCCGAGTTTCGCAAGCTGATGGCGTGATAGCTCAAAATCCCAAGGTCCAAATCTCAATGCCCAAAGAATGACCAAGATCCAAATCCCAACCGGCCGATTCGCGATCGATTTGGACATTAAAATTTGGGATTTGGACATTCCTTGGACATTGGGATTTGGACCTTGGACATTCCCCTTGAACCCTGATTTGTGAAAAGGATTCTTCAGACATGGCCTCCGAACGCACGTTGATTCTGTTCAAACCCGACGCCGTCCAACGCCGCTTGTGCGGCGAGTTGCTCAGCCGCATCGAAAACAAAGGGTTGAAAATCGTTGGCCTGAAGATGCTGCAAGTCACTGCCGAACTGTCGAAGCGACATTACGCCGAGCACGTCTCGAAGCCGTTCTATCCACTGCTGGAGTCGTTCATCACTGCCGGCCCGGTGGTCGCGCTGGCGGTCGAAGGACCGGAAGCGGTCTCGGTCATGCGGACCATGTTGGGACCAACCAACGGACGGCAAGCGGCTCCCGGCACGATTCGTGGTGACTTCGGAGTCAGCCGCCAAATGAACCTCGTTCACGGCAGCGACAGCGTTGAAGCCGCACAGCGAGAACTGGCGATCTACTTCAAGCCGGACGAATTGATTGAGTATCCGACGACACTCGCCCCGTGGGTCTGCGCGGCGGATGAGCTCTCGTAGTCAGAGGATGGGCACTCGTGGTCGTTCCTCGCGAACGCGGAATGGTCGGGCAAGAGTTCCCATCCTACGCCGCACGCGATGTGACTTTCCGAGTGATTCCGGCAATTCGGAGCCGAGGATTTGCTGTCGGCACAGGCTTCGGCATTGTCGTGAGTTCGGCACGCGCTCGCACAATCGCAGCGGCGGCGATCAGGAACGGGTAATACTGATAGCTCAAGTACAGGACCGTCGTCACTGAAATCGCCAACAAGTGTGCGCCCAGGAAGATCGCATCGTTGTATTTTCGCAGCGTCCAGAGTGACGCAAACAGGACGAAGAAACCGAGCACCGTCAGCCCCAGAGCGGCCCAGCCTTCGATCAACATCAGGCCGAGATAAAAGACGTGGACTGTCTGTCCCACACCCCCCGCGGTGGTCATCATCCGGTAAGTCCCTTCGGTGCCGTAACCCAAGAACTTACATTCGTCGGAATGTTCGAGGGCGACGCGAGCGAGGTGTGCTCGGTCGTCAAAGGACGTCTCCGCTTTCGACAGCCGGAATTCGACGACGGCATTGAGCTTGTCCACCAGTTCGGCGACGCTGGCTCCACGATTAAAGACCAGCAGGCCCACGATACCCGCCCCCGTTAGCCAGAGCAGCACCCGACGTTTCTCCGGCTCGCGCCAAAAGAAGTAGAGCAGCAATCCTGGCACGGCCATGATCGCCGATTTCGACACGGTACTGGCGATGCCCCCCAGCAACAGAAACAAAAACAGAATCCGTAGCGACGCTTGCCGGACTTGCGGAAGTAACAGAAAGCAAGGGGTCAATGCCATCGTCAGCGCGTTGCACTGCGCCACCAGACCAGCCGCGCGCCTGCTGTCTTTGTAGTCGATCATTCTCTGGGTCGGCAGTGTGTCTAAGTAGCCGGTGAATTGCCCGATCGCCACTAGACAGCTCAAGCTGCTGGCGATCAGCAGCAAGTAAGCGATCCGCTTTTCTGGCAGATTTACGAAGGCACACCAGCCGAACGGAACCAGAAAGCCCCACAGATAAACAATCTGCAGGATCGGAATCAGCGTGCCATCGGGATCCAGCATGTGCGACAGCAGATTGATCGGCAGCGCCAGCAAGAACGGAATCTGGAACGCATGCAGTTTCAACGCGTGACTGAAATTCAGCAGGACGGCCGGAATGAGAAACAGATCCGCCAGCGTCAGGCTCGTTTCCGTGTACTTGATCGCCGGCAGCGGCAGCAGAAACAACGCGGCTTGCGCGCAGAATGACTGAATCTGTAAGCTGGGAGTCAGTGGCGGCGCGGAGCCAGCGATGAAGTGCGGGACGCGCGGCAGGCTCGGCCGCGCCGAACCGGTCGCCGTAGTCCTTGCCATCGTGTCGGTCATGTCGGCGACGAACGGTCCCGCACCCAAAGTCGGATGCCGCGACGGCAATCCTGCGATGTCGCTCATCAGGCCGCTCCTTTCAGCAATTCCTCTTGGCGAACGGAGGGCGTCAGCCCTCTGGTTGGCAGAGCGGGGTCAATCTTGCCATCAACCAGGGGGCTAACGCTCCCCGTTCGCCTGTCGGACATCCTCAAGATCAACCACAGCCCAACCGCGAGGTACGGCAGCTTGCTGATCGCCAGTGACCACGCGGCTCCGTGCATCCCGAATCTGGGCACGAGCCACCAGCAGGCGATCAGTGCGGCAAGGGACGTCGCCGCGATGAGCGGGAGTTGAATCTGAATGAATCGAGCGGCGATTAGCGCGGTCATCATCACTCCGGCCGAAGTCGCCACGAGCGTCGCCCACATGATCGCCACGAAGACATCGACATGCTCGGCGTAATCCGAGTTGAACGCCAACGTCAGCAACGGCCGACCAAACAGCCAAGCGACGGCGACTCCGACCAAGGCCACCGCCGTGTGTGTCGCCATCAATCGTCCGAGCAACAGTCGGAAGCCACGCACGTCGCCGCTGGCGTGCAATCTCGCGAGTTGTGCGCTGGCTGAGGACTCCAATGACTTCGTCAGCGTGTGCATCGCATACAGCGGTAGGCACAACGCCCCGAAGACACCCAACTCCACTTTGCCGCCAAATCGGTCGACGAAGTAGCGAGGGAAAAACGTGTTCAGCGAGACCAGCATGCCTGTCGCACCCAACGGCACACCGAGCATCGCCAATCGCCAGAGGCGTTCACGTTCCCACAACGGCTTGCAAGCCGAAAGCCGAGAGCCGAACGCCGAAAGCCGGCGATCCAACTTCGACGCATCGCCTGCCAACCACAACACGCTCGGAATGTCGTACGACACTACGGCGACAAGTCTCGCGATCGCCGACCATGCGCAGGCACTAACGATGTCTCCTGTCAGCGCGATCCCACTACATAATCCGGCCGCCGACAACACGCTCTGCAACACCATCGACTTCGAGATCCGATCCAATCGCTCGTGATGCTGGAACAATCCGTAGAAGGTGTTCGACAGCGTCTCGATCGCCTTACTGATTCCAACCAGTAGAATCACCGATAGCGAGGCAGCGTGATCTTCGGAAAACCAGCCTGCTCCCCAGCAGGCCAGCATGGCGACGACACACGCAGCGAGTTGCAAACCGAGATAATGTCCGAACTCAAATTCTTCGTTCGCGTCGGTCGCTTGCAGTCGCCGCAGTTGCAATCCGGCAAACAGAAAGATCGGCGACGTCAGAGTGATGCCGAACGTGTAAGTCCCAACCGTTTCTTGCGAGCACATCTTCGCCAGCACAACCAACACGCCCCACTGGCAAAAGGCGTAAAGCACATTTCCGAACAGTGACCAAACGAAGTTGCTCCGCACCGACAGCGGTGCCGGTCGCCCATCCGTGGTTCGCGAGTCCGAGATTGGCATGAATGGATCGCTGATAAAGTCAGGTGGGGGCAGGGGCATTTTCTAATGCCGCAAGGAGAAATGAGGCAGCGATGTACCCCACGCCCCGAATCGCGACAAGACCAGCTTTGAAACCGTGAATTGGCTGAAAGCCTGTGGGATTCACGCAGAAATCTTCTGATCACCGGCCATTCGACAGCCGATTCTCGCCTTGATCAGATTGGTCGCTTCCATCATTCTCGCGCGCGAAGCGGGGCTTGGTCTGACGCAAAAGGATTTTCGCGTCGTTGTGAGGATCGAATCGTGTCGGAATTGCACGCCAAGGATACTGGCCAGAAGGAATCCATCGGCACATTGCCGTTGCCAACCATTGCGCGACCCAAGAGCTCATATATCCCCGCGCTCGACGGCATTCGCGGGATCGCCATTCTGATGGTGATGTTTTACCACTTTTCCGATCCGACACTCGGAGGAGGGCCTTTACTGAAACTCTTCAAACTCGGCGTCAGCGGCGTGGACTTGTTTTTTGTCCTTTCGGGATTCCTGATCACGGGAATCTTATTTGATGCCAAATCGAACCCATATTATTTTCGAGATTTTTATATCCGTCGATCGCTCCGGATTTTTCCGTTGTATTATGGAGTCTTGATCGCAGTTCTGGTGGTGCTCCCTCAATTTCACGTGATCATTGATCCCGTGATCCTCCAGCATCAGGCTTGGCTCTGGTCCTATTTGTCGAACTTTCTCGTCGGCGGATCAGAGGTCACGACTCTAAACCGCTTAGGACATTTCTGGTCTCTGGCGGTCGAAGAACAATTTTACTTGGTCTGGCCCCTGATGATCTTTTGTTGCTCCCGCAAAACCGGGTTGGTCTTGTGTGTCAGTTGTATGCTGCTGTCGATCGGGTCGCGGATCCATGCGGTTGCGGAAAACACCGCCGAGACGGCGCATCGCATCACTTATTCTTGCACGCAGTGTCGAATGGAAGCATTGGCGGTGGGAGCCTTCCTTGCTCTCGTTGCGCGTGGTCCGACCGGATCACACAGTCTGATTCGATGCGGCCGATTTTTGGCGGCTGCGACGGCTCTTCAGCTGGGATTGCTCGCTGTCATCCACATGGCGGCTCGTTTGCCAATGGGGAGCCTGGATGTTGCACGCTATTCATTATGTGCATGGCTCGCGGGAGTCCTCGTGATTCTGGCCGTCGTCAGTCCCCCTTCGTCCCGGTTGGGACGACTGATCGGCTCGCGCTTCTTGCGTTTCTTCGGCAAATACAGCTACGGATTATATGTCTTCCATTGGATGTTGCTCCCGAGCTTCAAGAAATTCTTTCCCGCTGAGCAGTTGATTGCCAGACTCGGATCGCCGCTGGCCGGACAGCTTTCGTACATTGTGTTAGCAATAGGCATGTCGGTCGTGGCGGCCCAGCTCAGTTGGCATCTGTTTGAGAAACATTTTCTCGGGTTGAAGGACAAGCTTGCTCCCACACGGGTGGAAACGCTTACAGAATCCTGTCGAGCGCAACCACTCGCGAGCGTCTCGAGCAGTGTCCGCGCCGCAGCGTGAATGGCCAGGTCGCTCAGGGGTCGAGCGGCAGATTGTCGATCGTCTGCTCGCACGAATCGTCTCTTACGACAGACCGGCAACGATTGCCGACATTGTCTGCCAGATCGACGAACTTTCGTCGAACACGTCTGCCGTCGCAATCGCCAAAACGCCGACGGCATGACCGTCTCGGATGATCGGCAGCGCTAGCGATTGACTGGCTCCGAAACGAGCCAACCAGGACGCCGAACCACTCAGGCCGCGCTGAGCCGCGTCCTCGCGAGCGACCACCGGCCTCAGTTCGGCTGCCGCACGCACACAGCCGAATTCGATGCGCGACATCGACACTCGACCAGTCGCCGCGATGAATCCGACTCGCACTTCATCCGGCATATCCGCGACGGATTGAACGCTGAGTAGTTCGAGTCCCTCACCGACTCGTCGCCACCAACCGACGGCTCGCGCGCCGGTTGCCGACAGCAACACGGACATGACCGAGTCCACTCGGTCGTTCGATCCCGCCGGCACGAGCGAACACGCCTCGCGAAAGTCGCGTACCAAGTCAGCGTCATCCTGCGACATCGACAACCTCAACAGCATTTCGAGCCGGGCGAACAACATCCGCCAGCCTCCGGGACCAGATCGAGCGACACGAACAGCGAGCCGCTCGGAGCCGCACCAACTTCGACATTCGCGTTCGGCAGCAGCACGAGCTGATCGCGATACGGCGTCTGAGCAAGCATCGCGAACTCGGCATCGCGAACATCGACCCGCTCGCCGCGAACGAGGTCCTGTCGGAAGTCGGTCGTCACGCTCTTCCACGGACCTCGATAAACGACCGCATGACGGAAGTCGCTGGTGGTCACCGGCTGCGGCTTGAAGGCTCGCACCGTCAGGCTGCGAAATTCGAGCGGCCCGACTGTCGTCCACTGTTCGGTATGCCGTTCGAGAATCTCGACGCCGTGAAATCCTGCGGACTCAAACGCGACAAGAAACCGGTCTTCGCGAAACGCTCCGCTGATGCAGCCGCTCCAGAGTTTCGCGTCCGCTTGCAGTTCGAGCGGCACGTCGTCGCTGCTGACAATGTCGCTGATGACCGCTCGGCCACCCGGCTTCAGCACGCGGAAGATTTCAGCAAAGAGCTGCCGACGATCTTCCCTCCGCACGAGATTCAGCACGCAGTTCGAGACCACGACATCGACGGAATTGTCCGCGATCAGCGGAGCCGACGTTCGCAACGAGTTCGCGTACTCCTCGGCCCGCAGCCAATCGCCGCTGGACCGAACCGGATTCTCGGCGAGGTGTTTTTCGAGACATTCGAGATCGAGCTTCAGGTCTTGAATCTTCCCTTTGCGAAACTCGACGTTGTGAAATCCGAGCCGCTCACCGACGGCATTCTGGTGCTCGCGAGCCAGATTCAGCATTTCGTCGTTGCAGTCCACGCCGATGACTCGGCCGGTCGCTCCGACGACTTGGGCCGCGATGTAACAAATCTTGCCGCCTCCGGAACCGAGATCGAGCACTGTCTCGCCGGATCGCACATGCTTCGACGGATCGCCGCAGCCGTAGTCTCGCTCCAGAATCTCTGGCGGGATGATCTCCAAAAACTTCCAGTCGTAGCTGACCGGACAACAGAGCGCCGCTTCGGACTGATTCGCCGCCGCGCTGTATCGCTCGCGTACGGCGGACTCGACGTTCAATTCGCCGCAACAAGATTCCGATGACATCAATCGTCCCTTTGCTTGACTGGCTGTCCTGTGACACGTCGGCATGATTGTGATGCCGCCCCTAAAATGGGAGGGCGCGACTTGCTCCCCATTTTCCGCCCTCCATTTTTCGCCTGCCGACTTTCAAATGCTGAAAAGAGCTGGCGAAAAATGAAGGGCGGAAAATGAGAAGACTGGTCGTCGGGTTGGCGTCGGGAAACGGGACAGATACAAGAACCGAGATTCCCATCTTGTCCTCGACAGGAGCAATCTCATGCGCTGGCAATCGTGGCTCATCGTGATCGGTTTCGTCATCGGAGTTCGCGTTGATTCGTTTGCCCAAGAGGCCCCAAAACCGGAACAGCAGTTCTTGGCCTTCATCAAAGCACAGGGTGCCACGTTGCGAGCCAACGATCAGCCGCCGGCCAGTGCAAACGAGTGGCAGCAACGACGGACGAAGCTGCGCGAGAACCTCCTGAAAGCGTGGGGTGGATTCCTGGAAACGCCGTGCGAACTCGCGCCGCGAAAGCTGGGAGAGATTCAGCGTGACGGATATCGCGTCGAGAAAATGATCTTTCAGACGCGGCCCGACGTTTGGATGACAGCGAATGCCTACGTCCCCGACAAAGCCAAGACCGAGAAGGTGCCGGCGATCCTGCACGTTCATGGGCATTGGGCCGGAGCGAAACAAGATCGCGTCGTGCAGTCGCGCTGCATCGGCTCGGTGAAGCACGGCTTCTTCGTGCTGGTCGTCGATGCGATGGGAGCCGGCGAGCGCGGCCTCGGCAAGAAGCTTGGCGAGTACCACGGCGAGATGACCGGTGCAACGCTGTTCCCGATCGGCCTGCCGCTGGCCGGTTTGCAAGTCTACGAAAACATGCGCGCGGTCGATTACTTGCAGACTCGGCCGGAGGTGGACGGCAAGCACATCGGCATCACCGGAGCCAGCGGCGGCGGCAATCAAACGATGTACGCCGGCGCGTTCGACGAGCGATTCGGCTGCGTCGTCCCAACCTGCTCGGTCGGCACCTACGACTCGTATCTCGGAGCCGCCTGCTGCATGTGCGAGGTCGTCCCCGGTGCCGTCCGATTCACCGAAGAGGGAGACGTGCTCGGCCTCGCCGCCGGTCGCGGAGCCATGATTACCAGCGCGACTCGCGACGCCTTTCAGTTCTCGGTCGGCGAAGCGAAGAAAACGTTCGCGCGGGTCGAGTCGCTTGCGAAGTTGCTCGGCAAACCGGACGGCGTCAAACACACGATCATCGAATCGGGACACGACTACAATCAGCCGATGCGCGAGGCCATGTACGGCTGGATGACCCGGCACCTCAAAGGAACTGGCGACGGCTCACCGCTTCCCGATCCCGAAATCAAAACCGAAGAACCGGAATCGCTCCGCTGCTTCCCCGGCGACTCGCGGCCGGACGACTACATCACGATCCCGCGCTTCGCCGGGGCCGAGGCTCGCAAGCTGCTGGAAAATCGAAAGGCTCCCGACAGCCTCGACGCCTGGAAGACCGAGAAGACCGAGCGACTCAAGGCACTCGACGCGGTGCTCGGAGGAACCGGAGCGAATGCCCCGAAGGCAACTCCCGGCGTGGAACTCACCGAAGGGGAGACGTTCATCGTCAGTTTTCAGAGCGAGCCTGGAATCGAACTCACAATGATCGTGCGTGGTGTACCGGAGACTCCGCAGCCGCCGAAGATCAATCGGTTGGCGGTGTTGCTGGACCTCGAACAGAGTGCCGACAAGACGATGGGCAGCGAGCAAGCGAACAAGCTGTTGAAAGAGGGCTGGGCCGTCGCCGTTCCCGAACTGCGAGCCGTCGGTCGGTTCACCGTTCCGGGGGACAAGATCGGCCACGCACCCGATCACAACTCGGCCGAATGGTCGCTGTGGATCGGCCGGCCGCTGCTTGGTCAATGGACGTGGGATGTCCGCCGCGCACTCGATGTGATGTCGGCTCGGCTCGCGAAGCTGCCGTCCGAAGTCATGGTAGTCGGCAATGGCACAGTTGGTCCGATTGCATTGTGCGCATCCGCGCTCGACGAACGGATCACTCACGCGGTAACGATCAACTCGCTGGCCAGCTACGTCACCGACGAACCGTACCGTAATCAACGCCTCGGTCTGATGGTTCCCGGCATTCTCCGCGACGTCGGCGACATTCCGCACATCGCCGCTTTGATCGCTCCACGACGAGTCACCATCGTTGGTGGAGTCACCGGTGGCGGACAGACGATTCACGGCGACGACTTGGGCAAACAATTTCGAGTCACTCAGGAAATCTTCGCCAAGCAGTCGGCCGCCAAACAATTCCGAGTGCAACCGGACGGCCAGTTCTTTGATGGTGGCGTGACGAGGTAGTCTGGTTCGAGAGGTGCCACATGGCTCGCATTCCAAGGTGGAGTTGGTTGTTGGGGAGCTTCGTGTTGTTTCTTGTCGCAGTCGCAGCCCTGTTGGTCCCGGCTGTTCAAGATGCTCGCAATGCGGCGACGAAATCACGCGACAAGTGAAACCTCAAACAACTTGGGTTGGCGGTCGCCAACTACCACGAGACTTACAAGTGCTATCCGCCACCGTTCATCGCAGATGCTGACGGCAAGCCGTTACACAGTTGGCGAATCTTGGTGCTGCCGTTCTTGGAACGGAACGACCTCTACAAACAGTATCGCTTTGACGAACCGTGGGACGGGCCGAGCAATCGTAAAATCGCCGACCAGATGCCGTCGATCTACGCGCTGCACGGTATCGAAAAGCCAGGCAACATCACGACCAACTACCTGCGAGTCGTCGGTGATCAAACCGCATCGCCGCCAAACCGGCTGCTCGACATGACCGCGATCACCGACGGTGTTTCAAGCACACTGTTCGTCGTCGAGAATGTCGGAGCCAACGTGCATTGGATGGAGCCACGCGATCTGATGTTCGACTCGATGAGCCTCACGATCAATAATCCGAATGGCATCAGCAGTTGGCTGGAACCTCCAGCCGGGTTGATGCTCGATTTCACGGTCAAAACCATTCGCACGAACACGCCGGCCGAAGTTGTGAGAGCTTTGCTGACGAATGATGGCGGCGAAGATGTGGCTTGGAAGTATTTCGACGAAATTACAGACGGTCGTCTGAGGCTGGTCACTTCACCGATCGAAGACGGGGATGGGCGGCGGAAAATGGAGGGCGAAAAATGAAGACTGCAGTTCATCTTTCGCCCTTCATTTTTCGCCGCCCTGCCTCTTCGCCTTCAATGTCGAGAACGTGACCACCTTCCGTCCGATATTCGCCCAGATCACCGCGGTCAGCGCCGTGTGAGCCAGCAGCCGATCAACGTGCTTTTCAAAATTGTCGAGCGAGTCTTCTTCTTCAAAGGCGGTCAATTTGAAGGCGATGCCTTCGGCCGCGTGCCGAAAGTCCTGTCGCCAGATGACCTGCTCTTGAAATTGAACTTCTGCTGGGCGGACCACGAACTCTTGCCCGCCGAGAAGGTGAGTCAGGGCGTCTTCGTAAAGTGGAAGCTCCAGGCCCGTTCCCCAATCCGTCAACAGGTCGAGCAACGTCTCACGAAAGAATGATGCATTGGGAAGTCCGCTGTCCCAAGTTCGTTGTTCGGGGACGAACCGAAACCGCTCATCGCGAGTCATTGGGGCGTTGACGAACGAATGCTCGACCTTTTCCGATCGCACGTTGACCAGCAATCCGTGGCTGAGGCCGACCAAGTGCAGGTAATGGATGAGCTGAGCCTTGTGGCGGGGCGAAAATGCTTCGACCGCCTTGAACTCGAAGACGCCGCTGTCACTCACGAGGACATCCAATTTGCACTTGGTGTGAAATGTCCGAAACGAAATTTGAATCGGCACCTCCAACCGGATGTCAGGCCGGCAACGTCCTAATGCCCGTTTGTAGATTTGCTCATCGAAATAGCGTCCGAGATCGTTGTGAATGCGGTAGACATCTCCAAGCACGCTGTAGGCCAGCGGGCCGAACTCCGTTTGCGACAGATTTTTGAGTGGGATCTCGCAATGGATTGGCATGGGGAAAGCCTTGAAAGGCGGCGGAAAATGAAGGGCGAAAAATAGGACTGCGGTTTATCTTTCGCCCTTCATTTTCCGCCGCCCTGCCCGAATTCATTTTCACAACGCCGCATCCCACAGCTTCCGGTCTTTCAGCATGATCTGGCGCAACAACGGCAACGGCGGCGAGCCGTGGTGCAGCATCGTGTCGTGGAATTTTTGCAGCGAGTACGCCGTTCCCTCTTGCTGCTGCCAGTCGCGGCGGAGTTTCAGGATCATCAGTTTGCCCAGCGTGTAGTGCAGGTAGCCGGGATCGTAGGTGCCGCGCACCGCTTCCTGCCGAGCGGGTTGCTCCTGGTAGTAGCAGTTGTCTTGGAAGAATTTCGTAGCCTCATCGACGGTCATGTCGTCGCAGTGCATCTTGATCGAGCAGCACAGACGGCAGAGTCTCAGCAGCGCTTCGTCGGATTGAGCGAGCCGATACTTGGCCGTCCGCAGGCGGTCGCCGGTTCCGGGGAAGCCTTCGTCGAGCAGCATCTGCTCGGTGTAGTGGGCCCAGCCTTCGACGAAGGCGTAGCTGTAGAAACTCTTCCGCACGCGGCTCAGCGGCGAGGCGTTGAAGTGCAAATGCTGCTGGTAGTGGCCGGGATACGCCTCGTGGATCGAAACGACATCGGTCGTGTAAAAATTGAACGCGGTCAGCCATTCGTTCTTTTGTGTCGCGGTCCACGCGGGATCGACCGGTGTGACGTAATAAAACGCCTCCGTCGAGCCTTTCTCGAAGGGGCCGGGGGCGTCCATCGACGCGAAGCTGGTGGCCCGGCGGAACGGCGGCGTCTCATCGACCTTGCAACGGACGTCGGAGGGCATCGACGCGATCTTCTTGTCGATGACAAATTGCCGGATCGCTTCCAGGCCGCGAGCCGTGTCGGGAATCAGGCTCTCGGCGGTCGGGTGATCTTCTTGAATCGCGGTGAAGACCTCGATCGCCGGCTTCGTTGGATTGATCATCTTGGCGGTCTCGGCGAAGACCGCTTGCTCGCGCCGCAGTTCCTTCATGCCGAGTTCGAGAATCTGATCCGGCGACTGTGGGACGAGTTCCAACTCGCGGAGCATCCGCGCGTACTTTTCTTTGCCGAGTCCGAATCGGTGATCGGCTTTCGGCAGGCGTTCGGTTTCGAGCCACTTGGCAAAGCCACGCATCTCGGCGATCGCCGATTCGTTTGCGGTCTTCAATTCGGCGAGCAGTTTCTCGTCCTTCAAATCGGTGATCGCCTTCGGCAAGTCGTTCTGGAGAAAGTTGGCTCCGCCGTTCGCAACTTTGATCGCCGTCTCGACGATCGGTCGGCCGAGCACCGGCAGCAAGTTCGACCGCGCCGAGGCGAGCAAGCGCGGGAGTTGTTTCTCGACGGCGATGATCGAACGGACCCGCTCCGGCAGCGGCGAGTACTCGCGCAGCAAGTAGTTGTCGATCTGCACCGCCAGCAAATAGGTGATCGGGTTCTTCTGGAACGACTCGGCTCCGTCAAACTCGAACCTCGCTTTGCGAAGTCCTGCCAACAGCACCGCGTGATCGGCTTGAGCCGCGGGAGTGAGTTCGGCGACGGGCCACTTCGCGAATCGCTCCTCAAATTTCTTGAGCCGCTCCAGTTCACGGCCGAGCGACTCCTGGCTGTAGTCCGCCAGTTGGCCGTCGAATTCGTGGACACCCAACTCCAGCGCCGAGTGCGGGCGAAAGGCGAGGTGTCCGGCCAGGTACTCGTCAGCCGCTGCGTGGAACGCCTTGTCGGCCGGAGTGGATGTGGGAGCGTCTGCTCCCAACAGGGCCACCATCAGAAACATCGTGGGCAACATGGAAGAACCTCCTGGTTGCTGGAAATCGCGGCGGGATGCTACGGTTCGCGAGTCCTTTCGTGTAGTTGCCCGGCCGGAGCCATGTTGAGGCGGTCGCCGGACACGGATAGCATGATCCCGCGAATCCGCCCGACAGCCCGCCTCACGAGCCAACCCATGAACCGATCGCCTCGAACTGAATTGGAACGCCGCGAGTTCCTGCGCATTGGCCTGACCGGCTTCAGCAGTTTGACGCTCGGCCAACTGCTGCAACTGAGAAGCGGTGCGGCTGAACCCGCACCGAATCCGACTCCCGAACGGACGGCGATCATTCTGGTCTGGCTGCGCGGCGGCGCTAGCCATTTGGAGACGTTCGATTGTAAGCCGCTGGCCTCCTCCGACTTTCGCGGGCCGTATCAGCCGATCGATACGAATGTCCCCGGCATTCAAATCTGCGAACTGCTGCCTCGGCTGGCGAAGATCGCTGACAAGTACGCTCTGCTGAGGTCGATGGCACACACGGGCGGCGGGCATCCGGCCGGGTCGTTGCAGGTGCTCGCGGGTGATCCCGATCCACAGGACAAGCTCAAGCCGGAGTTGCCCGATTGGATGTCGATCGCCAGTCATCTGCGGCGCGACTCGCGGCGGAGCATTCCGAATTACGTCGCCGTCAATCCGATCGACAACTACGACAGCTTCACGATCGCCGGGTCAACGTACCTGGGGCCGTCGGCCGAGCCGTTCAAAGTCTTTGGCGATCCGAGTTCTCCGACCTTTGCCGTCCCGAATGTCGGACTCAAGGACGAACGGCAGTTGCAGGTGCTCAACGCTCGCAGCGCGTTGAAGACGAGCCTTGACCGCCTGCCGCGAGTCTCCGATCAATCGGGAGTCATGTCCGCCGTCGATCGGATCGACCAGCAGGCGCTCGATCTGCTGACGAACCCGACCGCTCGGCGAGCGTTTGATCTGTCGTTGGAATCGGACGCGATTCGCGACCGCTACGGCCGCAACCAGTGGGGGCAGCAATGCCTGATGGCTCGGCGATTGGTCGAGGCGGGAGTGGACATCGTCGCCACCGAATTTGACGGCCCGATGTGCGGCCGAGTCCAGAACTGGGATGACCACGCCGTCAATCAGCACGTCTTCGACGCGCTCAAATTCCGACTGCCGACGCTCGACCAAGCAGTCTCGACGTTGATCGAGGACATCTACGCTCGCGGCCTCGATCAACGAGTGCTCGTCGTCGTCACCGGTGAGTTCGGTCGGACTCCGCGCATCAGCTACGTTGCCAGCAGCGGCGAGGGAGTCGCGAGTGCTCCGGCCGGGACCGTCCAGCCGGGTCGCGATCACTGGCCGCAAGCCAACTCGATGCTCTTCGCCGGCGGAGGCATTCGCACGGGACAAGTCATCGGTGCGACCGACAAACGCGGCGAAGGTCCGGTCGAACGCCGTGTTGGCCCCGGCGATTTTCTCGCGACGATCTATCGGCATCTCGGCATTGACTACAAAAACGCGGCGGTCACCAACTTCGCTGGCCGCCCGGTTCCGATCGTCGATCACGGCGATGCGATCCCGGAATTGGCCGGATAGCATGAATTTCCAGTCGCTGGCGAGCCGGTGGGCGTCAGCCACCGGACGAATTGTGAGGTCCGAGGGCTAACGCCCTTCGGCTCGCCTGGAATCAACCACTCAGGAGTTCACATCTTGTTCGTTTCCCATCTCGAAAGCGCGATTGACGGCATGCAGTTGCCGGCGAATCAACTGCAAACAATGCACGCCGATCGGCCGTTGTGGGTGCGGTACAACCTCAATGCCGTCGGTCGCTGGTTCGAGAAGGAAAAGCTCCGCGACCGCGAGCAGTCCATGTGGCGCTACCGCGAACTGCTCCCGCTGCCGAACGGCGTGCGGCCGGTGTCGCTGGGTGAGGGGATGACTCCGATCCTCGAATGCGAACGATTGGCCTCCGAGTTCGGGTTGCGCGACGTCTGGGTCAAAGACGAATCGCACTTGCCAACCGGCAGCTTCAAGAGCCGTGGACTCGCGATGGCGATCACGATGGCCAAGCACTTCCGCGTGAAGCGTGTCGCTCTGCCATCGGCTGGCAACGCGGGTGGAGCTGCGGCAGCGTACGCCGCGCGAGCAGGAATGGAATGCTTCGTTTTCATGCCGGAAGACACGCCGGTCATCAATCAGTACGAGTGTCAGCTTGCCGGCGCGAAGACGTTTCTGGTCAACGGACTGATCAACGACTGCGGCAAGATCGTGCGGCAAGGCAAAGAGGCGATGGGCTGGTTCGACCTCTCGACGCTCAAGGAGCC
>SYJG01000187.1 GCA_005798445.1 Planctomyces sp.
AAGATCGGTGCCTATCCGGCGGAACGTCCGGTCGGACCGGAGCACATCGTCCACACCATCTATCACGCGATGGGCATTCACGACCTGGAAGCCATCGACAACCAAAACCGCCCGTACAACCTGCTCTCTGAGGGGAGCCCGCTGGTCGAACTTTTTTGAAATCAACCAGACTCTGATTCATCTGGGAGGGGCGCGTTCTGAGTTGCCCCCTCAGAAAATCGGCTCACCACCGCCCGCGATGTCTCATCGACGTGCAGAGCTTCCACATCAATCAGAAAATCGAGGACGCGATTGAGCTTCAATCGAGGAATGCAGCGCGTCTGCTCGCAGACGAATTGTGTCGCCGGGAAATGTGTTTGAGGTTGGCGATCCGAATTGGTCGAGCGAGGTGACTTTGAGTTTACTGCGATCGGAACGTCTCAATCGAACAACATCAGCGATTGAGACGATCAATCACAGGCCGGATACATCGCGCGGCTCACGCAGCCGTGATTGGCCTGTGCAACCGTTGCAGCGAAATCCGCCAGGTAGCCGCGCGCGTGTCGAATGACGGGAGCTTTCCAGGCTTGGCGACGATGAGCCAGTTGTTCATCGTTCACATGCAACGTGATGTTGCCGGCCAGCAGATCGAAGCTGATCTCGTCACCGTCATGGACGAGCGCGATGGGACCGCCAACGGCCGCTTCGGGCGCGCAATGCACGCCGATTGCGCCGTGAGAAATGCCCGAGACACGCGTATCCGAAATCAATGCCACCTTACCGTTCAATTCGGGGACGGACAGAGCCGATGCGGCCAGAACGACTTCCGGCATCCCGGAAGCCACCGGTCCCAGGTTTCGGAGCACGATGACGCTGCCGGGTTGAATGCGACGCTGCTCCACCGCAT
The DNA here is from genome assembly GCA_005798445.1 of Planctomyces sp. GTDB lineage: Bacteria > Planctomycetota > Planctomycetia > Planctomycetales > Planctomycetaceae > SXKJ01. Next base: position 887 of record SYJG01000187.1, read on the forward strand.
CGGAGACTTGCTTGCCTGTTTCGAAGCAGATCGCCGGACCGCGAAAACGTGGGTCTCTCAGGCTGGACACTTTGAAGACGATGCCGTCCGGCGCGAGGTTGCCGAAGCAGACTTGCATGTCGGCGAAGGTCTTGTACGGCGCGTCTAGCGGTGCGATCAACTCATTCTCGGCGGCGACATCACTCGCGTTCGCCACGTTGTCCGCGAGCGAGCGGCCTGTCACCGTTAGGCAGCGGCCGTCGATGAGGCCCGCGCGAATCAGATGCTTCATCAGCACCGACGTTCCGCCCAGCTTGTGCAGATCGACCATCGTCTTCGTTCCGCGCGGGGCGAAGCTGCACATCACCGGCGTCTTCTTCAGAATGACTTGCAAGTCTCTGAGCGCGAATTCGACTTGGGCTTCCCGCGCCAGCGCCAACAAGTGCAACACCGCGTTCGTGGAGCCACCCGCCGTCGCAATCATGGCGGCTGCGTTCTCGAATGCTTTGCGAGTGAGAATGTCGCGCGGGCGGATTTGTTGCTCCAGCAGATTGCGGATCAGTCCCCCGGCGTTAAGAGCGTCTTGTTGTTTGGCACCATCAATGGCCGGAATCGAGCTGCTCTGCGGCGGCATCAGGCCGATGGATTCCAACGCAAGGCCCCAAGTATTGAACGAGGCCGCAATGCCGCATCCGCCCGGTCCTGGACAAGCGACACGCCGGATTTCATCCGCCTCGGACTGCGGGATCGCTCCGACTGAGGCCGCCGCCTGCGAGTCGTAAACATCCAGGATCGTGACGTCTTTGCCCCGATAGCAGCCGGGGAGAATGCTGCCGCCGCTGAGGATCAAGCCGGGATAATTCATCCGCGCCAGGGCCATCGCAAAGCCCGGCCCATTCTTGTCGCAGTGGTGCAGTCCGACCATCGCGTCGTAGCAGTGAGCCGTTACGACGCACTCGGCCGAATTCGCGATCAAGTTCCGCGACACAAGACTCGCGCCGCCCCCTTCGAGACCTTGCGTGAGGTTGTCGCTGACTCCCGGCGTGCCGAACAGAAAACCAAACAGCCCCGCCTCGCGACAGCCATCGGCCACCTTGCGGCCCAGGTCATACGCTTGGACGTTGCACAGATTTCCTTCGAGCAGTGGCACGCCAATGCCGACCTGCGGCTTGTCGAAATCCGCTTCGGTCATGCCGAGTCCATGAAAGAAAGCCGTCACCCCACGCTGCCATCCGCGAGTCAGTTGCCGGCTATTCCAATTTAGAGCAGTCATGCGTTGATCCTGATGGTGAGTCGTGTCATGCCAAAATCGCGTGCGCCACTTCGCCATGCACGTCGGTCAAACGGAAATCGCGGCCGGAGTAGCGGTAGGTCAGCTTCGTGTGGTCGATGCCCATAAGATGCAACATCGTCGCGTGCAGGTCATGCACGCTCATGCGATTCTCGACCGCTTTCACTCCGAGTTCGTCGGTCGCGCCGTAGGCCATGCCCCCCTTCACTCCACCACCGGCCAGCCACATGCTGAAGCCGGTCGCGTGATGGTTACGGCCTGTCGCGCCCTGAGCGGTCGGCGTCCGGCCGAACTCACCACCCCACAGGATCAGCGTTTCGTCGAAGAGGCCGCGCCCCTTCAAATCGCGGATCAGTGCGGCAATCGCTTGGTCGCTGTTCTTGGCATCGCGGACATGGTCCTTGATGTCGCCGTGAGCGTCCCAAGGTTGTCCGCTGCCGTAGAAGAGCTGCACCGTTCGCACGCCGCGCTCCACCAGGCGGCGAGCGATCAAGCAGCCGTCCGCGAACTGGCCGGGACCGTAGAGCTTGCGAGTCTCTTCGGATTCACGCGTGACATCGAACGCATCCTGAGCTTCAAACTGCATGCGGTACGCCATCTCCAACGAGCCGATTCTCGCTTCAAGTTGATTGTCCGCGCCGCGAGCGGCGAGATGCTCCTTGTTCATCTTCTGCATCAGGTCGAGCAACCGACGCTGTTCGCTTGGCGGCAGGTGTTGGTTGTTGATGTGGCTGATGATCTTCTTGGGATCGAGCTGTCCGTTGTTGATGTGCGTCCCTTGATAGATGCCCGGCAGAAAACTGTTCGACCACAACGCCGGTCCAACGACCGGCTTGCCGGGGCAGAGCACCACGAAGCCCGGCAAGTTTTGGTTCTCAGTCCCCAGCCCGTAGTTCAGCCACGAGCCCATGCAGGGCCGCGTCGGTTGCTGCGTGCCAGAGTTCATCATGAAGAGACCCGGCTCGTGATTTGGCGTGCTCGTATACATCGAGCGGATGACGCAGAGGTCGTCCATGTGCTCACCGAGATGCGGATAGATTTCGCTGATCGGCAGGCCGCATTCGCCACGCTGGTGAAACTTAAACGGCGTGGGCATGTAATTCCCGCCTGGCCCCGGCTTCCCCGCTTGTTTCACGAGTTCCGGTTTTGGATCCAGCGTGTCGACGTGCGAAGGGCCTCCGTTCATGAACAAGAAAATGAGATGCTTGGCCTTCGCCGCGAAGTGCGGAGCCTTCGGAGCCAGCGGATCACTGCTCAGCGTCGATTCTGCGACAGCTCGGCGTTCGTCAGAGAGCACCGACGCCAGCCCCAACATGCCGAATCCGGCAGCCGAACGGGTCAGCATGTCGCGACGAGAGATCATTGATTGAGTCATCTGCGAAGCTCCGGATTTCAATTCACGGGTCGGGTGTTCTCTCATTTTTCGCCCTTCATTTTTCGCCAGCTCTTCCGAGTCTGGTCAGACGGCTGGCGGAAAATGAAGGGCGAAAGATGCGGACAAAAAGACCTATACGATTCGACGAGGGAGACCATTCGATCTTAATCCACGAAAGCGAACTCATTGGAACCGAGCAACGCCAAGGCGTATTGCTCCAAGACCGTGAGCTTCGTCCCGTCGGACTTGCTCGCGGTGAGAAACTCGAGGCCCAGTTCTAATTCACTGGGGCTCGGAGAACGATTGAAAAGCAGTTCGTAGGCGCGGTGAACTCGGAGATCGTCCGTGCTGGCCTCGCTAGTCAATCGTGCGGCGAAAGCGCGGGATTGCGCGACCATGAACTCGCTGTTGAGCACGAAGAGCTGTTGCAACGGAACCGTCGTGACCGTGCGTTGTCCGGCGGTGATGTTCGGGTCGGGGAAGTCGAACAGCCGCAGGAGATCGTCGAGCTGATGCCGGCTCACGAATCCATACAGCGTGCGGCGTCGATTGTTGCCGTTGCTCAAGTTGCTCGACGGTCCGCCCATTGCGCGGTCGAGATTGCCGACGACTGCCAGCACCGAGTCGCGCCAAGGTTCGACCTCCAGTCGGCGGCGGTTCATTCGCCACAGCAAGTGATTGTCGGGATCGGTGGCTTGAGTCTTTGAGGACTCGGAGGAGGAACTCCTGAGTCGATACGTTGCCGAGAGCATGATTTCGCGATGCAGCGCTTTCATCGACCAGCCTGACTCGATGAATCGCGCCGCCAGCCAGTCGAGCAACTCCGGATGGGTCGGTCGTTCGCCGAGCGTGCCGAAGTTACTCGGAGTCCGCACGAGACCGGCACCGAAGTGACCGGCCCAGATGCGGTTCACGAAGACTCGTGCGGTCAGCGGGTTGTCGGGGGAAGCGATCGCTCGCGCGAGTTCCAGCCGGCCGCTGCCGGACGATTTGAACGGAGTCGAATCGCCGTTGCGGAGGATCGCCGGGAAGGATCGCGGGGCGAGCGGTCCTTTCTTGCGCGGATCTCCGGCGAGATAGACCGGCATGTCGGCTCCCTGTCCGTCGGACACGGCGTGAGCCATCAAGACCTTGATCGCGTCAGCCGCCTGCTTGCGTTCGTCGCGCGTCTTGTTGAGCGACGCGAGTTGAGTGGCGGGCTCGCCAGTGAGGTAGCTCGAGATGTCCTTCGAGGGGATCGCGAGCACCCCCTTGTCGGAGAACAGCTCCGAGTACAAGAGCGCGTCTCGTAGCACAGGCGTCTCGCCGGCGGCCGGCAGGTTCGCGGCTACTGACTCAGGCGGGACGCCTGAGCTACGGGTTGGCTCATATTCCAACCGTGCTCCGGAGAAGACGGCGTGATCGCTGCTGATGGAGTTCTCTTCTCCAGCCTTGCCGGCTCCCGTCGCGACGAGCGTCAGATACCGCGCGTCGAGCGGCAGTTTGATTTCGAATTCCGCGAATTTGCCATCGCCACGCAACGGCGGCGACAGTTCGCCGGTGAAGTAATATGTGCTGTCGTTCTCTTCGACCTTCGCCGGTTGACCATTCACGGACGCGATGAGGATCGCATCGAACTCGCTCTTCTCAGAAGGCGTCTTGCTGACAATGACGGCCAGATGCACGCTGCCGCTGCCGAAGGCGTCGTCGTTCAAGCCGGCTCGATCGACTCGGAAGGTCAGTGGGCGATCGGCCGGGATCAGCCCCGCGCGGCGGATCTCTTCCAGATCGAAAGTGATCAACGCATTGGCGTGTATGCCGATCCCTTGCTCGGTGCGCGGCAGGTTGGCTCTCGCACGCTTGCCGGTCGTGCTGATGCCGCCGCTGACGTCCCAGCCGTCGTTGACCACATCGCCATGCTTGGCGTCGTCACTGCCGAGCGACCGGAAATTGAACGAGATCCCGGCCGCGATCGACGTCTGATGGCCCCATCCTTGAGCGACTCGCGCGATCCCCAGGTTTCCTTCTTTGGCGGTTGCCTTGAAGACGTCCGAGACCAACGCCGTCGAAAGTAGTGAACCCGACGCATCATCAAACAAGTTGCCGAGCGGAATGATTCCCGGCGCGACGGTGGCTCGATCAGTCTCTGCGATGAAGGCGACCTCTTCGCCGAAGTGTTGCAGCAGCGCGGCCCGTTGCGGCAACACTGACTCAGCCTGCTGGCGTAGCGTGTCACCAACCGCCGTGACCGTTGCGAGCGCCGCTTTGTCGTCGGTGAGATCGACGTTCGCGTCTTGCTGCTTTTTGAGTTCACGCCAGCCGTCGAGATACGGTCGCTCGGACTTCACAGCTCCCGATTCCGGCTTCTCTTCGAGATACGCGACCCAACGCCGCAGCAAATCTTCGTTGAGCTTCATTTGCTTCGCGACGTCCGTGATCACCTTATTCTCGTTGGCTTTCTTCTTGAGCGGATTCATCACTCGCCAAGCGCCGACGACATACTGTGGGATCTCCGGAATCAATTTCTCCCGCACGCTGCGAGCTTGCGTAGCGAGATAACGATCGACCTCAAGCTGCTGTTCCTTCAATGCCGCATCGGCCTGTTGCCTGGCGAGCACAACCTCTTGCGGGACGGCGGGCCGCTCCTGGTACTGCGTGCTCGCGAAGATGCCGAGCAAGCCGTAGTAATCGGCCATCGTAGCGGATCGAACTTGTGATCGTGGCAGCGAGCACACGAGATCGTCAGAGCCTGCGTGCCTCGAATGAGCGTATCGACGCGGTCGTCCCATTCGTCGGCGAGGGCTTTGTCTTTCTCGCCGTTGTCCTGGTAATAGACCGGGCCGAGCGCGAACAGCCCCAGTGCGGGGATGCGTTCGTGAAGCGGTCGGTCGTGGTTCACGAGGTCGCCCGCAATCTGCTCGACCAAGAATTGGTCGTAAGGCAGATCGTCGTTGAACGCCTTCACGACCCAGTCGCGATAGAGATACCCCTGCGGATAGTTGCGAGCCTTGAAGGTATGCGCCTGATCCTCGCCATACCGCGCGATGTCGAGCCAATACCGTCCCCAGCGTTCTCCGTAATGCGGAGAGCGGAGCAAGTCATCCACGACTTTCGCAAAGGCGTCGCTGTCCGACGCCGGATCATTGAGAAACGCCGCGACCTGCTCCGGTTCCGGCGGCAGGCCGATCAGATCAAACGACGCACGACGAATGAGCGTGCGACGATCGGCCGCAGCGACCGGCTGCAATCCCGCCGCTTCCAGCTTCGCCAACACAAATCGATCAATGTCGTTGTGCGGCCACTGGGTGTTTTTAACGCTCGGCGGCGAAGTGCGCGTCAGCTTTTGAAAGGCCCAATGAGCCGAAGGTTGCTGGTTGAGAGTTACAGGTTGCGGGTTGCTTGGCTTCGTCGCGGCCGCAGCGACTCGCGGGTCAGGGGCACCCATCTTCACCCACTGCTCGAAGTCCGCGATGACGGCGGCCGGCAGCTTTCCCTTGGGAGGCATCTCGACGTCTTCGTACCTCAATGCGGTGAGCAGCGGACTCTTCTTGAGATCGCCGGCCACAATGACCGGTCCCGAATCCCCCCCTTTGAGCAACGCCTCGCGATCATCGAGTCGCAATCCGCCGCGCGGTGCGGCCAGTTTCGTGGAATGACACTCGTAGCAGTGCTTCACCAGGACCGGACGAATCTTCGCCTCGAAGAATTCAAGCTGCTCGGCGGTCGGCGCGAGGCTCGGTTCCGCAGCAATGAGCACAGCATTCGTCACGGCGCAGAAGATGACGAACGCCGCACAGTGAAGAGCATGTCGCATCATGGCGAACTCAGGCAGGAGGAATGGCGGCAGGAAATTGAAGCGGCGACAGTATGTCTTGCCAGCCTCCTTCCGAGCAACTCGACATCCCGGGTCGCGAATGATTGATGTTGCCGCCTGTCGGTTGGGCATTATGCTGCTCGTCATTGGCTGGCGACGGTCGCGGGCCGAAAGTCAACTGGGAAGTCCCGTTTGTGGCATGATCGAGCACCACGTTGTGAGGTGAGCTGTGACGATCCGCCTGTTCGGAAATCCCAAGACACTGTGCGACGGCGTCACTCGGCGCGACCTGCTGCATCTGGGCGGATTGAATCTATTTGGTCTGAGCCTGGCTGACTTTTCGCGTTTGCAGGCGGCTCAGACAAATGGTGCACAGGCTGAGACTTTTGGACGTGCCAAGTCGTGCATTCTTGTGTATCTCGTCGGTGCCCCACCGCAGCACGAGACGTTCGATCCGAAACCCGATGCGCCAGCGGTGCAGGGAGAATTAAATGCCATCACGTCCGCCGTTTCTGGCGTGCCGGTCTGCGAGCTGTTGCCGAAGTTCGCGGAGATCACCGACCGATTGACCGTCGTGCGATCGATGACTCATCAATGGCCGTTCCATGCGGTGAACTATGCGCTGGCCGGCATTCCGGAGATCAACCCGCGCAAAGAATCCGATCCGAACGACCGCACCGAATGGCCCTTCATCGGTTCGGTGGTGGATTACCTCGCGGCCCAGCGCGAGCCGCTCGTCCGGCCGGCGATTCCACGGAATGTGGCTCTGCCGTTCCCCGTTTACGCCCACGTCAATTTTCGGTTGCTCGGCGGCCCGTATGCGGGATTTCTGGGGCAGCAATACGATCCACTCTGGACGGCGTTCGATGCCCCAGGAACGCGTGAGGTGCCGGTCCTCGCGGAAGGTTCGGGAAAGCTCGATCCCTTTGCCGGCATCGGTTCCGAGGATCACTTTGAACTCGGACCGAAACCGACGGCCGACTCTCCCACACTGGCACGTGTCGGTCTCCGCCGCGCCTTGCTCGAACAGTTCGATGTCACGCGCCGCGATCTGGAACGGCACACACGCGTCGCGGGCTACGATCAGCATCAGCAGACCGCTCACGGGTTGTTGACCAGTCGCGGGCTGGCTCGCGCGCTCGACATTCATCAGGAGCCGGAAGCGATGCGGCTCAATTACGGGATGAACCTCTTCGGACAATCGTTGCTCGCCGCGCGGCGAGTCATCGAGGCGGGCGGCAAATTCGTCAGTGTCTTCTGGGACACTTACAGCCACTTCGCGAATGGCTGGGACACGCACTCGAACCACTATCCCCGACTCAAGCAATTCTTGCTGCCGGTATTCGATCATTCGTTCCCGGCATTCTTGCGCGACATGGAGTCGCGCGGCCTGTTGGATGAAACCTTGGTGCTCTGCTTGAGCGAGCACGGTCGCACGCCGCAGCTCAACAATCGTCCCGGCAATGGCCGCGAACACTGGTCCCGAGTCTATTCGGTGTGCCTCGCGGGTGCCGGAATCGGCCGTGGCCAGGTGGTCGGCGAAAGTGACAAAATCGGTGGCGACGTGAAGTCGAATCCGCTCTCGCCGAAAGACATCCTCGCATCGGCGTTCCATCTGTTGGGGATCGACCCGCACACCACCGTCCCCGATCCACTGGGACGACCGGTGCCAGTCGCCGGAGATGGAGTCGTCCATCACGAGCTGTTCGGTTGATGATGACTGAGGCAAATCGTCCGGAACTTCGACGAATGCTCGACGAGAAGATATCAGGCTACGGTGTAGCTGTGCTCCACACGTGTGATGGTGGTGCTGGACTCGTCTCCGCGGGGGCGGCGGGAGTCATGCCACCGAGTGTCATGTGAATTTGTTGTTCAACCATCGTCCGATACTTGCCCCCTTCGGCCATGAGTTGAGCGTGAGTGCCGGTCTGGCTGATGCGGCCGTGCTCGACGACGACGATCAAGTCGGCGTTGGCGATCGTACTCAGCCGATGCGCGATCACGAAGCTCGTGCGACCGTGCATCAGCTTGGCCAGGCTTTGTTGAATCAGCCGTTCGCTGTCAGTGTCGAGGTTGCTGGTCGCTTCATCCAAGATCAGCAGCTTCGGATCAGCCAAGATGGCTCGCGCGATCGCCAGTCGCTGGCGCTGACCACCGCTGAGCCGCACGCCGCGCTCGCCGATGATTGTTTGCAGGCCGTCGGTCATGCGGTCGATGAACTCGGTCGCGTTGGCGGCTTCGGCGGCCGCGCGAATCTCGGAGTCGCTGGCTTCGCGTCGCGCGTAGCCGATGTTCTGAGCGATCGTTCCGTCGAACAAAAAGACATCCTGCTCGACGACTCCCAGCAACGAGCGGAACGACTCGACGTCGTAGTCACGCAAGTCGCGGCCATCCAACGTCACTCGCCCAGAGGTCGGATCATAGAAGCGAGCGACCAAATTGCTGAGCGTTGTCTTGCCGGCACCGCTCGGTCCGACCAATGCGACTGTTTGACCGGCGGTCACCTTCAGACTGACGTCGCTCAGCGCCGGAATGCTCGTCCCCGGATAGGTGAAAGTCACATGCTCGAACGCGATGTCTCCGGCCACCGCGCGACGATCGACGTACAACGAGGCTGACGTCGAGAGCATTTCACGCGGCTCTTCCAGCAGGTCGAGCACACGATCCAGTCCGCTGAGGCTGTTCTGAAACTGAGTCGCGCTCTGGGCGAGTGTCGCCAGCGGCTCCAGCAGCATGAGCAGGTAGACCAGAAACATCATCAGGTCGCCGACAGTCATGTGCCCGTCGAGCACTCGCCAGCCGCCGTAGAACAACAGCCCGGCTGTCGCAATCGGGATCAACGCCTCCCAGACCATCTCGACCACGCGCATCCAACACCAGGCGTAGAGTTCCTGCCGAGCCATCAAGTTGTTCTCGGTCGTGAACCGAGCCGCCTCGCGCTTCTGCCGGCTGAAGGCGCGGACGATCCGCATCCCCGCGAATGCTTCGGTGGCGGACGCATCGATCAGTTCACGCTGTTTGCGGATGACTCGAAACTGCGGCCGGATGCCGTTGATCCAAGCTCGATGCGTGAAGAACACCGTCGGCAAGAGCACGAGTCCGCCGAGCAGCAATCTCCAATCGACCCAGGCCAGAATCGCGAGACTGCCGACTAATTGAATGACGGCTCGCCAGGGATTGAACAGCATCCCGAAGACCAGCTCCCCCACACTGCCGCCATCTTCACGGAGGATCGAGGCCACTCCGCCTGACCGCAGCGCTTGCACTCGATTCAGCGGCAAACGGACGGCGTGCTCAAAGACTCGCCGCCGCAGATCCAGTTGAATTTGTTTGGTGATTTTCGTCGCGTACCAGCGACCCCAAACATGCACGCCGATCTTCAACAGCGAGAGGACCGAAACCGCAATCACCGTGAAGAGCAGTAGCTGCTTGGGATTGGCGAGCGACGGCAGGCGTTCCAACCACGCCGGCGGCAACGGCTGGCCGTTCAGCCCGTAGTCGATGATGAATTTGGTGCCGGCCGGTGGCAGAAGACCGATCAACGTCGACGCCGTGACCGACACGAGAATCCAAATCACCTGCCGTCGAAACGGAATCAGCAACCGCAAGAACTGTCCGACGAGTTGCTTCGAGGAACGGACGCGATCCTTCGGACTGCGCGTCTCGCCTGTCGCATGAATGCTTCCCTTGGCGAGTTCGCTGCGTCTGACCTTTTGGCGATACCGCTCAAATCGCAAGCGGCTGGCTCGCAGGTCTTGGCCGTCCGATGGCGAGGTTGCTGGTGGATTCGATCTGCTGGCGTACGAATCTGGCGAATGTGGTTGCATGGCAGATTGTAGGACGCTGAGTGATTCGAGCGAGCCGTCGGTCGCGATTTCTGATGGGTTTCGCCACGCGTCATCTGCAATTCGCGAGAATTTCGGTTCAACGGATACTGGAGACGCTGGTCATCCGTGGCCAGCCGGCGAGGCTGAAGGGCTGCTGGTTCTGTGTGGTAACGCTTATTCGTTCTTGAAATTTACCTCACGCGGGGTGTCATGAGAGATTCGGCGAGCGGCAGGGCGTCGGCCCTCCGAGTCAAAACAGAAGAAACACTCGGAGGGCTGACG
>SYJG01000188.1 GCA_005798445.1 Planctomyces sp.
CCTCCGAGTGATTCCCTCTGTTTTGACTCGGAGGGCTGACGCCCTGCCGCTCGCCAAACCTCTCATGGCACCCCGCGCGAGATATAACTCGGCGTATCAAAACGTGAGACGCCTCGATAGATGATTGGTTGCAGGCCAGCGATCTCGGCATCGGCGGGGTAGTACGGTCGTCGGACGTTTTGGAATCGCGTCCCACGCAGCGTGGCGGGTGTCGGGCCGGGCGTGTTGAGGATGAATTCCCCTTTTGCGATGTCGCCGTAGGCCATGCTGTAGTTCATCGGGTTCTTGACGACGACGAATTTGGCACTCCGAGCGTTCAGCCCCAGCAATTCGTACTGCTCGCCGCACCATTCGTAGGTGCCGTGCGAGGCAACCGCGATTTCAAGACTGCCGACTTGCAGCGCGGCGGACGGTCCCATGTTCCCCGCTTGTCCGTCCCAGATGCCTCCTCGGTAACGAAAGCGGCCATCGCTGAGTTTGCGAACTCGGCCCGTCACTGCGACCGGCTCGCCCCATTTCGGATCGACGTGATGACCGATTTGTACAGAGACCTCCGCACCTTCGCCGGCTGCGTGACACTGCACTGCGACGATCGGATCGACGATCGGGATGAGGCAGGGCTGATCGACGTCCGCCGCTAACAACGCTCGCAACGAGGCCGCACTGTCGCCAGCCGCACCACCTCCGCAGCAATCGGCGGTCTCGACCAGCAGCACGGGTCCGCCTTCGATCTGCAAACCGCGCTCGATCGCATCAGCCGGTGAGAACACTGGTGGTTCCAGATCGAACCGCTTTTGCCAAAACAACTCCGCGATCTGCCACGCCAGCCGTTCGGCCAGGTTGGGATCGCCGTTCGTGATCACGAGACCGCCTCCACCCATGTCCGGCAGGTCGAGGTACGGGTGAACGAGGAAAGCACTTGTCGAATAGACGCCGTCATTCCGCTCGAACGATTTCGCCAAACGCATGACATCCGCAAACGGCCCCGGCCCTTCGGTGTGGCCGAGCACTCCGCTGACCAGCGCGGGGACTTTCGCCAGAACCATCGCCGGTCGCAGATTGCCGTCCAAGATGTCCAACAACGCCCGCGCGCCACGCTCCCCGGTCGTGAACGCATCTTTGTGCGGGTACGTCTCCCAAGCGATCAACGCATCGGCACAGCGAACCATCGGCTCGGTGACGTGAGCGTGCAGATCGAGCGTTGCGACCACGGGAATTTCGTCGCCGACGACCGCTCGCACAGCCTCCAGCAAATCTCCTTCGAGATCGCCGATCCCCTCGACTGCCGCCGAGCCGTGCAGAGCCAACAACACTCCGCGGACCGGTTGCGACGCTTGCAGGCGATCGAGCAGATCGCGTTTCAATTGCCGATAGCAATTCGCCGTCACCGGCCCGCTGGGACAAGCACTCGCCACCAGCAACGGCTTGATCGCGACCGATCGTTCACGCAGGACACTCAGCATCCCGCCGACCGTACCGGCCGTGCGGTCGAGCACCTCGGCATCGTAGAAGAGCTCACTCCGCCGAAAACTTTCGAGGTCCGCCGGCACACCGCCGAAGTGGTTGCACTCGAGGAAAATCGAACCAATGGCAATTGAGGTCGTCATCGCGGCAGACTATTCGTCGGCCTCAGCGGAGGCAAACTCAAGCGTCGAGTGGGTGAAGAATCGGGTCAATCGTCCTAAGCTGGAGACCCACTGCCACGGCCGCCAAGGAACTTCCGCATGAAAATCGACCATCTGGAGACGATCACACTTCGCTTCGAGTACGCCGATGGCTTCCGCTACGCCGGCGGCCAATGCACGGCGCGAGTCACTTCGCTGGTGCTGGTACACACGGATTCGGGAGCGGTTGGAATTGGTGCGGCGTACTCGCATCCGGGGTTGGTGCATCTGATCGTACAGGAGCAGCTCGCACCGTTGCTGATCGGCGAAAATCCGACCGATGTCGAAGCGATTTGGCAGAAGATGTATCGCATCACTCGCTGGTACGGACGCAAGGGAGTTGCCATGTCGGCCATCGGCGCGATCGACACGGCGTGCTGGGATCTGCGAGGCAAGTCGCTGGGCAAGCCCGTGTGGGAGCTGCTCGGCGGACAGCGAATCACTTGCCCGGCGTATGCGAGTGCGCTGTTGTGGAAAGAGCCTGCGGCTCTGGCCGAAGAAGCGGCGAGATTGATCGACCGAGGATTTCGCCGCGTGAAGATGCGGCTGGGATACGGCGGCGACGCCGATCGCGCGGCGGTTCGTGCGGTGCGTGAAGCGATCGGGCCAAACAACGACGTGATGTGCGACGGCTCGATGCGGTACTCGCTGGAGGATGCCACGACGCTCGCTGAATTCCTGGCGGAGAACAACGTCTTCTGGTTCGAGGAACCGTTTGAACCGGAAGACATCGACTCGTACGTTGCGTTGAGTTCACGAGCCTCGCCTCCGCTGGCCGCCGGCGAAAACGAATTCGGGCTGCAAGGATTTCGCGAACTGATCCGAGCCGGAGCGCTTGACATCGTCCAACCGGACGTCAGCCGCTGCGGCGGGATCACCGAAGCAAAGCGTGTCGCCGATTTGGCTCTGACCGCTGGCCTGCGCGTCGCTCCACACAGTTGGAGCGACGCGGTGGCGATCACGGCCAACGCGCACGTTGTCGCCGCGCTGCCGCACGGGATCACCGTCGAGGTCGATCAAACTGGCAACCCATTCGTCGAAGAGTTGCTCGTCGAACCGCTCACTGTGCGTGACGGCCACTTGACGCTCAGCAAGGCACCCGGCCTGGGAATCGAACTCAATCCGGCGACGCTGAATCGTTATCGGTTGAATGATCCACTACATCACATCTGCCGGACGGCTCGTACTCCGACATGATCTTCGGGAATGCCTTCCTGTAGCCCAACTCTCTGAGTTGGGGTACGGGTGCCTCGAAAAACCTCTCATCCGGATTCCAATAATAAGCTGCGTTCATTGCGTGGGAGGGCGAGGCTCCTGCCGTGCCGGGTCGGAGAGAACGCGTGACTCTCGCATCGGCTCGGCCGGAGCCTCGCCCTCCCGAACATAGGCGCGGTTTTCAATGGCGATCCGGCTCAGAACAACCCCAATACCGGCTGGCCATGCTCGACGAGGCGGCGCGGGCGATTGAGCGAATCGTGGTACTCGGTCGCGGGGTCGATGCCGAGCGCGTGATAGATCGTGGTGATGAGGTCGAAGGGATGGACCGGGTTGCTCTTCGGCCAGGCGGCGAAGCGATCGGATTCGCCGTAGACCTGTCCCGGTCGGACGCCTCCGCCAGCGAGCAGGCACGAATAACATTCAGGCCAATGGTCTCGTCCGCCAGGGCCGACGTTGTCGGTCGTCGACACACCGATCTTGGGTGAGCGGCCGAATTCACCGACCGCCACGACCAGTGTTTTCTCCAGCAGGCCGCGCTGTGCGAGATCGGCGACCAGCGCGGACATCGTGCGGTCGAAGTACGGGCAGCGGTGCTCTCGCAGCGTCGGGAAGTTGTTGCGATGCGTGTCCCACGAGCCGTCTGGGCCGGGAACCGGTTCGTCATCGGATCGAGCGGGCCAGGTCACTTGCACGAAGCGCGTCCCCGCTTCGACGAGCCGCCGAGCCAGCAAACAACTTTGACCGAACCGCGTCTTGCCGTACCGTTCGCGAGTCGCCTCCGACTCGGCATCGAGACGGAATGCTTGCACGGCTCGGTGCGATTGCACGAGGCCCAACGCTCGCTCGTAGTAGGTGTCGAAGGTTGCCGCGCTTCGGGCGGATTCGCGTCGCGCGTCGATGGTCGCTCGCAGATCGACTCGCGATTGAAGTCGATCCAGCGTCACGTCGCCGGGAAGCGCGAAGGCATCGAGCTTCAGCGGTTGAGTCGGGTCGTCATACATCATGAAGGGATCGAAGCCCGGACCAAGAATTCCCGCTGACTGTCCGACACCGACTTCCTTCCCTTCTTTGACTGGCCCGCAGACGGCGACATAACTCAGCCCACTAGTCGCCGACGGTCGCTGGCGAGCCACGATCGAACCAACTGACGGCAGATCGTCGCGCGACGGCGGTACAGCCAAGCCAGTCACCGAAAAGTTCGCCGGGTCGGTTCCGGTCATCAGCATGTAGATCGCTGAGCCATGATTCCGCAGTCCCTTTGGTTTGACTCCCATTGACCGAATGAGCGTGAAGTGTTGAGCCTGCTCCGCCAGCATCGGCAACACTTCGCCGAGCATCATGCCCGGAGCACGGGTCGCGATCGGTCGGAATTCGCCGCGAATCTCCGCCGGTGCATTGGGCTTGGGGTCCCACAGGTCGATGTGACTCGGCGAGCCTTGCAAGTACACCAAAATCACCGCATCGGCGGACGCCGGTCGGCTGACGACTCGTGCTGAGACGTTGGAAGTCGGAGCGGCTTGCAGAGCTTGCTGCCGCAGGAAGGTCGGCAGCCCCAAACCGAACAGCGACAGCCCTCCGACCGTCAGCAGCTCGCGCCGCGAGGGAGTGTCACACAAACGCCCGGCAGAAGTGTGGATCGAAAACATGCTTCGTACTTCCAAACACACAGGGAAACGGTCCGAGAAAGTCCGTGGCGTAGGCTTCCAGCCTGCGAAAAAACACGACAGGCTGGAAGCCTATCCCACGATCAAATGCGATTTCTCGGACAGCCTCTGAGATCGGCAGGCACTCAACACCACAGCCCCGAAACCCACAACTTAAGGGCGACATCGTACCAACGCAATCGCGACTCAACGAGCCGCAAATTGAACTCGCGAGCAACTCAAACTTGACTCGATGTCGATGGCAGCTCGCGAAGCCGACTCGTAGGATTCGCCGCACTCGAAGACCAAACATCGACCACTGGAGACTGCGATGCGACGAGCCATTCGTGTTTGTGCGATCGTGATCCTGGTCCTCGGAGTGAGGCAGACGACCGGTTGGGGGCAAGCGCCACAGCCGCTCTCCGAGGAACAGCGGCGGACGTTCGAGCGGGAGATGGCCGAACTCAAAGTTCTTCAGCCGTATCTCGGTGCCGACCAAGCCATCTTCTTCAAAGGATTGACGTGGGCGTTGAAATACGACCGCGAGTTCACGCCCGCAGACGTCGCACTGCTCGAGAAATCCATCCGGCGCGCCCACGAACGCCAAAACGTCCCGCCAGACGAGGTGCGGCATTGGCCGACTCGGCGGGGCAAACTCGCACGGGGATACCGCTCGAAGATTGATGACTCGGTGCAGCCTTACGGCCTGATTGTTCCCAAGAACTACGACCCAGTGAAGCCGATCCGGTTAGATGTCGTTCTGCACGGCAGCACGCGGCCGGTCGGAATGAGCGAATTAAAATTCATCGCTCGGTTCGATGAAGGAGATGGCGAAAATCCGTCACCACCCGATCAGCCATTCATCGAACTCCATCCGCTCGGCCGAGTCGAGAACTGCTATCGCTGGGCGGGCGAGACAGATGTCTTCGAGGCGATTGAGTCTGTTTGTGAGTCCTACAACATCGACCGCAACCGCATCGTGTTGCGCGGCATGTCAATGGGCGCGTCGGGGACGTGGCATCTCGGATTGAAGCATCCCACCCGCTTCGCTGCGCTTGGTCCGTATTGCGGCTATGTCGATACGCACAAGTTCTCGGAGACTCCGTTGCCGAACTTCGTCAAGGTCGGACCGCTGCCGGAGCATCAGGAACTCGGCCTGCACATGCTCGATTCCATCGACTATGCGGCCAACGCGGGAGTCGTCCCGGCCATCGCTTGCATGGGCGAGAAAGACGTCTTCTTCCAGGCTCACGTCCTCATGAGCGAGGCGATGAAACGGGAAGGGCTGACGATGACGAACCTCATCTCCCCCGGCACCGGCCACGTCATCGACCCAGTGACTCATGCCGAGCAAATGCGCCGCATCGCTGAGCACGTCGCCATCGCTCCGCGCCGTCCACATGAACTGCGGTTCGTGACATGGACGCTCAAGTACAACCGCTGTCATTGGTTGGAGGTGCTCGGCTTGGATCGGCACTACGCTCGCTCGGAGTTCTCCGCCAAGTTGGAAGACGACGTGCTGGTGATCGACGAACCGAAGAACATCAATCGGTTCGCGATTCGGCGTCTGCAACTTCCGACCACACCGAAGAAATTGCGGATTGGGAATTCTGAACTCAAATTTCCTCAAGACCTTGGCCCCGTTGACTACCAAGTCATTTTCTTTCGTCGCGACGGTCAGTGGTGCAATGAAAGCGAGGAAGGGAATTACACGAATCACCGAACCCGGAAGCGTCCTGGCCTGCAAGGTCCAATCGACGACGCCTTCACTTCGCCGTTCTTGTGCGTGCGCGGCACCGGGCAACCATGGAACAAGGCCGTTCAGGAATACGCGGAGGCGAGCCTGCTCCGCTTCGCCGACGAGTGGCATCACTACTTTCGCGGCGAGCTTCCGATCAAGGACGACCACGCCGTCACGGAAGAGGACGTGATGAGTCGCAACCTGATTCTCTTTGGTGATCCGGGCAGCAATTCGTGGATTGCCAAGGTGCTTCCAAAGCTTCCGCTCTATTGGTCAAAAGAGTCGATTCGGTTTGGTCGCCACGAGTATTCCTCGGCGGAACATGTCCCCGCACTGATCTATCCCAGCCCGTTGACTGAAAATTCTTGGGAAAGGCATTACGTCGTGCTCAACAGCGGCCATACGTTTCGCGAGGCGGAGTTGGCGAAGCTCAACTATTTGCTGTTCCCACGCTGGGGCGACTGGGCGTTCTTGCAGATTCCTTTGGACCAGAAGCCCTCTGAGCCGCTGACCGAGAAAGTGATCCACGCCGGCTATTTTAGTGAGCAATGGTAATTCAAAAAGTCGCTTGGACGCCTATGTCCGAGCGAACGGACGTAGGTATCCGTTCTGCGAATTCTTTGGAGGTTCCATGACCAACAATCTCGTCTCTCGTCGTCATCTGCTCGGCGCATTCGGAGCTGCCGGCGGCATCGCGCTGCTGAACCACGCGGTTGCTCAGGAAAACAACCCGGCGGCGCAAGTCACCGATTCGGCGGCAAGCCTCAAGATCACCGCGATGAAGACACATCGCGTGCAGCACAAGGTCTACGTCGAGCTTTCGACGAGCGCAAAGATCACCGGCTGGGGCGAGGTCAGCGCACTCGTGCCGACGGCGGCGGAAGAACTGACGAAATCGCTGTTCGAGTTGCTCGACGGCGAGAACCCCACGCGTATCGAGCACCTCTGGCAGAAACTGTATCGCGCCCATCGCGACATCCGAGGCGGGCCGTTCATGTCTCACACGCTGGCCGGGATCGACATGGCGTTGTGGGACATCACCGGCAAGCTGTGGGGCGTGCCGGTCTATCGGCTGCTCGGCGGGCCGTGCCGAGACAAGATTCGCGTTTATCCGACCGCGAAGGCTCACAAGGTTCCGCCGCACGGCATCTACGATCATTCGGGCAAGCCGAACGAAATCGAACGGATGGTCAACGCGATCAAGCAGACTCGTGAGCGAGTCGGTCCCGACGGGACCGTGATGTTCGATGCTCACTGCGCTGTGCCGCCGGCCACGCTGATTCAGCTCGCAGCGGCGGTCAAACCGTATGACGTGCTGTTCTTTGAAGAGGTCGCCGTCCCCGGCAACATCGAAGTCTTCAAGCGGCTGAAAGAACAAATCCCAATCCCGATGGCGACCGGCGAGCGGGACCACACGATTTGGGAATTCATCCCGTACCTGCACGAGCGGTGCATCGATATCCTGCAACCCGACGTCGCGCACTGCGGCGGCATCACGCAGATGCGCAAGATCGCGATCCTCGCCGAGGCGTATCACGTCCCGCTGGCTCCGCACTGCACGACCTCTCCGCTGGGTGCGACCGCCAGCCTCAGTGTCGGAGCGTCGATTCCGTTCCTGCTGATCCACGAGACCGCTCCCGGCTCGTTGCAGTGGGGCGAACAATTCATGAATCGACCGTGGACCGTGGACGACAAAACTGGCTACGCGACTCTGCCCGAAGGGCCGGGCCTCGGCGTGCAGATCGACATCGAGAAACTGCAAAAGCTCGCGGCGGATCCGAACTACAAATGGAAGTTCCCACGAGTCACGCTGCCGGACGGTTCGGTCGCGGATTACTGATTTTCATTTGGACTGCGACGATCCAAGTCGTCGCTTTTCCATCCGCGACGCTTTCCAGACAGTCGTGATTCGTTCAATCCAGGTGAATTGAAAAGCGGAGGCTTGGGCCTCCGCACTCCAAATTATGTGATGATTTTTCCGCCACATTTCCAACCACATCGGCCCGTCGGAGACTCGCGAATTCCTCACCGACTCCGGCCTGACCTCACCCGGCAGCACCGCCACCTTCAAGGTCTACGTCGTGCTCACCACCGGCAACGAAAAAGGGAGCAACACTGTGACGGTCACGCGGCCATGATGCTGCGTTTCAGACTTTCGGAGTCTTTGGCACTGACTCAATTGATGGTCCACGAAAGGGGGGATGATGGGCAACGCATTGTGCATTTTGTTGGGACTCTCCGCCGGAGCACAGGGCGTGTGGGCGATTTGGACGGGCGAAATGTCGGGGAGGGGCCGCGTGGCGCGCCGGTCGGAAAACCCCTTGCTGTTCGACCTATCGGCCGGGCTTTTGCTGTTCTTGTCGGTAGTCCTTTTGGACATTGGGATCGGAACCAAGATTCTGATTAAGTTGTTCGTCGGGCTTCTGATTAAGTTGGTCAATCTGACTCTGTGAGCGGAACGGGGATCGGGTTCCGCACTCTCACGCAGGAATGGAGCGATCATGGCCTTTGACCCCGTTCTCGAACCAGGCGAGCGAATCTCAGCGGACATCAGTTTCAGCAACAGGCCGATCCGCAGGCTCGTACTCACGAACCGAGCCGCCTACTGGAGCGGCTCCAAGTTCGCCCTCTTCGACAGCATCACCACCGAGCGAGTGCCACTCTCCCAAGTGATCTCTGTCTCCATTCGAACGAATTCGTACCAGGGTCGGCTGATCGTCGGCTTCAGCATGCTCATCGGCGGCTTCATCGGCATCATCATGGCTGCCGGAGGATTTGTGGGGGCACGAAGAAACATGGGGGTGGCGGTCCTCCTCTTCGTCGTCGGCATGAACTTCGCAGCGCGCGGCGGTCGGCGGAGAACACTCATCATCGCTTCCGAAGGAACAGAGTTCTCATGGACCGAGCCAGGCACCATCGGCCCAAAGAAGGGATCCTCGATGTTCGAGCAGGCCCGCGCTTGGGCACAGAGCAACGGCCTCCGTCTGGAGGTCGAACTGGAGGAGTAGGGACCATGTTATGGGAAGTCCGTCGAAAGGCGACGGACGTTTGTCCCAGCCTACGGAAGCCAGTGGGCGGAGAGCGGCTGACTGACCTCTTCTCTCTTGCTTGCGTTGCCCGACGGTCACTCCCAAACTCTGCCACATGAAATCGAAATCACCGCTGCTGATCATCTTCATCACTGTGTTCATCGACCTCTTGGGCTTCGGCATCGTGCTGCCATTGCTGCCGAGGTACGGTGATTACTTTGGCCTCGACCGACTGCTCGGCCCATTGATGGCCTCGTTTTCGGCAATGCAGTTTCTGTTCGCACCGTTGTGGGGACGTCTCTCGGATCGGATCGGCCGACGGCCGGTGTTGCTGGTCGGTCTCGCGGG
Organism: Planctomyces sp.; assembly: GCA_005798445.1. Lineage (GTDB taxonomy): Bacteria > Planctomycetota > Planctomycetia > Planctomycetales > Planctomycetaceae > SXKJ01. Next base: position 9,644 of record SYJG01000188.1, read on the forward strand.
TTCGACGGTGTTTTATGGGCTGTTTGGATTCGCGACTTCGTTGGGCAGCGAAGACCAATTCCTCGGCCTATCGGTAATCCCGTGGTTATTCATCACCCGCATCGGAGCGGGGATCGCGGGGGCGACGATTCCCACCGCTCAGGCCTACATCGCCGACTCGACAACCGCCGAAGGTCGTGGCAAAGGCATGGCGTTGATCGGTGCGGCGTTTGGAATCGGTTTCACATTCGGCCCGCTGCTGGGATCGGTATTCGTGTCGGGCACAGTCGACGGCCCGCCAAGTCCGATGGCCGGATATGTGGCGAGTGGCTTATCGGCGTTTGCGTTCTTGTGGGCCGTCGCTCGGTTGCCAGAGTCGTTGAAGCCGGACAACGTCGCGTCTCCGCGCCGCTGGTTGAACGTCGGAGCAATGGGACGAGCATTTTCCAATCGCGGCACCGCGTTGCTAATGCTCACCATCTTTCTGACGACGTTGGCCTTTGCCCAGTTTGAGGTCACGCTGTCGTTGTTGACGAAGTTTTTCGGACTGGCCGATGACCAAAATTTCTACGTCTACGCCTATGTCGGCTTCGTACTGGCATTGAGCCAAGGAATGCTGGTCCGGCGAATGTCGCCCCGGTTTGGCGATTTCAAAATGAGTCTCATCGGTACGGTTTTGATGACGCTTGGTTTGGTCTTGATCGCCATCACCTGCGGCCAGAGGTCGCTGGGACTGTTGTTCGCGATCGTGCCGATCAATGTGTTGGGCTACTCGGCGCTGACCCCTTCGCTGCAAGCGATGTTGTCACTGCGGACTTCGGCCGACGAGCAAGGGGAAATCCTCGGCGTGGGTCAAAGCATGTCGGCGTTGGCTCGCATTGCCGGGCCACTGTTGGGTGTGTGGCTGTTTAAGCTCGACAAGCAGGAACCAGCCAATACCGTTGTCTTGCCGTACTGGGCCGGAGCCGGTCTGATGTTGCTGGGCGTTGTCATGGTCCTGTCGCTCCGCAGTCAACCGAAGAAGAAACTGTCTGTCGTCGAGTCTGATTCGTAGCTGAATTCCTGGGGCAGGTTCTCAACCTGCCAGGGCCGGGCAGGTTGAAAACCTTTCCCATGAGAAGCACCATGAGTATCGACGTTGTCGTTCGCACGGAATTCTCGAAGCACAAGTTGCTCGAAGGCGACTTGGCCGCCGATCCGTTCGCGCAGTTTCAATGCTGGTTGGACGACGTACAAACCGCGAACGTCAGCGACTGGCAAGCGATGTCGCTGGCGACATCGACTGACGAGGGCCGGCCCTCCGTGCGAGTGGTTTATCTGCGCGGATGGGACGTGCGCGGCTTTCTCTTCTACACCAACTACGACAGCCGCAAAGGGCACGAACTCGCCGTCAATCCGCAGGCCGCTGCGGTGCTGTATTGGAAAGAGCTCGAACGACAGGTCCGCATCGAAGGGGCCGTCGTCCTCGCAAGCGACACGGAATCGGACGCGTACTTCGCTGGTCGGCCACGAGAAAGCGGCATTGGTGCCTGGGCCTCGTCGCAGAGCCAACCACTTGCTGATCGCGCGACGCTCGAACGCCTCACGGCAGAAATCGAGGCGAAGTTCGCGGGACGCCCGATACCTCGGCCACCGAATTGGGGCGGGTTTCGCATCGTTCCCGAAAGCGTCGAGTTCTGGCAGGGAGGCGTCGCACGGTTGCACGATCGGTTGATCTATCGGCGCGAATCGGAATTCGGGTGGCGGATCGAGCGGCTGTTTCCCTAATCGCCTTGGAGTGCTGCGGCTCGACGCAGCCCTCCAGGTTACTCCGCAGTGAACTTCGTCAGTTCTTCGGTGATCAGTTCTCGCTCGATTGACTCGCTGGTGAGCCGGGCGCGGACTCGCAGATTCCCTTCGGTCGCACCACGAACGTGAACGCGGAACAGAGCGGTCTTTCCAGGTGCCAATTCCGGCAGATCGTTGAACAGGATCAAGCCGTTCTTGGCGAGATGCTGGGTCGCTGACTGCACTTTGAGAAGTTCGACGCTGCCCGGCAATTCAAACGTGAGGCCGACGTTCTGGGCCGACTTCGAGCCAGTGTTGCTGATGCGAATCTCATAGGCGGTCTCTTGGCCAACCTCCACGGGATCTTCCAGGTCTTGAATCTCCAGAACCAGCAACGCTGAGCCTTCGACCGTTGTCTTCGTGTCGGCTTTGGCGGTCACGCCATGTTCGGCCGAGGCGAAGACGTGGTGCTCGAATTGACCGACTTCCGTGGCCTCCAACTGCAACTTCAATTGGACAGACTGAGCCGCTTCGAGATGTCCGACAGACCAATTCACCGAACCGGTGCTCGCATCGAGTACGCCTCCTTTGTCAGCCTTGAGAAACTTGAATCCCTTCGGAATGCGATGTGTGACGCGGACGTTGTTGGTCGCAACTTTGCTTTCATTGGTGATGTTCAATGTGTAGCGAGCGTCGCGTCCCGTGTATCGCAAGCCGGGGCCTTCGACGGCAATGGCCAACGACGGAGCAATGACCTTCACGGTCGCTTCGGCGGCTTGATTCAAACCGGAGTCGGCAGAGGCAGCGACTTCGAGAGTCTGCTCGCCGCTGGCGATGGCGGTGAACGACAGACGTACGGTTCGCGATTCGCCCGGATTGAGCGCGCCGACCGCGATCTGCGAGCGGTCGCCGCGAGTGGCTTCCAAGCCCGAGGGGGTCACGATTTGAATCTTGACGTTCTGAGCGATTCCGGTGCCGGGATTGGTGATCGTCACGGTCTGCACCAGTGGATCACCGATGATGACTTCGGCCGGCGCTTCGGTGGAAACCTTCAGCAACGGCTCGGCAACCTTGAAGACGCTGGCCGCCGTGCCGGTGAAGCGAACGTTGGCGATCGTCGCCAGATCGCCGCGCTGGCTCGGAATCATCGTGATGTGAATCGTGCGCTCTTCGCCCGCGGCAAGTTCGGAAATCGACCATTCGAGGTGATCGGAGACCGTGGCCGGTTTAGGATCCACCTGCGTCAGTCGTACCGACGCAGGGAAGATGGCCTCGACGACCACCGCGTGTGCGGAAACTTTGCCGGAGTTCTTCACGACCAGATCACAGGCACATTCCTGGCCGACATTGATCTCGCCCTGCTTGACCCATTCGACGGAGACCGAGGGTGTTCCGGCCGTGGACGAACTCTTGCTGAGATTTGAACGGTCGATTGTGGCGGGTCGCACAGTTCGATTCGCGGCAGAAGGCATCGGCTTCGGTGAACGATCGCTAACAACCGAAACTCGGCTGGATTTCGAAGTCGGCGTCGATTCGACCGGATCGTGACGAACGGTCGTTGACGTGACTTGGTCTCGCTCCGCCCGCGCGGGCTTGACCTTGGCCTTCTCCGTCGACTTCTGTTGAAAATCAGCCGCGACAATTCCATCCGTGGATTCTTGGTCATTGGACTCGGCGACCGCTTTCAGTGGCGCGGTGAAGCCAGCCTGTTGAAAGCCAGAGGCAGATTTCTTCTCGACCAGTTGACGAGTGATCGGGGCGTCGTCCGTGTCTCCCGAAACGGGTGGCGAAAGGAATTCGACTTTGTCCGCAACCGGCTTGTGCGGGGGTTTGGCGGTGCTCAAAGTCTGTTGCAGGTCCAAATGACTGCCCGCAGTGGTGCTGTCGGTCTTTGCGGGTTTGAGCTTGGCCTTTGTCGACAAGAACGAAGCTGACTCCTCGCCCGACCCAGATTTCGAGCGGCTGAATCGCTTCGGAGCGGAAGATGCTTCGGCCGCCAATTCTTCGACGATAGGATCCGTGGTCGGATCGACTGGGGCATCGGACTGTTCGCTGGCAGTGCCGCTACGACTGAGAAATTCCAAGCGTCCGGCTTGGCGATTCGCGGCCGGCGGAGCCGATCGCTGAACCGCTGTCTTTTCGCTGGCCAAACTGACTCCCAACGCCACACCCATGACCCCGCCGATCGCGAGCATTTTCATCCAGGGACGCATGCCATTCTCCTTGTGGGCCACAGGCCAATTCGCCGGAGCGCCTGGCGATACCGCAAAGCGCTGTCTCGCCATTTGTGAATACGAGACCTCAACTCGAAGATCGACTCGGAGGACTTTGCCGCTTGAGTTGAGTTTGCGGGTCAGCAATCGATTGACGGTTAGCCAGAGTTTGCCATCAAGTCGCCGGCGAAATTTGCCGGTTCACGGTAGTGCGGCCGAGCGAATCGTTGGCTCATCGATCATTCGTTTGTCCAAGCCAACGTCCAATGGCGGTTAGACGATTGCGAGACCGCAGTCGCTGGGATGCCGCAACGACTGGCGAGATCTCGAACTTCCTCCAGCGAAAGGGCTGCATGCAACGAATCGCGAAAGAGCATTTGCGAGTGCTCATTCTCTCGACCGGCATAGGTGGCCACCAAGCGATCGACCTCCGCGGACGACTCTGGACGCAACAGATCGCGAACGAACAACACCCCGCCGTGTTTCAGAACACGGGCCATCTCCGCCAGCGCCAAACTAGGTTCTGGAATGTGATGCACGATGCTGTTGGAAATAACCGCGTCAAACTCGTTCCCCACGTAGGGCATCCGTTTGGCATCAATCCTTGCCGCCTGGATCTGGTTGGCAAGTCCGGCTTTGACAATGTTGAGTTTGGCGAGCTTGAGCATCTCTTTCGCAAGGTCCATGGCAACGACACAACCAGTGAATTGACGACGGCACAACTCAATCGGAATGAGCGCCGTGCCGGTGCCGACATCTAAAAAGCGCAGAGGTCGTAACGAATCCACGAGTCGCGCGTCGAAACCGCTGGCGCGAGCGAATGCCAGAAAGTCATCGACGAAGGCACGGTTGACGGTACTGTGATCCATCGAGTCGTAATCGTGAGCGTCCTCGGACGTGTCCATGACTTCGGGTTCGAGACGACGTTCAAGCATTGTGATCTCTGAAAGGGGTCGGAATGTCGGAGTTGAACTCAGGACAACAGTTTTGCGAGGCCAGCTTCGTGTGCCAATTGTGGCGGGATGTGGTCTTTCAGCCACAGAAAATGTCGTGAAAATCCAACGTGTCGTTTCAACACGCATGATAGGTTTGTCGGGTCGTCGCTGGAGGGTCGTCGCTGGAGGATCGGCGCGGATGATCCGTTTGCGCTTCACGCCTCGCCATTCTTCAGATCAGGAGAATCGGAATGCTCAGAACACGTCGCACACAACTGGCCATGTTTCTGGCGGGAATGCTGGTGATTACGAACACCGCCCCAAGCCAAGCCGTCTTTCCATCACTTTTTGGTGGCAGCAACGGTGGCTCGTCCGGCGGCAGCAGCGGCGGGTTTTGGCATGGCAGCAGTGGGGGCTCATCGGGGCACTTCGGTGGTTCGAGTGGATTGTTTTCATTCGGTTGGCATAGCAGCAGCGGTGGCTCATCGGGTGCGAGCTTTGGCAGCTCGGGCGGGTCCAGCGGCATCTCGGGTGGATCCAGCGGAATGGTGATGGGTGGCGGCCCAGTGGTTGACGGATACTTGATGCCAACCGGGATGTATCAAGACTACGCACCGATGGCGCCTCAGATGGGACAAGTCCCGGTGGTTCCGCTCTCGGTGATGCCGCCGCAGGCCTTTGCGGACGCGAATGCAGCCGGGCAACTTCACACTGTCAGTGGTGACGGAGTTCAAGGGACACTCGGGAGGACGTATCAGTTGCCATCGAAGCGTGTGAATTCCACGAAACATACACGAGTCGGACTGTTGGAAATCAGTGTCAGCGATGACACGTTTCGGCATCTCGCGGCGGACGAAGAAATCAAAGTGACCGTCGAAGACGAGGCTGGCCATTTCGACGAACTGGAGGGCTTTTTCGGCGAAGACGAGAAATGGCACTTCGAGTCCGAACCGCTTTACACTGGCATTCCTCACATTTACGACGTGAAGTTTGAGATTGTCCGAACGGACAAGAAACGCGAGCAAAAGGGAGACAAGATGATCGTTCGTGAGATCGAGACAAAAGTCCGAGACATCGGAATTCGCCGACTGCGGCTGATTCCAGGTCGAACGGTTTACTTGAATTATCCGTAGCCGAGTCACTCGATTAGTCATCATTGAGTTCGAGTCGAATCGATCGTTGGAACGAAGTACGTTCCGGGACTTTCCCCTGCCGGTCAAATTCCGTTGATGCACACAAGTCCGACAGTTCTGAAAACGCCGGGCTTGTTGTTTGCGCTTGTCGATGTGGTTGGTGCTGGTCGCAAGTCGGCCTGTTGGTCGATGCCTCCAAGGAGATGACCGCCACTACCAAAGTCACAGTTCCGTCAAAAAACGCCGACGAGTCGTTTTGGACTCGTCGTCCGTGGCTTCGCCGAGTCGTCTCGGTTGGACTCGTTCTGCATTTGCTTGCGCTGGTGATTGCCCCCTTGGCGGTCGCGCCGACTTCTCGACTTTGGCAACGAACCTGGACGGTGTTTCGGCCCTACCTCGAAGGGCTGAACCTCAACCACGGCTATCACTTCTTTGCCCCCGAACCGGGGCCAAGTCACTTGGTCCACTTTGAACTGCGTTTCGATGACGGCCGTGTCGAGCAGGGCATCTTTCCGAACGTTCAGCAACACCAGCCGCGACTGCGATATCACCGCCACTTCATGCTCAGCGAATTCCTCAACAACCTCGCGATCGACGACAGCCGCCGCGAACTCTTCGACGCCGTGGCGCACTCCTACGCCGAGCACCTGCGGCACGAACATCGCGTGGCTGAAGTCACACTCTCGCTGAGGCGGCATTACGTTCCAAGTCTGCAGTTTATTTCTTCGGGCAAACGGCTGGACGATCCGTCGCTGTTCGCCGAGCGTCCTCTCGGAACGCATGGCTCGGAGAGGCGGTGAGTCATGCTTGCTCGACTGCGTTGGTTGATTGGACTGTTGGTGGCCTACCTACGAGATGGCTGGTCGGCGATGGCGACGGCGTGGAACCGCTTCTGGTTCGCGCCGACCGATCCGACAACTCTCTGCCTGATTCGGGTGCTCGCGGGGTTGATGCTGTTCTACACGCACGCCGTCTGGACGTTGGATCTAGAGGCCTTCTTCGGTGAGCAAAGCTGGCTGTCGCGCGAAGTGATCGCTCAAGCGAATCAGGGCGGCTATTCGTGGAGCGTTTTGAACTGGTTCCGCAGCCCAGTCGCGTTGTGGTCGATGCACGTCGCCGCGCTCGTGGCCTTTGCCATGCTGACCATTGGACTGTGGACTCGCGCCGTGTCGGTGCTCGCGTTCGTCTTCACCGTCTCGTACGCGCATCGCACGCCCGGAGCTCTTTTCGGCCTCGACCAAATCAACAGCCTGCTGTCGCTGTACTTGATCGTCGGTCCCAGCGGCTCGCGATTCTCGGTGGATGCGTGGCGAGCACGCCGCGCCGCCGCTTCCCCCACGGGGCTTGCCCCAGTGGCTCGCGGGCCTTTGCACTACTCACTATCTGTGGCCGCCAACCTTGCCATCCGGCTGATGCAATGCCACATGTGCGTGATCTATCTTTTCGCCGGACTCTCCAAGCTGCAGGGCCTGTCGTGGTGGAACGGCTTCGCGTTCTGGGGAGGCATCGCCAATCAGGAATACCAAACGCTCGACCTGACATGGATGGCCGATTGGCCGCTGGTCATCAACGCGCTGACGCATCTGACCGTCACGTTTGAGCTGTCGTACTGCGTGCTGATCTGGAACCGCTGGACCCGTCCGCTCGTTTTGCTGGCTGCGATTTGCCTGCATCTGGGGATCGTCGTCGCATTGGGGATGCCGACCTTCGGACTGGCCATGCTGATAGCGAACTGTGCTTTCGTAAGTCCGACTCTCATCCGCAGCCTGATTGACGGTCCCGGTCAACGCGATTCAAACGCCCCATTGCCATTGACGAAGCATGCTCCGCATTTCGTTCGCCATCCCAGCACAGCCACCGAAGGGCGACGGCTCGCGAGATAACCTTCGCATCACGCGAACAGCCCGTCGATCACTTGCCCATCTGCGATCGGCGTGGGACGTGGTAGACGTGGGAAATACGTCCGATGCGGGTCGATCCCCAGCGCGTGATAGATCGACGCCGCGATATCTTCCGGTCCCCAAGGCCGAGTGGCAGGGACGCTCCCCGTGCGATCGGTGGCACCAATCACGGTGCCTCGCCGCACTCTTCCGCCCGCCATCAATACCGAGCCGGCATTGGGATAATGGTCGCGACCGGCGTTCTTGTTGATGCGCGGCGTGCGTCCGAACTCGCCCATGACGACCACCAGCGTGTTGTCCAGCAGGCCGCGATCCGAGAGATCGTCCAGCAAGGTCGAGAGTGACATATCCAACTGCGGCAAGTTGCCCGGTCCCTCGAATTCATGCCACTTGTAGCCGGGGATATCGCGTGCCGGAGTCGCACCAGACATCATCGACTCGAACAGCAGATGATGAGTGTCCCAAGTCCCCTCGGTCGTTCCTGGTCCGAACAATCCCCCTTGCACCGCTTGATTGATCGTCACGAACCGCGCACCCGCTTCGATCAACCGACGAGCCATCAAGATTCGCTGGCCATAGATGTTCAAACCGTAACGCTCGCGCAGAGCCAACGGCTCCTCTTCGAGATTCATGGCTCGTTCCATCGCACCGCTAGTGAGCAGCGAGATCGCCTCTTCCGAGAACTTGTCGTGAGCCTCGTAAGCTTCGGATCCTCGCTCGTTCAATCGGCAAAGGTTTTCCAATTGCGTGAGCATCGACCGGCGATCCTCAAATCGCACGGGCGCGAGCTTCAATTTGCTCCCTTGCAGGTCAGGCTTACGCGGGTCTCCCTTGATGTTGAACGCCTCGAATGCGGGGCCGAGGTATCCCGGAGGATTTGTGTATCGCGCGGCGACCGGCAGTCCAAAGTGAGCCGGTATCCCATCGACCTTGCTGCCGGACAGCGCAGACACCAAGCAACCGAAGTTCGGGAAGTACTGTCCACCACGCTGCGGCAAGAAACCGCTGGTGACATGCTGCGAACCGGTGTCGTGCCCACCGTCCTTCCCTTGCCACGAGCGAATGACTGCGACCTTATCCATCCGCTGTGCCATCAACGGCAGCTTCTCGCAGATCGAGATTCCCGGCACGTTCGTCTGAGTCGGATTCCAGAGTCCGCGAATCTCCGCAGGTGCCTCCGGTTTTGGATCGAACGTCTCATATTGGCTAGCGCCTCCGGCCAAAAAAATGAACACGCAGGACATGTCCGACTTCGGCGACCGGGCCGAGTCAGCCGCTTGCAAGAGCCTCGGAAGGCTCAGCCCAAACAGGCCGGTTCCGATTTGCAAAGCGGCTCGACGAGGAATGGCATTGGCACTTGGCGACGGGGAGTTGAGCACACTCACTTCTCCTGATTGATCAACCGATTCGCGGAACTGCTGGGGCGCGGAGTATATCGACATTCGCGATGACGTCGCCCCAAATTCATTCGCGCCACCAGCCCTCGCGATCCAATGGTCGTTTCGCATAATACGACGCTCCGTTTCCCACCAGAGAATCTCCCTGACCAATCACCATGCGCTGTTTCGCGACCTCACTGAGTCTATTTGTCTGCACGCTGATCGTTTTCTCCGCCTCGGCCGCACCGCCGTTGGTTGATCCCGACCTTCCCGATGGAACCGAAGCGGCGATCAAGCAGCTCGCCACGTTTCGAGTCCCCGCTGGCCTAAAGGTTGAACTCTTCGCCGCCGAGCCAAAGCTGGCGAGTCCCGTGGCGATCGGAGTCGATGAACGCAATCGCGTGTTCGTCGCGGAGGAGTATCGCTTCAATCGCGGGACCGAGGAGAACCGCACGCGGCCGTTTCTGCTCGAAGACGATTTGCAGTTGCAGACGACCGATGATCGGCTCGCGATGTTCAAAAAGTTCGCCGACAAGTTTGACGGCGGCATGAACTGGTTCACGAAGACGGCGGATCAAGTACGACTCGTCGAGGACACCGACGGCGACGGCCGCGCCGATCGCAGCACGGTCTTCGCCACCGGATTCAACGAGCCGCTCGACGGACTGGCCGCCGGCGTGATGCCATTCAACGGCGATGTCTACTTCACCTGCATCCCACATCTGTGGCGACTGCGTGACACCGATGGCGATGGCGTGGCCGACGTGAAAGAAAAGTTGCTCTCCGGCTTCGGCGTGAACGCGGGGTTTCTCGGCCACGACTTGCACGGACTGGTGTGGGGACCGGACGGAAAATTGTATTTCTCAATCGGCGATCGCGGCTTCCACGTCACCTCGAAAGAGGGTGTCACCTTTCACGGCCCGCGAAACGGCGCGGTGTTTCGCTGCAATCCGGACGGCACCGAGTTTGAAGTCGTCCATCGCGGCCTGCGCAATCCGCAGGAGATCGCGTTCGATCAATACGGAAACCTCTTTGCCGGCGACAATAACTGCGACAAGGGGGATCACTCGCGGCTGGTCCACATCGTCGAAGGGGGCGACAGCGGTTGGAACATGGCGTTTCAGTCGCTCAACCCGCCGTACCTCACCGGCCCGTGGCACGCGGAGAAGATGTGGTCCGCTCAGGGAGACGCCGCTACCGCCGATCTGCAACCGGCGTGGTTGGTCCCAGCGGCGGGGCCGCTCGGAGCCGGGCCGTCGGGCTTCGCGTATTACCCCGGCGTCGGTTTGCCTGATCGCTACGCCGGTCACTTCTTCATGTGCAACTACACCGGTGGAGGCGGCATCGAATCGTTCGCCGTCAAGCCACGCGGGGCGAGCTTCGAGATCACCGACGCTCACGACTTCTTCAAGCCAATTTTCGCCACCGACGTCGAGTTCGGTTACGACGGCAAGATGTATGTCTCCGACTTCGTGAATCTCGACTGGAGCGGACGGAGTTTGGGAGGCCGCATCTTCTCCCTGTTCGATCCGCAGCACGTCGCGAGCAATTCCGCGAAACAAACGCAGCAACTCACCCGCGAGGGTTTGTCGAAACGATCGGCCGACGATTTGCTCGGCTTACTGATTCACGCCGACATGCGTGTCCGGCAGCGAGCCCAGTTTGAGTTGGCCAATCGCGGCGAATCATCCGCCGAGAAGTTGCAAGCGGTCGCCGCCGATTGTACGGCACCAACAGTGACACGACTGCACGCGGTGTGGGGCCTTGGTCAGATCGCGAGCAGGCGATCGGAAGTCCTCACTCCGTTGCTCGCACAACTTGATGAGGGAGACGAAATCGTTCGCGGCCAGGTCGTCAAAGTGCTCGGCGACCGACGAGTGACTGATGCTGCCCCGATTTTGCTCAAGCTGTTGAAAGAGGACAGTCCTCGGATTCGGTTCTTCGTGGCCCTCGCACTCGGCAAGATCGCCGCTGCCGAGCCACTGGTGCCGATCGGAGCACGTCGCGGCGATACGGTCTTTCCGGCAAACTCGTCGCTCAACCCGATTCCGCGTACCCCGTCAGAATTGAAACGAGGAACGATCAATCTCGGACTGCTCGAATTGCTGCGCGACAACGCGGACGCCGATCCGTATCTACGTCACGCGGCAGTCATGGCTCTGACCTGGATCGGCGATCTGGAATTCTTGCAATCATTCTCGACCGACCGATCAGTCGCAGTGCGTCGCGGAGTGTTGCTGGTGAAGCGTCGCACCGCCGACCCGCGCATCGAACAGTTCTTGAACGACGAAGACTGGACCATCGCCACCGAAGCCGCACGAGCGATCAACGATGTCCCGATCGAAGTCTCTCAACCGGCGCTCGCGAGAAAGCTGGCCCAACTCACGACCTCCACGGTCACGGTGAAGCCGATCGTCACGGAATTCACAACGACGACGGAAACCCCGCCGCGAGTCATCGACCTCGAACCGCTGCTGCGCCGAGCTATCCACGCCAACTATCGGCTCGGCGGCGCGGAGCATGTTCAACAAGTCGTCGCCGTCGCGATGAATCCGCAGCACTCACCCAGGATGCGTGAAGAGGCCTTCGCCGCGCTGGCAGCCTGGACCGAACCGACACCGCGCGATCGCGTCACTGGATTTTGGCGACCGCTACCGAAGCGTGATCCGAAAGTGGCTCGCGACGTGTTGAACGACAAACTGCCGGAACTGTTGGCATCCGCTCAAGGAAACTTGGTCACGCAGGTTGTGGAATTGGTCGCTCGACATGGTTTGAAAGCGGACGACACGACGTTCGCCGAATGGCTCACCGATGCCAAACGCCCCGCCACCGCGCGAGTCGCCGCGTTGCGATTGCTGGCCGCCCGCAACTTCCCGCAACTGACCGACTCGCTAACGAGTGCCCTGAAATCCGAAGTACCGTTGCTGCGAGCAGCCGCCCGCGACGTCATCGCCGCGCGTGATGCTGAGGCTGGCCTCCGCGAACTCAAGCAAGTTCTCGGTGACGACACGGGAGAGACAGCAACGTCGATCCATCACGTCGATCGACAACGAGCATTCGCGACACTCGCCACCATGAAACGCAAAGAGGCTGACAGCCTGTTGGCCTCTTGGGCCGATCGGCTGGCCGTCGGTGATGCCCCGTTGGAATTGCAAGTCGATCTTCTCGAAGCCGCAACCGCGCGGCGCGAGATCACAACCATCAACCAAGCGTTGCAGCGCCGCTCAGCCGCGTTGAATTCCAAGACCGCCGCTGACCCGCTCGCCGCACTGCGGCTCACGCTGCAAGGTGGCGATCCTGAAACAGGCCAGGCGGTCTTCATCGGCCACGCTCAAGGCCAGTGCATTCGCTGCCACAAGATCCGCGGCGAAGGAGGCACCGCCGGCCCCGACCTGACCGACGTCGTCAAACGCAACCGCGACGTCGCCGGAGGTCTTCGCGAGCATCTGCTGCAATCGCTGATCGATCCAAACGCGAGGATCACTCCAGGCTTCGGCAGCATCACACTGGTCCTCAACAGCGGCCGCATCGTCGCCGGCACACTGAAGACCGAAGACGCGCAGCAAATCACCGTCGAAACACCGGACGGCAAATCGGTATCAGTGCCGCTCAAAGAGATCGACGAACGCACGCCCCCCAAATCGGCGATGCCGCCGTTCGGAAAAGTGCTCACCCCGCGCGAACTGCGCGACGTGATCGAGTTCTTGGCAACGTTGTCACCGTGAACCGTTTCGAGCGACATCACGCGGTTCTATGCCACGATCTCCTCGATCACATGCCCATGCACGTCGGTGAGGCGGCGGTCGATGCCGTTGTGGCGGACGGTCAGCTTCGTGTGGTCGATGCCCAGCAGGTGCAGGATCGTGGCGTGGATGTCGTAGACCTCGGTGGGGTGTTCGCGGTCGAGCGGTTTGTAGCCCCATTGGTCGGAGAGGCCGTGAGTCGTCCCTCCCTTGATGCCGCCGCCGCACAGCCAGTTGGTGAAGACGAACGGGTTGTGGTCGCGGCCCTTTGAGCCTTGAGTCGAAGGCATCCGGCCGAACTCGGTGGTCCAGAGGATGAGCGTGTCGTCGAGCAGGCCGCGCTGTTTCAAATCTTTGATGAGCGCGGCGGCTCCGACGGCCATGCCCATCGCCAGCGGGCGGTGATCCCGTTCGATGTCTTCGTGGCTGTCCCAATTGCGGCGAGGGAAACTGTTGTCGTTGCCCGACCAAATCTGGATGAAGCGCACGCCGCGCTCCAACAGGCGGCGCGCGATTAAACACTTGCGACCGAAGTATTCGACTTCTTCGGGGATGTTGATTTCCGTCGGATAGGACTTATGGGACGCATGCGACTTATCTGTCCCATCGGTCCTATTCGTCCTATCGCCTTCATCCAAGCCATACATCTTCAGCACATGCTGCGGCTCCCGCGAAAGGTCCAGCGCTTCTGGTGCTGCCAATTGCATTCGTGCAGCCAATTCATACGACCGAATCCGCGCTTCCAAGCGTGAATCGCCCGGCCGTTCTTGTTCAAACTGGCGGTTCACGCGGTTGAGCAATTCCAACCCCGCGCGATCGCTGTCGGCGGTGACGAAGTCGGCTCGCGGCAGCAGGTCTTCGATCGGGTTCTCGCGTTGCGGGAAGATCGTCGTCCCCTGCGTGTGAGCCGGCAGAAACGCCGACGCCCAATTCTTCGGCCCGTTCGAG
>SYJG01000189.1 GCA_005798445.1 Planctomyces sp.
AGATCGACGCCGCCATCGCCAAACACGCCGACACCGAACTCCTGTTCGACAAGCCCTACGAAGACAACAGCAAGGTCCGCGTCACCGGCCCGTTCACCGTCGAAAGCCTGTCGCCCCATCGCCGCCTGACCGTCGAACAGAAGAAGGAACGAGCGGCCGGCAAAGACGGTCTCTCCGTCCGCGTCATCGGCCCCGACCAGTTCGGCACGATGATCATCGACAACCTGCGCAAGGCGGGCATTCAGGCGCGCGACAAGAAGGAACGCCTGAAGTTCGACACGCTCGAACCGTTCGCCGGAGAATGGCTGCACGCCTCGGGCGAGTTCACCGACGCCAACGGCGACTCCAAACTAGTCGCCATCTGCATCGGCCCCGAACACGGCACGGTCGGCCCCGAACTGGTGAAGGAAGCGGCCAAGGAAGCCCTGCGTGGAGTCGGCTTCGACCTGCTCTACGTCCTCGGCTTCGCCTTCGACCCGCACGTCGATCTGGACCTGAAAAACTACGGCAAGCTGCGCGTCGAAATCTGCCGCATGAACCCCGACCTCAGCATGGGCGACGAACTGCTCAAGAAGACCGGCGCGGGAAACCTCTTCATGGTCTTCGGCGAACCCGACATCGAACTCCGCCCCGCCGCTCTCCCTCTCCCCCGCATCGGGGGAGAGGGCCGGGGTGAGGGGGCTGCCCTTCTTTCGAATGCAAAACGTCAGTCAGGTGCAAAGCCTGGAACAGGAACCCCTCACCCTGACCCTCTCCCCTTTGGAAGGGGAGAGGGAAAAGGGACAGGCTCTGCCACAGAACTTGTCGTCGAGATCAAGGGGGTCGATGTCTACGATCCGACAACGGGCGAGATCCGCAGTCACTCGACCGATGACATCGCCTGCTGGTTCATAGACACCGACTACGACGGCGAAAGTTTTTTTGTTCGGCACGCTTACTTCACCGGAGCCGACCAGCCGTATGACAAACTCAAACGCGCCCTCAAGGCCGATATCGACGAGGCCGCCTGGTCCGCGTTGTACTCGACCACCAGCCAGCCGTTCCCCAAACCAAAGTCCGGGAAGATCGCTGTGAAGGTCATCAACCACTACGGCGACGAAGTCCTGAAGGTCTACCCGGTGAAGTGACCTCACGCCAGCAACCCGCTGACCACTTCGCCATGCACGTCGGTCAGGCGGAAATCTCGGCCGGCGTAGCGGTAGGTCAGCTTGGTGTGGTCGAAGCCGAGCAGGTGCAGCATCGTGGCGTGCAGGTCGTGCAGGTGGACTTTGTCTTTGACGGCGTAGTAGCCGTAGTCATCGGTCTCGCCGTAGCGGATACCGGGCTTCACGCCGCCGCCGGCCAGCCACATCGTGTAGCCTTGCGGGTTGTGGTCTCGGCCGTCGTCCCCTTGAGCGACCGGGGTGCGGCCGAACTCGCCCCCCCACAGGATCAGCGTGTCGTCGAGCAGGCCGCGCGATTTCAGATCGGTCAGCAGCGCGGCGATCGGCTGATCGACTTCCTCGGCGTTGCGAGCGTGATCGACTTTCAGGTTGCCGTGCTGGTCCCACTTGTAGCTGTGAGTGCATTGAATGAACCGCACGCCTCGCTCGGCGAAGCGGCGAGCCATCAGGCATTGCCGGCCGAAGTTCGCGGTACGCGGGTTGTCGAGTCCATACAGCTTTTGAGTCGCCTCAGATTCGCTGCCGAGGTTTTGCAGTTCCGGCGCGGCGGACTGCATGCGGAAGGCGAGCTCAAACGAATTAATGCGGCCTTCGAGCGCGGTGTCGGGACCAGACGCGGCGAGGTGCACTTCATTCATCTGCCGCAAGAGGCCGACCTCCAGCGACTGCAACGATCGCGGCAGCTTGTCGGCGTTTTCGATGAACGGGATCTTCGCCTGATCCGACGAGATGCCCGCGTTGCCCAGCGGTGTGCCGTGATAGATGGCCGGCATGAACGCCGAGCTGTAGGCATTGACTCCGCCATGCGTCAGCGTCGGGCAGATGGTGATGTAGCCGGGCAGGTCTTGGTTCTCGGTGCCGAGTCCGTAGGTGATCCACGACCCCATGCTCGGCCGGACGAACGTGTCACTGCCGGTGTGCAGTTCGAGCAACGCTCCGCCATGCCGCGAGTTCGAGCCCCACATCGAATTGATCATGCACAAGTCATCGACGTGCTGAGCGACATGCGGAAACAGATCGCTGACCCAAGCCCCACTCTCGCCGTACTGCCGAAACTTCCACGGCGACTTCAACAGGTTGCCGGTCTGAGCCGAAAAGACTCGCGGCTTAGAGAACGGCAACGGCTTCCCGTGGTCCCGTTCGAGCAGCGGCTTGTAATCGAACGTATCGACTTGCGAAGGCCCACCGTGCATGAAGAGGAACAAAACCCGCTTCGCCTTCGCCGGCAACAGCGGGATTTTCGGAGCGAGGGGATTCGCCGCACGAGTCGTGTCCGCCTTCGCGACATCATCCTTCAACAATTCCGCCAGCGCGAGCGCCCCGAACCCACACGCCGATGCTCGTAGCATGTCGCGTCGCGACATGACTGGCTCAAAGCTGTGGCAGGAGCAAAGCATGGGTGTCTTTTACGCGACTGGTAGTGATTGGCGGTCCCTGACGCTCTGAATGATGGCTGTCGCAGGAAGAAACGCCAAGTACAGGCCACCAATCACTGCCCTAGTGGCGATCCAGTCGGCTGGGGTCAAGAGACGCTGCGATCCGTGCATCAGATAAAGCGCATGAAAGAGCGAGACGACAAAGGCCGCCAAAAGGCAGGCCGTCGTCCAACCCACCAATGCCACCCAGACAAGCGATCGCTTCGTTTCCGGGATCTGCTGCATCGCATCTAGACCAAACGAGAGCGCGCAGTACACAGCAACCGTGACGGCACATGTCAACGGAATTTTGATCCACTCGGACGGTGCGCGGACGGCATTTGAGGCACCAACCTCCGAAGACGCGGCGCAATATGCGCCGAATCCAGCAGCGATCGCGACGACTACATAAATCAGATTGCGATGTTTGGTGTTCATGGCAGCCTCATTCATTGAGTAGGGCTGGCTCTCGCCGGCCGGATGGATTTGAAATCGCCAAAGGTTGGTCGGACCCGCCCCGACTGACCATCCCGTGGCCTCGACGCGCTCGGCGCGGGTCTCCCGACCGCGCCGCTCGCTCGACCGAAGGTTTTCGTTGACATTGAAACAAACCCGCCGCAACGATCAAAGCCCAAAGAGACCTGCGGTCCAAAATCCGGCGGGGTTGGGAGACCCGCGCCGAGCGCGAGCAAGGACGAGTCAGTTGCGGGGCAAGCGTGGGTCACGTCACGACGAGTGCCAGACTTTCAGAATTCGGACCTGGTTCTGATCCGGCACAATACGGTAGAAGACCCGGTATCGACCAACGACGGTGTGCCGTGTGTTTTCATCAAGTCGCGGCGCATAAGCCGGAAAACCGAAGGGCATGGTCTGCAGGAGATCGGCTCGTTTTTCGATCTCGTGAACGACTTTGTCGGCCACAGTGGGGTTATCCGCGGCGATTTAATCTTTGACCTCGCGAAGCTGTCGCAAAGCGGTTCGCGACCAGATTACTTGGAAAACCATGTGGCGATCTCCCGCTTGACCTCTTCGTGAGTCACGAAGTCACCGGCGTCGATTGCAATATCGGCGCGGCGCAGGTCGGCGAGAATCTCCAACTCTTCCATGAGTTCTTCCCAAGAGATCCCTTCGGGCATTCGGGTGATCGCGTCGATCGCGACTTCTTTCGCAGACATCGCATTCCTCATTTCGTGAGAATCATCCTCGCGCTCGGCGCGGGTCTCCTGACCCCGCCGCTCGCTCGACCGAAGGTCTCCCGCATTGAAACAGACCCGCCCGAACGATCAAAGCCCAAGGAGACCTGCGGTCAAAAATCCGGCGGGGTCAGGAGACCCGCGCCGAGCGCGGACGAGGTGCGAGTCTGCTTGGAATGCGACAAGGAACGTCATCGGAGTCTCAACGTGAATTCCGGATGCCCCAGTTCATCGGTACGTCGCGTCAGTCGAAACTCTTGGCTGAAGACGGCGGACTTCATCCAGCCGCGCGTTTGAGGCGTCGCGGAATAACTGCGGCTTGTGCGGCGGAAGATGTCGAACTGCAATTCCTCGCCGCGTGCATCGACCAGCCAGTATTCGCGGATGCCGGCCTTCCAATACAGCTCGCGCAAGATTTCCGTGTCCTTCGCTTCGGAACTGTCACTGACGACTTCCAGCACCATGTCGGGCGAGCCTTCCATTTCCACGAAGCCGGAATCCGCACCCTCGACCAATTGGACTTTTCCAGACCGAAAGCTGGCGTTGGCGACGAAGATGCCATCCGGGTTGCCTGACAGTTCAGCCTCTTCGTTCGAAAGCAACATGCCGTCGGAGCAGTAGCTCCCTAGTCGTTTCTTCTTTGCGATGTTGCTCAGCACCCGTGTGAATTCGGTCTTGATCTTGTTGTGAGAGAAGAATTGCTCTTTGCTCATATCGATCCACACTTCACCCGCAAGATAAAAGACTGGAGCATTGTTGGGCGACTCATCCGAGAGCGCCCACTGGCGGAAGGTCTCCAGACCGCAGCCTGAATCCGGGAGCGTGAGGATTTCGGTATCAAAACAAAGAGTGCTCATGGGCGATTCGATCCGGCAGGGAAAGATTTTCGGAGCGAAGCCACGATACCATTCGCGCGGCCAAGCGAGCAACTTCGGTCAAACGATTGGGGTTCCATCCCGATTTCATTCGTCCGTCGAGAGGGAACCCCAATCAAAGATTCGCAGATCAATGCCTTGCTTGGCTGTGTTCAGCCCAACTCCGCGACGAGCTTGCGTTCGTCGACGAGATATTGCGGGCGGCCGTTGGGGTCGATGAGCGTGGTCGTGTCGGGGTCGATGCCGAGTTGCTTGTAAACGGTCGCGAAGATGTTTTGCAGGTGGATCGGCCGAGACGTCGGGATCTCGCCCAGGCGGTTGGTTGAGCCGATGGCTTGGCCGTGTCGGAAGCCTCCGCCGGCGACGAAGAAGAATCCGGCACGTGCCCAGTGGTCGCGGCCTGCTCCGGCGTTGATGCGCGGTGTGCGACCGAACTCGCCCGACATCAGGATGATCGTGTCATTCAGCAGGCCGTGAGCGTCGAGGTCTTGAATCAATGTGCTCAGCCCATTGTCGAGGTTCGGCAACTGGTTCTTGAGATGGCCGAAGTTATTGCCATGCGTGTCCCAGCTGCCCCACGAGAACGAGACGCAGCGCGTCCCCGCTTGAATCAGCCGCCGAGCGAGAATCAGGCGTTGGTTCTGCTGATCCTTCTCGACGCCGTAGCGTTCGAGCAGTCGCGGGTCTTCTCTTCGCAGGTCGAGCGCCTTCGCGACTTCACCGGAGGTGATGAGATTGACCGCTCGTTCGGTGAAGCTGTCGAGTGCGGTCATCATGCCGCGCGAATCGACTCCTTGCCGAGCGGTGTTGAGCCCCGCGAGCAACGCCTTGCGATCATCCAAGCGGTTGAGCGTCACTTGCTGATTGAGCGAGAGGTTCTGTCGGCCAACTCCGTCCGGCACGAACGGGGCGTGAACTTGGCCGAGGAATCCGGGCTTCGAGGTTTGGGTCAGGTCCACGAACGTCGGAGCGGAACCCTGCGCCGTGAACTGAGCCGGCCCCCACATCTTGGACATGACCGATCCGATGCTGGGGTGTCCGCCAATGGACCGCAACGTGGCTTCTGGCCAGCCGGTGTCCGATTGGACGTTCGTGTGCTCTTCACTGATCCCGGTCAATGAGCGGATGACCGAGAACTTGTCGGCGACCTGGGCCAGCTTCGGGAACAGTTCGCAGATGTCGAAGCCCGCGCAGTTGGTCGCGATCGGCTTGAACTCGCCGCGAATCTCGGACGGGGCTTCGGGCTTCAAATCGAACATGTCCTGATGCGACGGACCGCCGCTCAAGAAGATGTTGATGACCGACTTCTTCGCGCCACCCGTCGCCGCTTGGCTTTCGAGTCGCAGCAGATCCGCCAGCGTCAGCCCACCGATTCCGGCTGCGCCGATTTGCAGGAACGAACGTCGGGACGTTGAATCACACAACGGGTTTCGTTTGCCGAAGAAAGTCAGCATCGCGGGACTCCTCTTGAGTCGGTGGGTGAATGAGGCGAGTCGTGGTCACAGGCCAGTCATTGTGCCTTGCGGCCGAGTCGGACGGGCGGCCATTGTCACCTGGATCGGCAGAATCAACAAGTTCTGATGCGTGAAAATTCCGGTCGCGCGGCCGAAGCAGACAGAAATTCGGCCATGCGTTGGAGTCTGGCCTAACGCGAAGGCCCAGCACACACGGATCAGTCATCATCGGTGATCGTGCCTCGCCCTTGGCTGTCGGCGATCGTGGCGTTGATTGGACTGGAGAGATTGACGAAGAAGACCTCATCGAGTTCGTTGAGGACATCCCCTTTGATCGCGACCGTGATCGTCTTCGAGACCACTCCGGCGGCGAAGGTCAGAGTGCCAGACGTTATCGAGTAGTCGGCCGACGCGACGGCAGTGTTGTTGGCGGTGGCGTACTTGACGGACACCGTCTGGCCGCTGGCGGCCGAGAGGGTGACGGTGAACGTCGCCGTGGTCACGCCGGAATGGCCTTCGAGGATTGTCACGTCGTCGATCGACAGGGTTGGAGCCGCATCGTTATCGGTGATCGTGCCGAGTCCGCTGCTGTCGGCGATGCTGGCGTTGGTCGCGGCTGACAGTTTGACGAAGTAACTCTCGTTGGCTTCGTCGAGTGTGTCGCCAGTGACCGCGATGGCGACTGTCTTGGTCTTTTCTCCGGGGGCGAAAATCAGCGTCCCGGATTGTGTCTCGTAATCGTTGCCGGCAAGCGCGGTGCTGTTCGCGGTGGCGAAGTTGACGCTGACCGCCTGTCCGCTGACAACCGACAGCGTCACCGTAAACGTGGCGTTCGCCGCCCCGGAGTTCCCTTCGACCACAGCCACATCATTGATCTTCAGCGACGGGGCCGCGTCGTTGTCGGTGATCGTGGCGAGGGCTTGATTGTCGATGAGGCTCGCATTGATCGCGTTCGACAGGTTCACGAAGAAGGTCTCGTTCGCTTCGTCGAGGACGTCTCCGTAGAACGGGACCGTGAAGGTCTTCGAGGTCGTGCCGGCGGCGAGGATCAGAGTCCCGGACGTGGTGGCGTAATCGACTCCGGCGAGCGCGGTGTTGTCGGCCGTGGAATAATTGACGCTGACCGCGTGCCCGCTGGCGGCGGACAGCGAGACAGTGAAGGTCGCCAAGGTTTGTCCTGAATTCTCTTCAAAGAGTACCACGTCTTTGATCGACATTGTCGGCGGCGCGTCGTCGTCGGTGATGGCGCCGGTCGCTCGGTTGTCGGCGATGCTGGCGTTGGTCGCGTTCAAGAGGTTCACGAAGAATATCTCGTCGAGTTCGTCCAAGAGGTCCGGACGGACGGTGACAGAAATCGGCCGCGTCGTGGTGCCGGCGGGGAAGTTCAGCGTGCCGGAGGTGGTCGTGTAGTCGGCCGGTGCGATGGCGGAGCTGTTCGCGGTGCCGTAACTGGCGGTCACGAGCTGGCCGCTGGCGGCGGAGAGGCTGACGGTGAAGGTTGCGGTCGTCACGCCGGAACTTCCCTCGGAGACGACGACGTCGGCGATCGACAATGACGGTGCGTCGTCATCGTCGGTGATCGTGCCGAGACCTTGACTGTCAAAGATCGTGGCGTTGACGGCGTTCGAAAGGTTGACGACGAAGAACTCGTTGGCCTCGTCGAGCATGTCGCCGGTAACGGGGACGTTCAGCGTCTTGGTGGTTTCTCCGGGAGCGAACGTGACTGAGCCGGAAGCGCTGACGTAGTCGATCCCAGCGACGGCGGAGTTGTTCGCTGTGTTGTATTTGACCGTCACGGTTTGGCCGCTGACGGCGGACAGCTTGACGGTGAAGATCGCGGCGGTCTCGCCCGAATGGCCCTCGACGACGGCGACATCGTTGATCGAAAGCATCGGCGCGGCGTCGTTGTCCACGATCGTGCCGACTCCCTGACCGTCGGAGATGCTGACATTGATCGGGTTGGACAGATTCACGAGGAACGTTTCGTAAGCCTCGTCCAGCAGGTCTCCAAGAATCGGGACGGATATCGTTTTCGACGTGACACCTGCCGGGAAGGTCAGCGTTCCCGAAACGGCCGCGTAGTCGCTGGGAGCCAGCGCGGTGCTATTCGCAGTCCCATAGTCGAGCGTCACCACTTGGTTGCTGGCAGCGGACAGTGAGACCGTGAAGTTGGCGTAAGTGAGTCCGGTGTTCGCTTCGACGATCGCGACGTCGCTGATCGACAACGAGGGGGTGATCGGCTCAACCACGACTCGGTTGCCGAAGTTCTGCCCGCTGACCGGCACGCCGCCGGAGATGACGACGTCGTTGACGCCGCTGGCGGGAGCTGTCTGTGTGAAGCCCGGTTGGACGATTTCGCGAATGTGATGCGTGCCGTTGCCGCTGCTGAAGGAGGTGTAATTGCCGTTCGCATCGGTGACGGTCGTGGGGTCCGGGTTGCCGTAGGAGACTTGCATGGACCAGCTCAGCAAAGTTCCCACGTTGCCGGAGGCGATGTCGTCGATGCGGAGTTGCCAGGTTCCGTTGGGAGTGACGCCGTCCAACTGCGACAGGTTGAAGTACGGCTTGAACGAGCCGGTGAACGGCGCGGACGCGGAGGTCACATACGTTGCCGCCTCGTCGTCGAAGGCCGTGTTCGTGAAGTTGTCGCCGGTGCCTCCTAGGAATTGCGTGAGAATCACCGGCACCCCAGTGGGAGGAAGCAGCGCGAGATTGAGTTCGCCAACGGCCGCATGGGAAATGTTGACGGTCAGATTGACGTCCACGATCACGCCCGACAGCCCTGAGATCACGATCGGGGATTTGATGTTCGGGGAGGTGATCGTTACGGGCGTGTCGGTCGAGTTGAACGTCGTCACACTCGCGACCTCCTGCACGCCGTTGTTGTTCAAGTCGCGATAGACCGACCAGCCGCTGAGTCCCGGTTCGCCCGCGTCGCGCGTGCCGTCGGCATCGTCATCGCGAAAGACCGTGCCGCTGATCGTGCCGGGGATGTCGAACGCTTCCACCACGGAAGTCGAACTGGCATTGCCACCGTCGTTGGCGCTGAAGCCCATTCCGCGCCGAGCGAATGCTGTCCAGATTTCGGCTTGGTTGGCACCGCCATTCAATGCGACATCGGCGGCCAGAATGGCGTCGCGGCTATCCAAGAGCGACGGGTTCGTCCCCTGCAACTTCAGCCCGTCCATGACCAGTTGCAGCGCGAGATTGTTACCTCCCGTGCCGTGGTAGAAATCGGAGCTGAAGCCGTGCTTCTCGATGAGCAGCCAGTTCATGTCCCACAACGCCGACGCCCAGATTTCACCGATGGCATGCTGCGAGCTTCGGGTGGAGGCGTTGTTGTAGTCGGCATACGTCAGCGGGTTGATCGCCATGTCGAAGCTGTACGGGAATCGGCGTATCCCGTCGGGGTCGTTGACCAGATACGCACCGACCGGGTAAGCGTCGAGCTTCGCGTCGCTGGGAAC
>SYJG01000190.1 GCA_005798445.1 Planctomyces sp.
GTGCTTCGGGCAGCGGATACGTTCCCTCTTGCTCGATGGGGTTCTGCGTGGCGATGACGAAGAAAGGTTCGGGTAGCTTGTAGGTTTCCGGGCCGTAGGTGACTTCGCGTTCCTGCATGGCTTGCAGCAGCGCGGCCTGAGTCTTCGGCGGCGTGCGGTTGATTTCGTCGGCCAGCAAGATGTTGGTGAAGACCGGCCCCTTCACGAAGCGAAACTCGCGCCGGCCCGATTCGTTCTCATCGAGCACGTTGGTGCCGGTAATGTCCGACGGCATCAGGTCAGGCGTGACCTGAATCCGCTGGAATTGTACGTCGAGAATGTTCGCGATCGTGCTGACGATCAACGTCTTCGCAAGGCCCGGCACGCCGACCAGCAGGCAATGTCCGCCGGTGAAGATCGCCGCGAGGATTTGTTCGATGACCGCTTCTTGGCCGATGATGACCTTGTGCAGTTCGGTGGTCATCAGCTCGCGGCGGCGGCGGAATTTTTCGAGGAATTCGTCGAAGTCACGTTTCTCGGCCAAGGCAATCTCACTTTCGGAATCTGAATCACGGAGCGACTCGGATTGAGGTGGTCGGGTTGAGAGTCGGATTGTAAAAGGGGATTGGCCGCAGTTGTAACCCGAAGCGTCAGCGAGGGCGAACGCTTCGATGGGCTGTGAATCGGAGTCTTCTGAAACGTCAGCCCTCGCTGACGTTTTGTGTGACGATCGGTCGAGGGATGTCTCATGCACCGCAATCTTGTTCGAGCATTTGAGTCAATCGTTGCCGCGTTGTTGCTGGCGGCCGTTGGTGGAACGCTCTCGGCGGCGGACGGACTCAAGCCGGAAGCGGTGGTCAAGTCCATCGAGGCGGGCAAGCGGTTTTTGCTTTCCAAACAAAGCCCCGATGGCCACTGGGAATGTGGACTCAACGCGATGTATCCCACCGGCCCATCGGCTCTGGCGACATTGGCGTTGTTGAACATCGGGATGACTCCGCAGGATCCGCCCATTCAAAAGGCGCTGGATTTCTTGCGATCGAAATCGGCTCCGGAAACAACCTACGAGGCCGGCTTGCAATTGATGGTCTACGCGGCGGCGAAGGACGAGAAACGTGACCGCGCTCGGATGCTGGCGATTGTCCGCAAGCTGGAAGACGCCCAGGACACGAACGGACTGCATCCTGGTTGGTGGGGATATCGCTTGTCGCCAGGCTCGCATGGTTCGGACCACAGCAACACCCAATATGCCGTGCTCGGACTGCGCGAGGCTGCCTTCGCAGGCATTCCGACCAGCCGAAAAGGTTGGGAGTTGACTCGACAACATTGGATCAAGGCACAATCGGCGGATGGCGGCTGGGGCTACCAGGCCGGAGACGGAAACTCTTCCGGCACGATGAGCGTGGCGGGAATTGCCTCCCTGGTGATGGCCGATTCGATGTTGCCGGATGATTCCAATGTTGGAGCGGATGGCCTGCCTGATTGCTGTCGCGACGAGGCTCGCAACGAAGCGCTGGAACGTGGGTTGAATTGGCTGCGATCGCGCTTCGCAGTCGGACATAACGTCGGGAATGGCGCGATCGGCGGAGTGCTGTACTACCTCTATGGCCTGGAACGTGCCGGCCGGCTGAGCGGTCTGCGGTTCTTCGGCAACCACGATTGGTTCCGCGAAGGCGCAGCGTTTCTCATCCGAGGTCAAGGAGCGGAAGGCCACTGGGTCGGCAGTGGTGTTGGGGAAACCGAACCGATCGTGGGGACGAGTTTCGCTTTGCTGTTCCTGTCGAAGGGGATGGCTCCGGTACTGATCAACAAGTTGAAGTTTGGACCGCCGGCGGAACGCAACGCGAAGGGGATCGCCGTCGAGGATTGGAATCGGCATCGCCACGACGTTCACAATCTCACCGACATGATCAGTGGCATGCCGAAGTGGCCGAAGCTGGTGACGTGGCAAGTCGTCGAAATGGACAAAGCCATCAAGGGGGGCGGAGTCGCCGATTTGATGCAGGCTCCCGTGCTGTTCCTGTCCGGCAAAGACCAGCCGGCATTCGGCGATCCCGAAGTTGAATTGTTGCGCGAGTACGTCAATGCCGGCGGATTTCTCTTCGCGGTCGGCAACTGCAACGCGGTGGGGTTCGACGAAGGCTTCCGAGACCTGATCCAGCGGATGTACCCGAACGGCGAGGCCGAGTTGAAGAAGCTCGCACCGGAACATCCGATCTTCCGCAGCGAATTTTTGCTGAGCCAAGCCGAAGTGAATTTGTGGGGCGTCGATTTCGGCTGCCGCACGGCGATCGTGTACTCGCCGGAAGACATCGCCTGTGGTTGGGACAAATGGTGCGTGTCCGAACCGCCGGGTCGGCGACCCGAGATGAAAGGCTTCGTCTCGAAATCCACGCACATCGGCGTCAATGTCATCGCGTACGCCACTGGTCGCGAGCCGCCGAACAAGCTCAAGCAAGCCGAACTCGCCGAGCAAGCCGCGCAGCGAGACCGAATCGAAGCGGGCCTGTTGCAGATCGTGCAACTGCGACACACCGGAGGCTGGGATACAGCGCCACACGCACTCCGCAATATCCTTGTCGCGCTCAACGAAACAGCGGGCTTGTCAGCGGCGACAAAGCCGCGCGAACTCGCCATCAGCGACTCGAACCTCTTCAACTATCCCATCGCGTACATGCACGGCCGACACAAGTTTGACTTGTCTCGCGCCGAACGAGAACGGTTGAAACAATACCTCGAAAACGGCTGCGTCTTGTTCGCCGATGCCTGTTGCACTTCAAGTCCCTTCGACAAAAGTTTCCGCGAATTGACTGTTGCACTGTATCCCGACAAACCGCTGGCACGGATTCCGATCACGCACGAGTTGTACTCGTCGAAAACCATCGGCCACGATCTGCGCACCGTGCGCCGTCGTGGGGCCGATCAAACCGCTGGACGTGGAGTCATCGCGAGCGCAGTCGTCACTGGCGAACCGGCCCTCGAAGGGATCGAGATCGACGGTCGCTACGTCGTGATCTACAGCAAGTATGACATCAGTTGCGCGCTGGAACGCCAATCGGCGATCGCCTGCGAAGGCTACGTCTCCGAAGACGCGACCAAGCTGGCGGTCAACATCATCCAATACTTCATGCTGCAACAGTTGAAGTGATAGGAGAGTGAATTCAAGACGAGCACGACGCGCCAGTGAGTGGCCGAAATCTAAGTAGACCGGCAAAGGAATTTGTGTCGGCGAGCGGCAGGGCGTTAGCCCTCCAAGAGTGGAAGTTCCACTCAAACGACGGGCTCGGAGGGCTGACGCCTGCCGCTCGCCTACCTACTCTTCTCTGCGGGTCCTCTGAGAGAGCGTGCGGGAAGATAAGAGTTCTGGACAAGGAAGCGTTCCCGGTTTACGAGTCCGCTGGTGTGAGTTGGTGTGACCATCAACACGAAGCGGAGGATTGGCACGGATGCCCAGGAACAAATCCGAAAGCCCTCTCCGAGTGA